>NZ_JBFBLX010000017.1:0-65665 GCF_040702705.1 Micrococcus sp. NPDC078436 | reverse complement strand
CGATTGACGCCCGTCGAGTACGAGTTGATCATGGACCACACGCCCGCAGACCCGACGTGAAGACGCCTGTCACCTACACGTGCACCAGTCCCCGTCAACGCCATCGCGAGGCTTCAGTGGGTACATGTCCGCACTGCACAGCGCTGGAAATTGAGCGCGATGCGCCTTCATCAGATACGGACGAATCTTGCTGTAGATCACGTCTCCAGGGTCAACTATGTACTTCCCGCTGATTGCTCCCTGCTCATGCGCAGAACGGACCGCGAGGAGACGTCCAGTTCCGACTTCAATATGATCCGGTGCGATCAGTGGCATATCTCGGTACTGCGGCTGTTTTGGATCAACTTGGCCACTGCGTATTGCCACCAGATCGAGAAGACTCTGGGTAGTCCAACCGCTGGGTACCACAGTCATACCTCGATCCCCATGGACGCAAGGTGCGAGACGACGTTCGCGCTCAGGCGTTCGACAGAGGCATCCAACGCGTCAATCGTCTTCTCGTATCGGTTAGCGAGCACTTCGAGACGTGCGACCAGAATCTGTCCGAGTGCAGTCACCTCGCCATTGATCTGCTGCTGGAGGGTCGTGCCCCACTTAGCCTCAATGACGAGGTCTTGCACCTCAGTGTCGGTGAGCACCCCGTACTTGGCGAGGGCCTTCTCATGGAGCAGCGATGTCGCCTCTTTGACGGCACTCTTGGCTTTGTCTTCGGCTCGATACAGTGCCCCGATTTTCGTGAGCGCCTCGATCTCGTCAGGGTCTCCGCCCAGACCCTTGAGTTCCTTGAGATAGTCGGCCGCAGCCTTCTTCGGAAGCTTGCCTTCGTCGTCTGCGGCGTCAAACAGCAGTCCGCCTTCGACGGCGTTCTCTTCGATGTACTCAGCAACCGCGAGGGTGGCAGCGTCGCGTGCCTCTGAGAGGCGGTCAAGTTCGGCCTGCTCGGCAGCGAAGTAGCGGGCGATCACGTGCTCGGGCGGAAGGAGGTCCATGACCCAGCGCTGCGCCTTCGCGCCGGTGCCGAAGACAATGTGGGCGTCTTCGTACTTGGGCTTGTTGTTCTTGTCCCTCCAAGTGCGTGCGGCGCGCGGCTGCACGGCCTGGGTCCAGCCTTCGCTAATGATCAGCGACACGTCGTCGTGCATGACGTCGTTCCAGTAGCTCATGAGCTTCTCGTAGACGCCGTACTCGTCGGTCAGCGGTCGTGGCCGGAACGCATCCAAGAGTGCCTCAGAGATGTCGTGGATGAGGTCAGCGGGCTTGGTGTCCGGTTCGATCTTTTCGAGCGGCCCGCGCTTGCTCGACCACCACTGCTGCACCGTGTTTGCGGTGTCGCGATCGAAAGCCTCATACTCGCCGGAGCCGGTGACCGTTGGTCGGATCGCGCTCGGCTCGACCTTCAACTCCGAGTAGCCGTCGCGCAGCAGTGCGAAGAGTTCACTACGGAGATTCGGGAACGCATCCCAGTAGGGCTGGAGCGCATCAAGGTCGCGGTTCGGGATGCCGCCATGCATGTGGGCACGGAGGTCCTGGATGTCTTCAGGTTCGGCGGAGTCGATGTAGCGCGAGATGTTGAGGTTGTAGTCGTTTTTCGGGTCCGCAATCTCGCTGACCGACACCATGCGGGAGTAGCGGGCGATCTCTTTGCCACTGGTGTAGGCGTCGACGATCTTATGCATGTCGCGCGGGCGCAGCCGGTTCTTGGGGCCGTCCTTGGCGAAGCCCTTGCTCGCGTCGATCATGAAGATGCCGGTGCGCGCCTGGGCGTCTTCCTTATCGAGCACGATCAGGCAGGCGGGGATGCCGGTGCCGTAGAAGAGGTTCCCGGGTAGACCGATGATCGCCTTAATGTAGCCACGCTTGACGAGTTCGGTGCGGATCCTCGCCTCGGAGTGTCCGCGGAACAGCACACCGTGCGGGAGGACGACGACGCCCTTACCTCGCGGCCGCAATGACTTCACCATGTGCAGGAGGAACGCGTAGTCACCATTCTTGTCAGGCGGCGTCTCGAAGCCATCGAAACGGCCGAAGGAGAAGTCGAACCCGTTCCGCCAGGTCTTGACCGAGAACGGTGGGTTGGCTACCAGATAGTCGAACGTTTGGAGGTCGCCGTTGTAGGTGAACTTGGGGGCAGCAAGCGTGTTGCCCTGGCGCAGAACAGGGGTTTCAAAGCCATGCAGGATCATGTTCATCCGTGCGAGGGCCCAGGTGGCGTTGTCGTTCTCCTGGCCGTAGATTGTCAGCCCGTTCGGTGCGGCGTCGGCGACCTTGATCAGCAGGGATCCCGAGCCACATGTCGGGTCGTACACGGTGGTGGACTTCGGGGTGTTTGCCGGGATCTGGAGCAGCTGCGCCATCACGCGGGAGACTTCGGCTGGGGTGTAGAACTGGCCCTTACTCTTACCCGATTGGGTAGCGAAGTGCCGCATGAGGTACTCGTAGGCGTCGCCCAGGAGGTCGTCCCCTTCGGCTTTGGATCCGGTGAAGTCCATGTCTTGGAAGATGCCGATCAAGTTCGAGACCTTGTCCTGCAGCTCCTTGCCGGAGCCCAGCTTGGCGGGGTCGTCGAAGTCGGCGTTGTTGATAACGCCCAGCAGGTCGTTCTCTTCAGCGAGACGCCTAATCGCGATATTGACCTTCTCGCCGACGTCGGGCTTCCCTTTGAGCGAGATCAGGTAATCGAAGGAGCCGTCGTCGGGAACGTAGATGAGCGCCGACTTGTCTGCCTTCGCCTTATCGGAGACGAACTTCACGAATAACAACGTGAGGACGTAGTCCTTGTACTGGCTGGCGTCCATCGACCCGCGCAGCTCGTCAGCGCTGCTCCACAGTGAGGAATACAGATCAGATTTTTTCAGCGCCACGGCTCACTCTTTCTAAGTTCAGATACATGCATCCCAGGCCGAGAGCGGGCCTCTCGGGCCCGCCAACACTGCTCAGGGTCTTCCGCTACCATCGTCCACGTCTGAGATCGCGGCCCCGTCGCTGCGGACCCAAGCGTCTACCTCGCTGGTCTGGAACTTCCAGAGCCTGCCGACCTTGTGGGCCGGCATGGAGCGTTCGGCGATCCAGGTGTAGATGGTCTCCTTGGTCACGCCGAGATAGACCGCGATCGCGTCGGCAGAAAGCCACGGTTCATTCACTGGTGCGCTCCTCGGGCCTGACAGCGGCCGTTTGGCCGCTCTCAGTGTCGATCTTACTGGTGTTTCACACGGTCTGACCCGGTTTAGATCGGTTCCACGCGAAGAAGAAGTCCAGCAACATCACACACGTTGGACGGCAGGCTGGAAGTGAACCCTCTTGTCAGCAACGCCGTTTCTGGGTGGATGTCAGTTCCCGTTCAGGCCGTGCCGTCGCGTATCGAGGGCAAGCTTGAAGTGGCTCTCCGCCGCGTCAATCTCTCGGGTGGGCGTGGCGGGGTCGAACACCCGCAGCAGCGAGAACCGGAAGCTGGTCGCGTCGACGTTGCGCAGCTCGATGTTGCCGCCGTGGCCATTGGCAGCATACGCGCTCCAGCGCTGACGAATGCTCTCGACCCCATCAGCTTTGCCGACGTACTGGCGTCCATCTCGTGTGTCTGTGATGAGATATACGCCTGCCACAGACGCTAGCGCCGTGCGCCATGAAGCGTAACGGTGCTCGCGCATCACCGCCTGGAGCTGTGCATGGTTCAGGACAAGCTTGTCGAAGCCTGGAAACGGAATCGGTTGCGCATCAGCGATCTCCATGACAGGATAGCCCGCCGCCGTCGAACCATTGATCCGCCAGGTGCGCGGCGACCGCCACCCGATTACAAGCCGGTTCCGGAGGTCCGCCATCTGCTCGGAGACGGCCAGGTCGAACGTACGCAGCCTTCCGTCGTTCGAGGTCTCGCCGCGATTCTCCACCACGGACCAGAGTCTTGCTCGGTCGCCGCCCTCCCTAACGAAGACGACCCAGATGCGGGGCGGGACGATGGGGAAAGTCCGAGGCTTCGCGGACTGCTGGCCTGTGTACTCCAGGATCTCATCGTCGGTGGAGTCGGCGTGGAGGCCCGGCAAGCCGGTGTCCTCGTGCTCACGCACGTAGGCGTGACGGATCACCAAGACCTCTCCCGGGTCGACACCGGCGCTGTGCAGGACCGGGCCGAGCGTCAGCGTCATCGACGGGTTGCCTCTCGTTGGTGTTGTTCAGTGTGCTCCATTATTTGTGCCATCACCGATCGGGGCGTGGCGAAGCAAGCCCGTGGGTCAGGGAATCGACGTAGCGCCAGCCATTGCGATCGCACTCACCCAGGCTCCGACAGGCAGTTGAGTCAGCGATCATGAGTGCGGCTTCGGCGCTTCAACGAGTTCACACCCATCGATCCAACGGGCCAGCGTGCTCAAGATGGCGAGTTGCTCCAGCGCTTCCTGAGCGGCCAAGTCCTCGGTGCTGTGCGTCGCTGGATTGCGGATCGCCATGAAGCACCCCTGGCCAAACTGTGAAAGCCCGGTGCGCATTGCCTTTACCGTCAAATCCGTATTGACCCCCGGCCACCGCAGTCGAGGCTTCCCCGCCTCCGGTGCGTTCGAGGAAAAGACCTGAGCCATGAGAGTACTGTCGGACACGTCCCGTCGCCCAGTGAGGTCCTGAACGTGAGCATTCAAGAATGTAGCGGCACGCTGTACCGCGGAGGCGTGGTGCCCGTCGTGCCACAATTTGGATGCCGCGCCCCAAATCAACGGATGCAAGGAGTCAGCCGCCATCGTCGGCGCTGAACTGCCAGTTATGTACCGCGCTGTCTCCTCCGCGGTCGCGAGCTTGCCGAGTGCACGCCTGGCCAGGTCGAGGCCGCTTTGCAGTTCAACAAAATTGTGACCGCTCGGTACAGGACGCACCAGGGCGTCGACCTTGCCGAGCCCCAGCACCACGCCAATCACACGTCGCGTTTGGAGCTCACGTGTGAGCAAGACGTCGGTCCTCGGCCCTGACGAGCAGAACGAATACTCACGGCGCCCTTTGTCGTCCATCAGCGCAGCATTAGCATGTTCCACCCACCAGCCCAGAACTTCTTTGGCCCATGCGGGATCAATGCTCTGCGGCAAGATGCTACTTCTTGCCTTGGCTCGCAGAGGTTATTCCATGACGGAACTCCACCACGTCGCCGTCGCGCATCACGTAGTCCTTGCCCTCCATGCGGACCTTGCCTGCTGCCTTCGCATCGGCCATGGACCCGGCGGCCACCAGGTCGTCGAAGCTGACGATCTCCGCCTTGATGAAGCCGCGCTGGAAGTCGGTGTGGATCACGCCGGCGGCCTCGGGCGCGGTGGCACCCACCGGAATCGTCCAGGCGCGGGTCTCCTTGGGGCCGGCGGTGAGGTAGGTCTGCAGGCCGAGGGTGGAGAAGCCGACGCGGGCGAGCTGGTCCAGGCCGGACTCGGTCTGGCCGGCCATCTCGAGCATCTCGCGGGCCTCATCCTCGTCCAGCTCCACGATGTCCGACTCGAGCTTGGCGTCCAGGAACACGGCCTGGGCCGGGGCCACGAGCTCGCGCAGCTCGGCTTGCTTCGCCTCGTCCGCGAGCACGCCCTCGTCCGAGTTGAACACGTAGATGAACGGCTTGGCGGTGAGCAGGCTCAGCTCGCGCAGCCGGTCCATGTCCAGCTTGTCCTTGTCCTTGTCCTTCGCGGCGAAGATCGTCTCGCCCCGCTCCAGCACCGCGAGCGCGGCCTTGAGCGCCTCGAGGTCGGCGGGCTCCTTCTTCTTGCCCTTGACCTCCTTCTCGACGCGCGGGATCGCCTTCTCCACGGTCTGCATGTCCGCGATGATCAGCTCGGTGTTGATGGTCTCCATGTCCGAGGCCGGGTCCACCTTGCCGTCCACGTGGACGACGTCGCCGTCGTCGAACGCGCGCACCACCTGGGCGATCGCGTGGGCCTCACGGATGTTCGCCAGGAACTGGTTGCCCAGGCCCTCCCCCTCGGAGGCGCCCTTCACGATGCCGGCGATGTCCACGAAGGACACCGTGGCCGGCAGGATGCGCTCGGAGCCGAAGATCTCGGCCAGCTGGGGCAGCCGCTCGTCCGGCAGGTTCACCACGCCCACGTTCGGCTCGATCGTCGCGAACGGGTAGTTCGCCGCGAGCACGGTCTGGCGCGTCAGCGCGTTGAACAGGGTCGACTTGCCCACGTTGGGCAGTCCCACGAATCCGATAGTCAAAGCCACGCATCGAGTCTACCGGCGGCTCCGTCTCCCATCGGCATGGCAACGGGGCCGCTCCCCGAAGGGAACGGCCCCGTCCACGTGGTCGCGCGGCACGACGCCGTCGTGTCGCCTCGCGCGGGCGGTTCACCGCCGCCGGTGCGTCACTCGCCGGAGGTCTCCTGCTCCCCCGCGCCGGGCTCGTTCTCCACGGTCTCCCCGGAGATCTGGGTGGCGGCACCGGAGTGCTTCACGTCGATCTTGCGCGGCTTGGCCTGCTCGGCCACCGGAATGGTCAGCGTCAGCACGCCGTCGGCGTAGTCCGCCTCCACCTTGTCCAGGGCGAGGCCACGGCCCAAGGTCAGCTGGCGGGCGAAGGCGCCGGCGGAACGCTCGCGGGTCAGCCACTGGCGACCCTCGCCGTCGGACTTCTCCTTGCGCTCGGCGCGGATGGTGAGCGTGCGCTCCTCCACGTCCACGTCGATGGAGCTCGGGTCCACGCCCGGCAGCTCCACCTCGGCGACGAACCGGTCGCCCTCCCGGTAGAGGTTCATGGGCATCGAGCCCTGGCCGGCCACGCGCGCGATGCCGTTCATGAAGCGGTCCATCTCACGGAAGGGATCAACAGTACGAGCCATCATTCACTCCTCGTCAGTGTGGTGCGGCCGCTCCCGGTGAGCGGCGTCCGCCCGGTGCAACGCTCGTCCCCCCGCGGGTATTCCGCGAACCTGAGTCACTCCCGCTCAGGTCCTCACGCCGCACCCACGGTCTACCCTGACGGCGTACCCGCCCCGCCGCCGGAGAGGTCCCTCCCATGCTCAGCGTCCTGCGCCAGCCCACCTACGCGCGGCTGTTCGGCGCGCAGGTCATCGCGCTGCTCGGAACCGGCCTGCTCACCGTGGCGCTGGGCCTGCTCGCCTACGACATCGCGGGCGCGGACGCCGGCGTCGTGATGGGCACCGTCATGGCCGTCAAGATGATCGCGTATGTGCTCATCTCCCCTGTCACCACGGCGCTCGTCGCCCGCCTGCCTGCGCGCCCCGTCCTGATTGGCGCGGACTTGGCGCGGGCCGCCGTCGCGCTCTCCCTGCCGTTCGTCACCGAGGCGTGGCAGACGTACGCGCTGGTGTTCCTGCTGCAGTCCGCCTCGGCCACGTTCACCCCCACGTTCCAGGCCGTGATCCCCACCGTGCTCCCCGAGGAGAGGGAGTACACCCGCGCGCTCTCCCTCTCCCGCCTCGCCTACGACGTCGAGTCCCTCGTCAGCCCCCTGCTCGCCGCCGCCCTCCTGACAGCGATGAGCTACCACAGCCTCTTCGTGGGCACCGTGGTCGGCTTCCTCGCCTCAGCGGCGCTCGTGGCCTCAGCCCGCTTCCCCGCGGTGCAGGCGCCCGCCCCCGCGCCCTTCCTGGACCGGCTCACCCGGGGCACGCGCCTCTTCCTGGCCTCCCCCGAGCTGCGGGGGCTGCTCGGCCTCAACCTCGTGGTCGCCACGACGACGGCCATGGTCATCGTCAACACCGTCGTCCTCGTGCAGGCCGAGCTGGGCCGGCCGCAGGAGGACGTCGCGCTGCTGCTGACCGCGCACGGCGTCGGCTCCATGCTCGTGGCCCTGACCTTGCCGTCCTGGCTCGACCGTGTTCCCGACCGCCGTGTCATGCTCGCCGGCGCCGCTGTCCTGCCCCTGCTCTTGCTGGCCGGCGTCGGTGCGCTCGTGGGGATGGAGGGCACGGCACGGTGGGCCGCGCTGCTCACGGTCTGGGCCCTGCTGGGCGCGGCCACCTCGGCCGTGCTCACCCCGTCCGCCCGACTGCTGCGCCGAGGCAGCACGGAGCAGGACCGCCCCGCCGTCTTCGCCGCGCAGTTCTCCCTCTCCCACGCGTGCTTCCTGCTGACCTATCCGCTCGCGGGGATCCTCGGCGCGTCCCTCGGCCTGCCCGCGGTGGGCCTGGTGCTGGTCGGGATCGGTGCGCTCGGGCTGGCGTTCGCGGCGGCCTCCTGGCGCGGGCTCGCTCCGCGCCGCCCCGCTCCCGCGCACCCATGACATCCGTCATGCCCACCTCCTGGCGGCGGCGACGACGACGCACGGGCAGGTGGCCGTCGTCGCGCGGGACCGCGGCGGGCTCTAGGGGCGGACCACGGCGAGCGCCGTGCGGAAGGCCTGCTCCGCCTTCTCGCCGTACGGCACGAAGATCACCTCGCGCACGGTGTGTCCCACCTCGTCCGCCATGGCATCGGAGGTCTCGACGGCGATGCGCGCGGCGTCGTCCATGGGCCAGCCGTAGACGCCCGCGGAGATGACGGGGAACGCCACGGTCTCCGCCCCCAGTTCCCTCGCCACCCGCAGCGACTCGCGGTAGCAGGAGGCCAGCGTGTCCGACGTGTCGATGGTCTTCGCCCACGTGGGCCCCACCGTGTGGATGACCCAGCGCGCGGGCAGGCGCCCCGCCGTCGTCGCCACGGCCTGACCGGCGGGCAGCCCGTCCTTCAGCGTGGTCTCCCGCAGGCGGCGGCACTCGGCGAGGATCTCCGGGCCGCCCCGGCGGTGGATGGCGCCGTCCACGCCGCCCCCGCCGAGGAGGCGGGAGTTGGCCGCGTTCACGACGGCGTCGGCTGCGGTGGCGGTGATGTCCCCGGGGGCGATGACCAGCTTCATGCGTGCCACCGTAGGGGCCTGGGCGAGTCCCGGACAGGGCCGGTAGCCTCGGGCCGGTGAGCTCCGCCGATCAGAACCCCGCCGACCAGAACCCCGCCGACCAGTCCCCCGCCGCCGCCCCGCCCACCCCGCCGTCCGCGGCGATGCTGCCCCTCATCACGCTGGGCGTGGAGCACGTCTTCGACACGCTCTCCTCGCAGCCCGTCTTCCACCCCACCATCCTGGCCGTGACGGCCGAGGGGATGCAGGGGATGTGGACCCACCCGGACCTCACGCCTGAGGGGGCGGCGCAGGCCGTGGCCGAGCTCGTGCCGCGCCCCGAGCGCGCCGTCGCCGTGTTCGACGGCGAGGTGGAGACGCCGGACGGGCCGCGGCCCGCCGTCGCCGTCGAGGCGTTCGAGGCGGGGTCGCTGACCTCGGTGCGCGTGATCGTCCGCTACCTCCCCGGCGTGCCCGCGGCGGGTCTGGACGCGCAGGTCGAGGGCGATCCGGAAGTGGCCGCCAACGGCCCGAACCCCCTGTTCGGCGCGTTCTGAGGGCCCTGCCGCAGGGATCTGGGGCCGCCGCGCCGCGTGGCGGCCTTACCGTGACCGCTCCAGCTGGGACAGTGGTCCGCATGGAAAACCTGAGTCTCCTGCTGGCCCTGCTGCTCGGCCTCGTCCTGGGCGCCCTGCTGGGCGCATGGCTCGTGTGGCGCCGTCTGAGCGGCGGCACCGGCGAGGCGGCGCACGTGCGGCGAGAGCTGGACGCGCTGCGCACCGAGCACCAGAGCGCACGCGAGGAGCTGGCCGCCGTGCGCGCGGAGAACCGCGCCGTCACCGCCCAGCGCAGTGAGGACGCGGAACGCGCCCAGGCCGAGTCCCGCGTGCTGAGCACCCTCGCCCCGCTCGGCCAGCAGCTGGCCTCCCTGCAGAAGCAGGTGAGCGTGCTCGAGCGGGACCGCGTGGAGCAGTTCGGCCAGCTCGGCGAGCAGCTGCGCGTGGCCGCCGCCACGGACCGGGACCTGCTCAACCAGACCACCTCGCTCATGGCCACGCTGAAGTCCACCTCGGCACGCGGGCACTGGGGAGAGGCGCAGCTGCGCCGCGTGGTGGAGGCGGCGGGCATGCTGCACCACGTGGACTTCTCCGAGCAGACCACCATCGTCGGCACCGAGGGCGAGCGGCTGCGGCCGGACCTCGTGGTGTCCCTGCCCGGAGGCAAGTCCCTGGCCGTGGACGCCAAGGCCCCGCTCGGGGACGCGCTCGCCGCCGAGGCCCTCGCGGACGAGCCGGGAGAGGAGGCCGCCGAGCGTCGCCGGGCACTGGCCGCACAGCACGCCGCCGCCGTGCGCCGGCACGTGGACCAGCTGGCCGCGAAGTCGTACTGGTCCGGTCTCAGCCACTCACCCGAGCTCGTGCTGTGCTTCCTGCCGGCCGAGTCCTTGCTCGCCGCGGCCCTGGACGCGGACGGCGGCCTGCTGGACCACGCCTTCTCCAAGAACGTAGCGCTTGTGGCGCCGGTGTCCCTGCTGACCGCGCTGAAGTCCGTGGCGTACGCGTGGCGGCAGGATCGGCTCGCGGAGAACGCCCAGTTCATCGTCACGAGCGCACGCGAGCTCTACGACCGGCTCGGCACCCTCGGCTCCCACCTGGACCGCATGGGCGGGTCGCTGAAGACCACGGTGGACCGGTACAACCAGCTCGTCGGCACGGTCGAGTCCCGGGTCCTCCCCTCGGCGCGCAAGCTGCGCGAGGCCGACCCGGGGCTGCCACCCACCGCAGGCATCCGCACGCTCGAGTCGGCGCCTCGGGTGCTCTCCGCCCCGGAGCTGGTGGAAGGGCTGGGCATGGAGGGGCTCAGCGAGGACGACGGATTCGGCGGCCGCCGCGCCGGGTGAGGCGTCGGAGCGTGCCGGGCAGACCCCTCGGCCCGTGGGCAATCGGCGCCGCGTCAGTGCCCCGTCAGCGTCCCGTCGCCGGCCCCGCCGCCAGCAGCGCTCGCAGGGCAGTCAGGCCCCGGGCGGTGAGCTGGTCGAGCGTGCCGTCGTTGGCCAGCACCACGCCCTCCTCGTCCGGACAGAGCGGCTCCAGGGTGGCGATCTGCGTGTCCAGCAGGGCGGCCGGCATGAAGTGGCCGCGACGGCCGCGCATCCGCAGCAGCCACGGGTGCCGGTCCGCGTCTTTCAGCGGCGTCCCGGCGGCCATGAGGGCCTTCGCCTCCGGCGCGTGCAGGTCGTCGGCCTCCCCGAACGGGGCTCCCAGGCGCTGCGCGAGCCGCATCGCCAGGGCCGTCTTCCCCGAGCCGGAGACGCCCATGACCACCACGGCCGTCCCGGCGAGCGGTTCAGGCATCCCCACGGCGATGCCCGCCGAGGGAGCGGGACTCGTCCCCGGCCTTCTTCAGCTCGGCACGCAGCTCCTTGGGCAGGGAGAAGATGATGTCCTCCTCGGCCGTGACCACCTCGTCCACCTGCGCGTAGCCGTAGTCCGCGAGGAGCGCGAGCACGTCCTGCACGAGCACCTCGGGCACGGACGCTCCGGAGGACAGCCCCACCGTCGCCACTCCCTCGAACCACGCCTCGTCGATCTGGCTGGCGAAGTCCACGCGCTCGGCGCGCGAAGCGCCGTACTCGAAGGCGACCTCCTTCAGGCGCACCGAGTTCGAGGAGTTGGCCGATCCCACGATGATCACCAGGTCGCACTCCGGGGAGATCAGCTTGATCGCCGCCTGCCGGTTGGACGTGGCGTAGCAGATGTCGTCCGAGGGCGGGTCCTGCAGGTTCGGGAAGCGCTCGCGCAGCACCGCGACGATCTCGAGGGCCTCGTCCACGGAGAGCGTGGTCTGCGAGAGCCAGATGAGGTTGTCCGGGTCGTCCACCTGGACGGTGCGGGCCTCCGCGACGTCGTTGATCACCGTGGTGTGCTCGGGTGCCTCGCCGTACGTGCCCTCGACCTCTTCGTGGCCCTCGTGGCCGATCAGCAGGATGTGCTTGTCCTGACGGGCGAAGCGCACCGCCTCGCGGTGCACCTTCGTGACCAGCGGGCACGTGGCGTCGATGGTCTCCAGGTTGCGCTCGGCGGCCTCGGCCACCACGGCCGGGGAGACGCCGTGCGCGGAGAACACGGTGAGGGCGCCGTCCGGCACCTGGTCCAGCTCGTCCACGAACACCACGCCGCGCTCGGTCAGGGTGTCCACCACGTGGCGGTTGTGCACGATCTCCTTGCGCACGTACACGGGGGCGCCGTGGTGCTCCAGGGCCTTCTCCACGGCGACGACGGCGCGGTCCACGCCGGCGCAGTAGCCGCGCGGGGCGGCGAGCATCACGCGCTTCGGGCCGGTGACGGGCGCGGCAGCCTCCACCTCGGCGCGGGAGCGGCGCGTGCGCGGCACCTGCGGCATGCCGAGGCCGACGGCGGACGGGCGGGTGGCGGCAGCGGTGACGGACATGCCCCCCATGGTATCGGCCCGTGGCCCGGCCCCTCCGGGTGGGCGGGGCGTCCGCTCAGCGCGAAGGCGGCGACGCCGTCCGGACCGCGCCCCGCGGCCGCTCAGGGCCGTCCTGGCTCACCGGCGGGTGCGACCACGCGTGAGGGCCAGCTCGAGGAGGAACACCACCACGCCGACCCCGAGCGTGATCCAGGCCGCCGTCGTGAGGGTCGCCGCGTAGGGGGTCAGGGCCGTGTCGATCGCCGGGCGCAGGGCACGCTGGGCCTCCACCGCGAGGTGGGCGACGCCGTCGGCGACGCCGTCGGGCGCCACCACGGAGAACGCGTCGGAGCGGGTCGCGTTGCCCAGCAGCATCCCGCCGACGAGCATCACGGCGCCCGCGAGCGCGATCGAGGGGCCCCGCCACCGCGGCCGGGCCAGCACGAGGGCCGCGAGGAGGAGGAGCCCGGCCGCCACCGCGGCCCACCTCCAGTGCGCGGAGGCGGCGGCCCACCACGCGACGGTGGAGCGGTCCACGTCCTTCAGGGAGTCCACCGTGACGGTCATGGTGAGGTCCGTGCTGTCCCTCAGCTCGGCGGCGCGGTCGTACATGGGGGCGATCACGGTGTCCGCGGCCCAGTCCCCGAAGTCCGTGCCCGTCACGGCCTCGAGGATCCCCTGGCCGGGCACGTCGAGCTCGTTGCGGCGCAGGCGCGTCTCGATGTCGCCGAGCGCCGCCGCGACGCCGGACTGCGCCACCGGGCCGAAGGGGACGGTGAAGTCCCCTCCGGGCACGAAGCCCTCGGTCCCCCGGGCGTCCTTGAGGTCCAGCAGCCATGCGCGCCGCGCCTCGTCCGCGGTGTCGGACCAGCCCTGCACCACGCTGGGATCCTGCGCCACGTTCTGCGCCACGGGCCGGATCAGGTCCTCCACGGCCTGCGTGAGCGGGTCCGGGACCTCCTCCGGCACCAGGTCCTCCACCGCCCCGGTGACGGCGCCGGGGATCGCGGCGCGCACCTGCTCGTCCGAGGCCACCTGCGCGGCGACGCCCCGGACCAGCTCGGGCCGGTGGGCGGCCTCGTCCACGAGCGCACCGGCGGTGGCGAGCACGGCGGACAGTCCGGCGAGGAGGGCCAGGAGGAGGGCGAGGAGCGAGCGCATGGGCGGGACCTTCCGGTGCGGGCGAGGACGACCGACGGCGGCGTGCGGCGGCACGGACGGGCCGGGCATTACTGTGTCCGAGGGTACTGACACACTCGGGACGTGTCCCCGGCGGGCCCGCCCGCCCGAGGCGTCCGCCGCCGTCGTCCCGCCGCGCCGGCACCCCAGCGGCCCGAGACAGGAGATCCCGTGGAACCCCAGCGCACCGAGACCGACCCCGCCCTGACCGCAGCGTCCGGCGCGCCCGGCCCGGTGGACGTGCCCGCGCTCGCCTCGGAGACCTCCGCCGAGCGGCCCTGGCCGCTGCGCCGTCTCTCGGAGAACCTGAAGATCCACATCGAGCGGGCCCCGGCCACGTGGATCGAGGGCCAGCTGATCGAGTACAAGAACAACCGCGGCAACGTGTACATGACCATGCGGGACCTCGAGGAGGAGTACTCCCTGCCGGTCACCGCGTGGCGCACGGTGGCCATGGGGTTCGAGGGCACGGTGCAGCAGGGCTCGCGCGTCGTCGCCCGGGTGAAGCCGAGCTTCTGGACGAAGGGCGGCCGGCTCTCCATGGTGGTGCAGGAGATGCGCCCGGTCGGCCTGGGAGACCTGCTGGCCCGCGTGGAGCTGCTGCGCCGCCGCCTGGGCGAGGAGGGGCTGCTGGACGCCTCCCGCAAGCGGGCCCTCCCCCTGCTGCCCGGCGTCATCGGGCTCATCACCGGCCGGGACTCGGACGCGAAGAAGGACGTGCTGCGCAACACCCAGCTGCGCTGGCCCGCCGCGCGGTTCGAGGTCCGCGAGGTGGCGGTCCAGGGCCCGGAGGCGCCCCGCCAGGTGGCGGCGGCCCTGGCGGAGCTGGACGCCCGTCCGGACGTGGACGTCATCGTGATCGCCCGCGGCGGCGGCGCCCTCGAGGAGGTCATCCTGCCGTTCTCGGACGAGGCCCTCGTGCGCGCCGTCGCGGCGGCCCGCACCCCGGTGGTCTCCGCGATCGGCCATGAGGCGGACCGCCCGGTGCTGGACGACGTCGCAGACCTGCGCGCCTCCACGCCCACGGACGCCGCGAAGCGGATCGTGCCGGACGCGGCCGTGGAGTCGGCCGGCGTGGCGGACGCACGGCACCGGCTGGCCGCCGCCGTCGAGCGCCGCGTGGTGCGGGAGGGCGAGGGCCTGGCGCAGCTGCGCTCCCGTCCCGTCCTCGCCGATCCCACGGTGATGGTGGACCGGCGCGAGGAGGACCTGCACACGTGGCGGGAGCGCGCCCGGCGCTCCACCGGGCACCGCCTCACGCTGGAGCGGGACGCCGTGGCGCACCTGGTGGCCCGGGTGCGCTCCCTCTCCCCGCAGCAGACCCTGGACCGCGGGTACGCCGTGGTCCAGCACGCCGGCCACCTGGTGCGCGACGCCGCACAGGTGGCCCCCGGAGACACCCTCGACGTCCTCGTGGCCGCCGGCCGCATGGCCGCCGAGGTCACGCACACCACACCGGCGGCGCCTGCCGCAGGCCCCGCCCCCACCCCCCAGGAGCAGTCATGACGAAGCAGAGCAGCACCCCCCACGCCGCCCCGGTGGAGGGCTTCGCCGGAGCGGACACCTCGGACGTGGCCGCCATGAGCTACGAGCGCGCCCGCGCCGAGCTCGTGGAGACCGTGTCCCGGCTCGAGGCCGGCGGCGCCGGGCTCGAGGAGTCCCTCGCCCTCTGGGAGCGCGGCGAGGCCCTGGCCGCGCGCTGCCAGGCCTGGCTCGACGGCGCCCGCGCGCGGCTCGACCAGGTGCGCGGCACCGCGGACGCCGCCCAGGACTGAGCCGGCCACGGACGACGGCGCCCCGCACCGGGAGGGTGCGGGGCGCCGTCGGTGTGCTCAGCGGGGCGGGCTCAGACGGACTGGCCCTCGTGCCTGCCCTCGGCGAGCTCCTCGACGAGCTTGGCGTTGAAGGCGTCCAGGTCGCCCGGGTCGCGGGAGGTGGTCAGGCCGGAGTCGACCACGACCTCCTTGTCCACCCACGTGGCGCCGGCGTTCTTCAGGTCCGTCTTGAGGGAGGCGTAGCTGGTCAGCTCGCGGCCCTCGACGACGCCGGCGTCGATCAGCGTCCAGGGCGCGTGGCAGATGGCGGCCACGGGCTTGTGCTGGGCGAAGAAGTCGCGCACGAACGCCAGCACGTCCTCGTCGCCGCGCAGGGCGTCGGCGTTCAGGGTGCCGCCGGGCATGACGAGACCGGCGAAGTCCTCGGCCTTGGCCTCGGAGACGTGAAGGTCCACGGGGAAGGACTCGCCGTGCTCCCAGTCCTGCTTCATCGCGGTGACCGTCTCCTTCTCGAGCGAGACGAGGCTGGGGGTGCCGCCGGCGGCCAGCACTGCCTCCCACGGGGAGGTGAGCTCGACCTGCTCGACGCCCTTGGTGGCGAGGAAGGCAACCTTCTTGCCGGTGAGCGGCGCCGTGCTCTCGGTCTGCTGGGTGGTGTCCGTCATAGTCTGCGTCCCTTCGTTCTGCGGTGGCGCGCCGTCGCAACGGCGCCTGATCCAGGATAGGCACGCTCCCCGGGGTGGTGGCAAGGGGCGCCGCCCCGCGGGCGGGGATCAGCCGACCGCGGGCGGTGTCAGCCTGCGGCGAGGCGGCGGCGCTGCTCCTCGACGTCGAAGTCAGCCTCGGGCCAGGTCAGCTCGAGGCCCTGGAGCGTCTCGATGAGCAGCTCCTGCACCGCGAGGCGGGCGTACCACTTGCGGTCCGCCGGCACCACGAACCACGGGGCCGCCTCGGTGTCCGTCCGCTCCATCGCGATGCGGTAGGCGTCCATGTAGGCGTCCCAGTGCGCGCGCTCGTCGACGTCCCCGGGGTTGAACTTCCAGTGCTTCTCGGGCTCGTCCAGGCGCGCCTCGAGCCGCTCGCGCTGCTCCTCCTTCGAGATGTGCAGCATCACCTTGACGATCCGCGTGCCGCCGGCCGTGATCTCCTCCTCGAACGCGCGGATGAGCCCGTAGCGCTCCTCCACCGTGGCCAGGGGCGAGAGCCCGCGGACGCGGTGGACCAGCACGTCCTCGTAGTGGGAGCGGTCGAAGACCGCGAGGAAGCCCGGCTCGGGCAGGTGCGGGCGGATGCGCCACAGGAAGTCGTGCGCGCGCTCCTCCTGCGTGGGCGCCTTGAAGGCCGCGACGTCCACGCCCTGCGGGTCCATCGCGCCCACCACGTGCCGCATGATGCCGCCCTTGCCCGCGGTGTCCATGGCCTGCACCACGAGCAGCACGGACGGCGCCGGCCCCGCCTCGTCCGCGCGCGTGGACTGCGCGAAGAGGAGCTCCTGGAGCCGGGTCAGCTCCTCGGAGCGGGTGGCCAGCGCCGCCTTGCCGTCCGCCTTGTCCCCGTCGAATCCGGGCGTGGCGTGGGGGTCGACGTCGGCCAGGGGCGGCACCGCCCCGTCCGCGGCGCGGGCGCGCAGGGCACGCCGCAGCGGCTCGGCGAAGGGGCTCAGGATGGTGTGATCAGGCATGGCTCTCCCTCCACTCCTCGAGGAAGTCCTCCAGGCGGTCCAGGGCCACCTCCAGGTCCTCCACGCTCGGGAGCGTGACGAGCCGGAAGTGGTCGGTGTGCGGGTAGTTGAAGGCGCCGCCGTGGGAGACGAGGATCTTCTTCGCCCGCAGCAGCTCGATGACGAACCTCTCGTCGTCGTCGATCCGGTAGACCTCCGGGTCCAGGCGCGGGAACAGGTAGAGCGCGCCGTGCGCGGGCTGCACCGAGACGCCGGGGATCTCGTTGAGCCGCTTCTGCGCGAGGTTGCGCTGCTCCAGCAGGCGGCCGCCGGGCAGCACGAGGTCGTTGATGGACTGGTAGCCGCCGAGCGCCACCTGGATGGCGTGCTGCGCCGGCACGTTGGCGCACATGCGCATGTTCGCCAGGAGCGTCAGGCCCTCGAGGAAGTCGCGGGCGCGGTGCTTGGGCCCGGAGACGGCCACCCAGCCGGAGCGGAACCCGGCCACGCGGTACGCCTTGGACAGGCCGGAGAAGGTGAGGGTGAGGACGTCGTCGGAGAGGCCGGCCGCGTTGATGTGGCGGGCGCCGTCATAGGTGATCTTCTCGTAGATCTCGTCCGCCATGAGCACGAGGTGGTGGCGGCGGGCCACGTCGATCAGCCCGTTCAGCACGGCGCGGGAGTAGACCGCGCCCGTCGGGTTGTTGGGGTTGATGACCACGATGCCCTTGGTGCGCTCCGTGATGAGCGACTCGATGTGCTCCAGGTCCGGCTCCCAGCCCTGCTCCTCGATGCAGCGGTAGTGCACCGCGCGGCCGCCGGCCAGGGTCGTCGCCCCCGTCCACAGCGGGTAGTCGGGCGAGGGGATGAGGATCTCGTCGCCGTCGTCCACGAGGGCCTGGAGGACCATGGAGATCATCTCGGACACGCCGTTGCCGATGTAGACGTCCTCGACGCCGATGTCCCGGATGCCGCGGGACTCGTAGTACTGGGACACCGCGGTGCGCGCCGAGTAGACGCCCTTGGAGTCGGAGTAGCCCTGCGCGTGCGGCAGGTGCTGGTACATGCCCTGGAGGATCGTGTCCGGGGCCTCGAAGCCGAACGGCGCCGGATTGCCGATGTTCAGCTTCATGATCCGGTGCCCGGCGGCCTCCATGCGCTGTGCCTCCTCCAGGATGGGGCCGCGCACGTCGTAGCGGACGTTGAGCAGCTTGGAGGACTGACGGATCTGTCGCGGGTCGCCGGAGGAAGCCATGCGCTCCATGATGGCACTCGGCCGACCGGGCCGGAACACCGTGTCAGAACCAGGAGCCCCGCGGGACGAACCAGTCCTCGGGCGCCTCCTCGAGCCCTCGTGTCACGAGCCAGTACTGCGCGGCGTCCTCCGGGCTCAGCGCGTCGTCCCCGGTGGTGAGGCGGGCCAGCTGGCGCAGCCCCTCCTCGTCGAGGCCGTCCATGACCTCGCGGATCGCGGCCTCGGCGTCGTCGTCGAGCGCGTCCGGATCTCCCAGCACCGCGATGCTGCCCTCCGGGAGGACCCGTTCCCCGTCCCCCAGGGGCACGAGCGCGCTCGCCTCGATCTCCGGGTCGAAGCGGTAGGCCAGGCCGACCTGGGCCTCGTCCTGCACGACGGCGGGGATCGCCTCCTGCGCGGGCGGCAGCCACTCCCCGATCCGGCAGCCGGCGAGACGGTCGAGCCGCTCGCGCAGCAGGACCGCGGCGACGCCGGGCTCGGCGCCGCCCAGCACCGCAGGGGTGGCGGCGCGCAGCTCTTCGCAGCGGCCGTTGAGGTCGTCCAGGGAGTCGAGCTCGAGCCGCGTCGCGGTGGTGGCCGTGACCACGGCGGCCAGGCGCAGCGGTTCGCGGGAGACGGAGAGCACGTGGGGGCGCGCCACCCCCGGGAAGGCCGAGGCCGCTGCCGCGGTGGAGGAGCCGCTGGCGGGCGTGACGCCGGAGGACACGGCGCCGCCGGCGGCCAGCAGCTCCTCGACGATGCCCCGCGTGGCGGCCGCGTCCGGGGCCGACTCCCCGCGCGGCAGGGGCGTGGGCGAGGCCGCGGCCGCGGGGTCGGCGGGCACGCGGGGCGGGGCCGCCGGGTCGAGCGGGGGCAGGCTCGTGGACGCCGCGCCCGCCGCCGTGGGGGCCGTCGTCGGGCGCGGACTCGGCTCGGGCACCGAGGGCAGCAGGGAGGCGGGGTCCTCCGTCAGGACGAGGGTGAGCGTGTCCACGACGGCCACGGTGCGGCCGCCCGCGGCGTCCCAGGGCTGGGCCGGGGCGGGCGCACCCTCGGGCTGGGGGGCGACGGCGTGGCCGCGGCGGCGCAGGTTGCGCTCCACGACGGCGGCCACGGCCGCCTGGAGCGGGGCGTTCGAGTGGGTCACCGTGACGGGCGCCCCCGTGGGGCCGGACGACGGCTCCGGAGGGCCGGCGGGCGAGCACGCACCGAGGGCCACGGCCAGGCCGAGGGCGACGGCGGGGACGAGCGAGCGGCGGTCCTTCACGCGGCGGCCGTTCACGCGGCGTCCCCGACGGAGCGCTGCGCCGCGAGCTCCAGGGCGCGGGCCACCCACGTGGCGGTGCGGACCTCGTCGAGCGCGGTCAGGTCGAACCAGCGGGCGTCGGTGGAGGATCCCCCCACCTCGGGCCGGAGGACTCCGCCCGTGAGGCGCGCGGTGTAGAGGATCTGCACGGTGAGGAGAGGGACGCCCTCGCCCCGCAGGCGTCGTTCGGCGGGGATGAGGCCCGTGGTGACCCCCAGCAGGCCCGTGAGCTCGCTCGTGTGGCCGGTCTCCTCCCACACCTCGCGGCGGCAGGCCTCCTCGGGGCTCTCCCCCGGCTCCAGCCCGCCGCCGGGCAGCGTCCAGACCACCTCGCCGGGGCCCTCCCACGAGGAGAGCAGGATCCGGCCCTCGGACACGATCAGGGCGTAGGCGCCCGCGCGCGTCTGGAACGGCCCGGGCTCGGGCGCGGCGGCGGGGGCGGCGGGGCGGGTGGTCACGGGCGGGCTCCTGCCGGACGGGGATGGGGGTGGGGCGGACCGGCGGGCCCAGTCTACGAGCACCGCCCGCCGCGAACAGGGGCTCGGCCCGCACTCACCCTGGCTAGGGTGGGTGGACCACCCGCCGCCCGAGGAAGGAGTCCGCCCATGACCCCCGCGGCTCCCGCCCCCGAGGACCCGGCCGCCGCCGGCGACGACGCCCTCGGCCGCCTCACCACGCTGCTCGCCCGGGCCCAGGCCGCACCCGGCGGCCTCGACCTGACCGGCACCGACGACCCGGCCGGCGTCACCGGCCCGCAGGGCGCCGCGCTCGACGCGCACGGGTGGTCCGACCTCGCCCTCGAGGCCGCCCTCCGGGAGGAGCCGGCCGACGTCGTCCGGTGCGCGGAGTCCGGTCTCCTCGCCCCCGGCGGGGATCAGCCCGGCACGCGCCTGACCCTGCTGCGCCAGCTCGCGCTCGCCGCCGATCAGGCCGACGACGAGGACGCCCTCGCCCGGCGTGTGGAGGAGCGGGCCGACGTGCTGCGGGCCCTGGGGCGGCCACATCAGGCGGCCCTGGAGACGCAGCTCGGCGCGGCCCTCGTGCGCGAGCCGGACGGGTTCGAGGCCGCGGTGCTGGCCGGCGTCGTGGAGGACGAGCGGCGGCGCCGCGCGCAGGGATCCGGCGGCGACCCGGCGGACACCGTGCTCCCGGAGGCACTCCTCGGCCTGGCCGTCCAGCGCATCCACGAGTCCGACCTGGACGGGGCGCTGGTGCACCTGCGCGAGGCGATCGCGCTGCTGCGCGAGCTGCGGGCCGCCGGCGCGGCGCTCCCCTCCGGCACGTGGGCCAGCGCCCACCTCGTGCTCGCCCGCCTCCACCTGTGGCGGGGCGAGCACGCGGAGGCGGAGGTGGAGGCCCTGACCGTCCTCTCCCTTCCAGCGGCCCGCGCCGTCCGGGCCTCCGCGCTGCTGGTGCGCGCCATCGCCGCCCACGAGCAGGGACGGCCCGACGACGCCCTGCGGTTCGCGCTCGACGCGACCGCGGGCATGGGCGAGGCCGGGCTCCGGCGCGGGGCCGCCTCGGCCGCTGCGCTCGTGGCCCGGGCGGCCGACGACGGCGACCGGCAGGAGGCCGCCGTCCTCGCGTGGCGGCTGGCCGCCGTCCACGCCGAGAAGGCGGAAGCTCCGGAGGCGGCCGTCCTGACCTACTGGTGGGCCCACCAGCTGGTGCTGGCCGGCAGGCCGCAGGAGGCCGAGCCCGTGCTCGAGGGGCTCGTGCGCCGCGCCGCCGCGGGCGGGCAGGCCGTGGAGCAGGCCCGCGCGCTCGTGGACCTCGGCCACGCCCTCCACGACCAGGACCGCTCCGTCGAGGCCCTGCCGCTGTGGCGCGAGGCCGCGGACCTGTTCGAGGCCCACGGGCAGGCCGAGGACGCCGCGCGCGTGCTGCTGGCCGCCGGAGCCCTCGTGAACCGCGAGCGCGACGCGGCCTCCCGCCCGCTCGCCCTCGACCTCTTCGAGCGCGCGGCGACGGCAGCCCGCCGCGCCGCGGACGAGGCCGGCGAGGAGGACGACGGCGACGTGCTGCCCGCCGCGCTCCACGCGCTGGGGTACCTGCTGTGCGAGTCCGGCCGCCCGGAGGGGCTGGCCCTGCTGGACGAGGCGATCGCGCTCGCGGAGCAGGCCCCGGCGCCGTGGCAGGCCGCCGACTTCCTGGACACGCGGGCCCGCGCCCTGTGGGCCCTGGAGAACGGGCCGGAGGCCGTGTCCACCGCGCTGACCTCCGCGGACCGCTTCACGGCCGCGGGAGACCCGAACGGCGCCGCGCAGGCCGAGCTGTTCGCCGCGTACGTGGTGGCCGAGGACGGGCGCCCCGAGCAGGCCGCCACCCTGTTCCGGCTGGTCGGGGACTCCACCGGATCGGACCTCGTGCGACTCGGCGCGCTGACGGGGCTGCACCAGTGCCTCGACGCGCTGGGCGACCACGCGGGCGCGGCCCGCGTGCGCGACGACCTCGAGAGCGTCCGCGCGCGGCTCGGGGTCAGCGGAGACTGACCGGGGTCAACGGGGGCTGTCCGGGGGCACCGCGGGCCGACCAGGGCCCTCACCGGCCGTGCAGCACCTCCGCCGCCGCCGCCCGCCGTGCCTCGCGTGCCGCCGGGGGCGCCTCGGGCTGGGCCGCGAGCGCGAGCAGGGTGGCGGCCGTCCGCGCCGCGAGGGCCTCCGGGTCCGCGCTCGTCCCCGCCCGGCGGGTGAAGCGTGCGATCACGCCGTCGAGGGCGGCCCCGCCCGCGCCGAGGTCGGCACCCGCGGCACGCAGGTGGCCGATCAGGGCGGCCCAGTCGTCCACCCGGTGGCCGGGTCCGAGGGTGTCGGCGTCCAGGAGTCCCGTCACGCGCGTGCCGGCGGGGCCCACGTGGAGGTTGCCGGGGTGCAGGTCTCCGTGCACGGGGACCACGGGCCCCGGATCGGCGGAGTCCAGCAGCGTCCGGGCGGCGTCCGCGGCGCGCCCCGTCTGCGCGCCCGTCGCCGGGTCCAGCACGGCGGCGGCCCACGTCGCGTGGTCGAGCAGCTCGCGCCATGCCCCGGTGCCCGCCGCCGCGGCGTCGGGCGCGGGGACCCGGCCGGCCGTGCCGGAGGCGCCGACGTCGTCGGGGTCCTCGGCGGCCAGCGCGGCGGGGAGGCGGTCCAGCACGTCCTCGACCGCGCGGGGATCCAGCGCGTCCGCCCGCGGGCCGGTGAGGAGTCCGCGCCACGGGACGCCGGGGACCCGGCCGAGCGCGAGGACGCCGAGGTGGGGCGGGGCCACGAGCGGTGGGACCGGGACGCCGGCCTCCAGGGCCGCGCGCAGGCGGCGGTGCAGCGGGTGGACGGCCTCCGGTGGGAGCACCTTGAGGAACACGGTGCGGTCCGGGCGGGCCTCGTCCTCCCGGGGCTCCCATGCGGTGGCGAGGACGGCCCGCTCTCCGGGCCGGTAGGCCACCTGCTCGAGGGAGCGCAGCACGCCCAGTCCGCCGAGCCATCCGCCCACGTGCTCGCGGTCGACGGCGAGGGGCAGGCCCGGCAGGGCGGGGTCGTGGGGCAGCCACCACCACGCGGTCCCGTCGGGGAGGTGCCCGGAGAGTGGGCCGTCGGCGGGATCGTCGTCGGCCACGGGATCGTCGTTCGCGGGGTCGTCGTCGGCCACGGAGATGACGGCGGGGTGTTCAGCCGCGGCGGCGGGCGGGCCGTCGAGCACGAGGGTGCGGGCGAACGCCTCGCCGGCACCCACCGCCCCGGCCACCACCACGAGGTCGATCTCGTGGGCGACCCGCCGGCCGAGCCTCAGGTGCAGGCGGGGCGGAGCGGCGCGCAGCAGGCGCAGCCCCGACGCCTCGAGGGCGGCCAGGGCCGCGCGGGGGACCGCCGTCATGCGTGGGGCCGGAGAGGGCTCAGGAGGCGCGGCGGCGGGCCAGGACGTTGTCCAGGTCCAGTGCGGCGATGTCCCGCTCGGCGGTGGGGCTGATGTCCTCCGCGCGGGCGGTCTCGGGGCTCAGGGAGTCCTTGATGCGCCCGGAGGTCGCGGGCACCGGCGCGGCCTCGAGCGGCGCCGGCGCGGGGCGCTCCATCTCCGGTGCGTCCAGGTAGGTGGGGCGCGGCACGGCGGGGATGACCACGCAGCCGTGGCCGGACGGGACGGCGGGCGCGGCGCTCCGGAGCGCCTCCGGCACCGGGCGGGTCTCGGCTCCCCGGCCGTCGACGACGCCGGCCGTCCCGGTCTCCTCCGCGGCCGGTGCGGCGGCGGGGGCGCCGAAGGCGAGGACGGTCTCGAGCGTGCGGCGGTCGCGCGCGGGATCGGCGTGCGGAGCCGTGGCGTCCGCGTCCTCGGCCGGTGCGGCGCCGGTGAGGGCGTCGTCGGCGGGGGCGGCGGGACGATCCGCGGCGCGATCGCGCAGGGCGAGGGCCCGGAGGCCGCCCAGCGAGGCCGCGGCGATCAGCAGGGACCACCCGGCGGCGGCCGCGCTGGAGGCCCCGAAGAGCGCGCCCATGCCGGTGACGAGGAAGACCACGAGGGCGAGGGCTCCCACCAGGGCGACGGCGGCACGGTCCCGGCGCACGTGGAGGCGCGAGAGCTCGGGCGAGACCTCGGCGAGGCGGGCGGCGGAGAACTGCGCGGCCGCGCGGCGGGCGGCGGAGAGCCGCCGGGCCAGGGCGCGGGCCGCCGGGGAGCTCTGCACACGGGTCGTCATGAAGGTCCTCCAGCGGTTCGGGCGGGCGGCGGCGGCGCGGGCTCGGCGGCGGTGCACGAGCCGCCCCACCCCGACCGCCACGAGGACCAGCATGACCACGGAGGCGCTGACCTTGAGGCCCGCGAACACGCCGAGGGCGGAGTCGAGCTCCGCCACCAGGGTGTTCCACTCGTCCATGGGGGCCAGCCTACCGGCCGTCGGGGGCACGCCGCGCGTCGAGCCAGCGCGCGAGGAGGCCCTGCGGCACCTCGTCGACGGTGACCGCGAAGCTGCGGTGGTCGCGCCAGTCGCCGTCCACGTGCAGGTAGCTCCGGCGCAGGCCCTCCTCCCGCAGTCCGAGCTTCTCCACCACGCGCAGGCTCGCCGCGTTCTCGGGACGGATGTTGACCTCCACGCGGTGCAGCCCGAGGGTGAAGAAGGCCCAGTCCGCGGCCATCGCCACGGCGGTCGGCGTGAGTCCCCGGCCCGCGTGGCGCTGGTCGATCCAGTAGCCGATCGCGCCCGAGAGCACGGAGCCGTACTGCACCCCGCTGAGGCTCAGCAGCCCGATCAGGCGGTCCCGCCCCGGGGCGTCGTCGTCGAGGGCCACGCCCCACGTGAAGGAGGTGCCCGCGCGGGCATGGCGGCCGTGCCAGCGGACCATCTGCCCGAACGTGGCCGGGCCGGCGCCGGGCTCGGGGCTCGTGGCGTCCCACGGCGTCAGCCACTGCTCGTTGGCGGTCCGCTGCTCCCGCCACGCCCGCTCGTCGCGCCGACGCAGCGGGCGCAGGGTGAGGGAGTCGTGGCGCAGCGCCACGGGCCAGGACGAGCTCGACATGCCCTCGATCCTAGGGCGTGGGCCGGAGTCACAGGGCGCGGGCACAATGGCTCCATGGCCTCCCCCGACGCACCCCTGCCCTCCCCCGCGTCGACGCTCGACGAGTCCGGCGCGACGGCCCTGGCGAAGGCCGCCCTGCGCGCCCGCGTGCGCGCCGCACGCCGGGCCCTGGATCCGGCGCGCCGCGCCGCCGAGGCCGAGGCGGCGGCCGCGCACCTGTGGGAGTGGCTCGGTCCGCGCGTCGCGGCGACGCGCGGGCGGGGCGCCACGCCCGTCGTCGCCACGGTGCTGCCGATGCCCACGGAGCCGGACACCGGTCCGCTGCGCGAGCGCCTCCACGCTGCCGGGGCGCGCATCCTGGTGCCCGTGATCGAGCCGGGGCGGCGGCTGAGCTGGGCCGCGTGGCACCCCGGGGTGGGCATGGCCCGGGCGACGGCGGCCCCGATCGACGAGCCGATCGGGCCGCGACTCCGCGCGGACGCCCTCGCCGACGCCACGGCGGTGGTGCTGCCGGGGCTCGCGGTGGGCGAGGACGGCATGCGCCTGGGCCAGGGCGGCGGGTACTACGACCGCTTCCTCGCGGATCTGCCGGCCGCCGTGCCCACCGTGGCCCTGCTGTTCGCCCACGAGGTGCTCCCGGCCACAGAGGTGCCCGCCGAGCCCACGGACCGGCCCGTGGACGGGGTGGTCACGGCGTCCGGGCTGCGGTGGCTCGGACCGGCGGGTCCGCGGGGCGCGGCGGAGTAGCATCGCAGGGCCCGGACCATCCGCCCCGCGCCACGGCGCGCCCGACCCGAGGGGACCCATGCCCACGTACGCCTACCGCTGCAAGGACTGCGGCCACGCCTTCGACGCCGTCCAGTCCTTCACGGACGACGCCCTCACCGAGTGCCCCGAGTGCGGCGGCACCCTGCGCAAGCAGTACGGCTCCGTGGGCGTGAGCTTCAAGGGGTCCGGCTTCTACCGCACCGACTCGCGCGGCGGATCGGCCGGCGTCCCGGCGAGCGGCTCCGAGGGGTCGACGGGCGGCACGGCCTCCTCCGGCACGTCCGGCTCCGGCGCGGGCGACGGCGGCTCGTCCTCCGGCACCCCGACCTCGGCGCCCAAGGCCGACTGACCTCCGCCGCCCCCGTGGTCCCTGACCCCGGGGGCGGGGGCGTCGTCAGCCCCAGTGCGGCGGGCGCTGCGCGAGCAGCCAGCGATCGTGCTCGTCCATCGCCGCCACGGGCTGCCCCGCGGGCGCCTGACCGGCGGCACCGGGGCGGGGCGAGGAGCGGGGCGCGCGGGCATCGGCCCCGTCGAGCCCCACGACGCGCGGCTCCGGGCCGTCGGCGGCCGTCGGCCCCGTGCCCGGGGCGTCCGCGCGCCGGGACCGGCCGCGCCGAGGACCGCTCCCCCGCGCCGCACGCCCGTGGGCTGGGGGCCCCTGCTCAGCGCTCATCGGCGTCGGTCTCGTCCTCCGACTCCTCCACCGGCTCGTCCAGGCCGAGCCGCTCGGCCAGCCGGTCCGCGAGGGACTCGGGATCGGCGAACACGTCGATCGCCCAGAGGGTGTCGGTGTCCCAGCCGCGCGCCTCGAGCTGCTCCGGCAGGCGCCGCGAGCGCTCGCGCACGGTCATCGAGCGGTACGTCAGGCCGCCGTCGCTCACGAGGGCCAGCGGCCGCACGGCCCCGCCCCGCCCGGCGGCCGCGAGGTCCATGACGCCGCCGAGCCGCGGGCGCACCTGCGCGCCGTGCTCCGCGAGGCGGTCGCGCAGGTCCGCCATGAGCGGATCGTCCACCTGGCCGCCCGTGGGCTCCTCCCCCGAGCCGAGGTAGGCCTCCAGCAGCGTGAGGAACCAGCGGGCGCCGCCGTCCAGTCGCTCCGCCTCGAGGTCCGAGGCGCGCACCGCGGAGACCAGGTGCAGGCGCCGGCGCGCCCGGCTCACCGCGATCGCCATCATGCGCTCGCCGTCCGGCTCCGAGACGGCCCCGAAGTGGTGCACCACGCGGCCGTGGGGGGTGCGGCCGTAGCCCGGGGTGAGGATCACGGCGTCGCGCACCACGGAGGCGGCCCGCGTGACCGGGACGATCACGAAGGGCTCGCGGGTCGACTCGTCCTCGCCCCGCCCGCGGGCCAGGAAGTCCCGCGCCCACGGGGCGCGCGCGGCGGTGGCCTGCACGGCGGCGGCCACGCGGCGGGCGTGCTGCTCGGACACGGTGACCACGGCGAGCGACTCGTCGGCGTGGTCCCGGATGTGCTCGAACACGCGCTGCACGGTGCGGGCCACCTCGGCGTCGGTGGACTCCACCACGTCTCCGCCCGTCATGGGGATGCCGGTGCCCTCGGCCACGTACTCGGCGGTCACGGTGCGGCCGTGCCCCGTCAGCTCGCCGGCCGTGGGCACGGCCTCGAGCTCGCCGTCGTAGGCCAGCGTGGAGATCAGGCGGACGAGGCGCCGCTCCATCCCGCGGTGCACCGTGCGCAACGGCACCACGGGCAGCACCTCGGCGAGCGCCTCGTGCGCGGAGCGCAGCGGACGCAGCGGGCCGGCGGTGGCCGTGGGGTCCACGGACACCTGGAAGGACTGCGGCCGGCCGATCACGGGGTCGCCGAACGAGACCACCTGGGGGGCGCGCACGAGCGCGCCCATCACGGTGGCCAGCGCGGTGGCGTCCGCGTCCAGCAGCACCACGACGTCGGCGGACCAGTCGGTGGGGAACTCCGCGAGCGCCATGGGCGAGGTGGTCATGATCGGCACGAGGGGCTGCAGGACCTCCGGTGTGAGCGTGGCGAGCGACTCCACGCTCGGGCGGCCCTGCTTGAGGAGGTTCCGCAGCACGGCGGCGTCAGCACGGTAGGTGCCCAGCGCGGCGCGCCAGCGCTCGGACAGTGCGGCGGAGAGCCGCTCGGCGCCGGAGGCCAGCAGGTCCCGGTCCGCCGCGCGGAAGCCGCGCTCGACCTCGGTCAGGTCGGTGCCGCTCATCATGGCCAGGAAGTCGTCGCCGGAGATCATGGCCTCGAGCGCGGACTGCCACCAGGCCAGCTCGAGCTCGGCGCTGAGCCGTTCGGGCGGCACCTCCCGGTCGTGGAGGTCCGCGAGGAGCTCGGAGAGGCCGTGGTCGCGCAGCTGGTCGAGCACGAGCGTGCGCTCGGGCAGGGAGGAGAGGGTCTCGCGGTCGGCCACGAGGCCGTCCACCGCGGCGGCGAGGTCGTCGGCGTCCCGCTCCACGAGCGCGGTCTCGGCGGTGGCCTCCGGCGCCAGCACGGCCGTGAGCCGCTCGAGGCGGTCCTCGACGCCGGCCACGGCGCCCAGTCCGCGGGCGGCCTGGTCCGGGACCATCGGCACGGAGCCGGGCTCGGCGGCATGGCGGCGCCAGTCCTCGACGACGGCCTCCGCCTCCAGCAGCGCCGCGTGCAGGTCGTGCGGCTGGACGCCGGGACGCACCACGTCCTTGGCCTGGCGGCGCACGCGGGAGCGGGCGACGGAGGACATCTCCACCATGTTCTGGCGACGCCACCCGCTGGAGGCGGTGGCCGCCACGAGCTGAGAGAGGTCCTGCGCGAACACCTCGGGGGTGAAGGTCTCGAGGCAGCGGGCGACCCGCTCGTACAGGTCCACCTGCTCACGCCAGCCGGCCACGGTGCGCGCGGGGCGCAGCCCGGCCTGCGCCGCGGCGGTGTCCACCGCGCGACGCGTGGTGTGGAGCGTGGCCGCGAGCTCCTGCACGAGCTCGGCGGCGGATTCGGTCTCCTGCACGTTGCGCACGCGCGCGCCGAACCAGCGGCTCTGCGTGGCCTGGGGCGAGAACGCGCCCAGCTCGCCGGCCCGCTCGAGCTGCTCGGCCACGGCGTGGCGGTTCACGGTGGAGTCCAGCACGGAGCGCTTCAGGCGCACGGTGGTGGCGGGCGGGGTCTTGAGGCCGGTCAGGGCCGCGAGCGCCTGCATGGCCTGGAACGGCGAGCAGCCCCACCGGGGGCGCACGTGGTGCAGCGAGCCCACGTGCTCGCGCAGGCGACGGCGCCGCTCCACGAGCTCGGCGTCGGCGCGGCGTCGGTCCGGCTGCTCGGCGCGTTCCGTCCGCAGCACGGCGGCCACGAGCTGACGCCGCAGCCACTCCGGGTCCGCGTTGGCGGGCACGTCGAGGGCCGCGGCCCGCAGGCCGGCCTCCTCGAGGCGGTCGTGCACGTCGGCCAGGGCCGCGGAGCGCTCAGCCACCACCAGCACGCGCCGGCCCTCCCAGGCCAGGCGGGCGGCCAGCGCGACGGCGGTCTGCGTCTGGCCCGTGCCGGGCGCGGCGTGCACCACGAGCGAGCGGCCCGCGGAGGCGTGGTCCAGCACCGCCTGCTGGGAGGGGTCGAGGTCGAGCACGAGCCGCTCGTCCTGCGGCGCGCGATCGTCCCCGTCCGGTTCGTCCACGGGCCCGAGCTCGGCGGGACGGGGCACCATGCCGGTGCCGGCGTCGTAGAGGGCCTGGACCACGGGCAGGTGCTCGAGGGAGTCCGGCAGGCTCGCCGTCTCCCCGAGGTCCGCGAACGTGGAGAGCAGCATGCGCTCCGAGACCTGCAGGCCGTCCAGGGACCCGGCCTCCTCCCGCAGCAGCGCCAGGGCGGGGCCCGGCTCCATGCGCGCGGTGGCGTAGGCGGCGTGCTGGTACGCCTCCGGGTCCAGGCGGATCCCGTGGTGCCGGCGGAGGTTGCGGACCAGGGCGGGGTTGAGCCGCGCCGGCTCGGTGATCTGCACCTCGAGCTCGTCCCGGTCCTGCGCGCCGCGGCGCACGGTGAGCGCCACGCGGGCCAGCAGGACGGGGGCGGAGCGGCGCTCCCGGCGGCCGTCCTCCTGCGCTGTCCACGTGGCCACGCCCACGGCGAGGGCCGCGACGTCGATGCCGCGCTCCTCCGAGAGCTCGCGCACCTTGGCGCGCAGGCCGAGGGAGACCTGGTGGGCGGACTCGAGCACGGGGCCGGCCGGCAGCAGCGTGGACAGGCGCGTGCGGCGCCCCAGCAGCAGCTGCGAGACGCCGGAGGAGTTGGCGTCCGTCACGTCGATGCTGTTGGCCGCCGAGGGCGCGAAGCGCAGCATCGTGTCGTTCTCCGCCCCCGAGCCGAGCGAGGCCACCCACGTGGCCGGGTCGGGACGGGCGGCGCCCTCGTCGGGGCGGGCGGCCGCGCGGGCGCGGGCCAGGCGGGGGAACTCCTGCTCGGTCACTTCGGTGCGGTCCTTCCTCTGCCCGCCCCGGGCGGGCGGGATTCGAGCCTGATGCCGCCCCGGATCGGGGCGGCCCTCACGCGGCGCGCAGGGCGCCGCTCACTCCCACTCGATGGTGCCCGGGGGCTTGGACGTGACGTCCAGGACCACGCGGTTGATGCCGTCCACCTCGTTGGTGATGCGGTTGGAGATCCGGGAGAGCACGTCCTCCGGGATGCGGGCCCAGTCCGCCGTCATGGCGTCCTCGGAGGTGACGGGGCGCAGCACCACGGGGTGGCCGTAGGTGCGGCCGTCGCCCTGCACGCCCACGGAGCGCACGTCCGCGAGCAGCACCACGGGGCACTGCCAGATCTGCCGGTCCAGACCGGCCGCGGTCAGCTCGGCGCGCACGATGGCGTCCGCGCGGCGCAGCAGGTCGAGGCGCTCCTGCGTGACCTCGCCGATGATGCGGATGCCCAGGCCGGGGCCGGGGAACGGCTGTCGGTGCACGATCCCCTCGGGCAGGCCGAGCTCGGCGCCCACGGCGCGCACCTCGTCCTTGAACAGCTCGCGCAGCGGCTCGCACAGCTCGAACTCGATGTCCTCCGGCAGGCCGCCCACGTTGTGGTGGGACTTGATGTTGGCGGCGCCGTCGCCGCCGCCGGACTCCACGACGTCCGGGTAGAGCGTGCCCTGCACGAGGAAGCGGACCTCGGGGGCGTTCGGGTCGTGCGCGGACTCGAGCACGATGTCCGCCTGGGCCTTCTCGAACGTGCGGATGAAGCGCTCGCCGATGGTCTTGCGCTTCTGCTCGGGGTCGGTCACGCCGGCCAGGGCGGCCAGGAAGTCCTCGCGGGCGTCCACCATGACGAGCTTCGCGCCGCCGTGGGCCTCGCCGAAGGCCTTCTCGATCTCGGCGGACTCGCCCTCGCGCATGAGGCCGTGGTCCACGTACACGCAGGTCAGGCGGTCGCCGATGGCGCGCTGCACGAGGGCCGCGGCCACGGCGGAGTCCACGCCTCCGGAGAGGCCGCAGATCGCGCGGGCGTCGCCGATCTGCTCGCGGATGCGCTCGACCTGCTCCTCGATCACGTTGCTGGCCGTCCAGTCGGAGGCGAGCCCGGCGCCGTCGTGCAGGAAGTGCTCGAGCACCTCCTGGCCGCGGGAGGAGTGGCCCACCTCGGGGTGCCACTGCACGCCGTAGATGCGCCGCTCGCGGTCCTCGAACGCGGCCACGGGGGCGCCGACGGTGGTGGCGGTGACCGCGAAGCCCTCGGGCGCCGCCGTCACGGCGTCCCCGTGGGACATCCACACGACCTGCTCCTCGTCCTGGCCCGCGAAGAGCACCGACTCGGGATCCACCTCGGTGAGGCGCGTGGAGCCGTACTCGCGGGTCCCGGTGCGGGCGACCTCGCCGCCGAGCGCGTGGGCGATGGACTGGAAGCCGTAGCAGAGGCCCAGCACGGGCACGCCGGCCTCGAGCAGCGCGGGGTCGAGCCGGGGGGCGCCGGGCTCGTACACGGACGAGGGGCCGCCCGAGAGGATCAGCGCCGCGGGCTCACGGGCGAGCACCTCGGCGGCGGGCGTGGACGCCGGCACCACCTCGGAGTACACGTTGGCCTCACGCACGCGACGGGCGATGAGCTGGGCGTACTGCGCACCGAAGTCCATCACCAGGACGGTGGGCATCACGTCGCTCAGCGGGGCGGGCTTCTCGGGGGTGGGGGGGTTCTGCGTCACCCGACCAAGGATAGTCCAGGCGTCCCGGGGCGCCGCGCCCGCGCCTCAGTAGCGACGGGCGGCGGACGGGTACCGGTGGACCTCGTCGCGCACCACGCGGGTCATGCGCTTCTCCACGATGAAGGAGAGGAAGGGCACGACGCCGCCGCCCGCCATCGCCAGCAGGCGCACCGGCTCCCAGCGCATGAGGGACCACAGGCGGAAGCACGCGAGGAGGTAGACCACGTACATCCAGCCGTGGGCGATGAGGATGAGGAGGGAGAGGTTCACTCCCCCGGTCACCGAGTCCTCCGGATGCAGGCCCAGCACGTTGGGCTCGCCGTCCACCGTGGTGCCGCCCGCGAACAGCTCCTGGTGGAGGCCGTACTTGAACACCATCTCCGCCACGAGCAGCAGGAGCATGACGCCCGTGATCCACGCGCACACCACGTAGAACCGGGTGGCCGAGCGGATCTGCTGCTGCGTGCCGGCGAACCGGCGGCTCTCCCGGCCCGGGCGCGGCGGCGGCTCGGGGAGGTCGGCCTCGGTGATGTCCTCGGGGTCCGGCAGGCTCGCCGGGTCCACGGCGGCGTGCGCGTCCGGTCGGGACTGGGGGTCGGGATGACTCATCGTGTCTGCTCCTTCGGGGGACCCGCGGGTCCGTCGTCGTGCGGGGTGCGCGCGGCCTGCGCCGCGAGCGCCCGCTCCTTGGCCTCGCGCGCGGCGGCCCGGCGCCGGGCGAGCTCCTCGGCCCGCCACTGGGCGGCCCACTCCTCGTCCAGGCGGGCCTCCTGCAGCTCGCGCTCGTGGTCGTCGCGCACGAACCGCCACCACAGGAAGAGGGCGAAGCCCGCGAAGAGGATCCACTCGATCGCGTAGAACACGTTCAGCCAGACGACCTGCGTCTCCTCCGGCTGCGGCGGCACCCACACGGGCTCGAGGCCTCCCGGGGCGGCCCCCGCCGAGACGTCCGCGCCCACCGCGTCCGTCACCGCGAACGCGGCCACGTAGGCGGCGTAGGAGGGCTCGTCCCAGACGTTGACCAGCTGGCCGGGGGCGAGCGTGGTGTACACGGGGCGCCCGGAGGTCTCCGCGGGCTCCGTGGAACGGGGCAGGGGGCCGTCCGGGGGCAGGAGGCGCCCGGTCAGGGTCACCTCGCCCGTGGGCGCCGGGTCCACGAGGGCGGCGTCCTCCGACCAGCCCCGCACGACGGGGACGACCTCGCCGTCCGGGGCGCCGGCCACCCGGAAGGCCGTCACGGTCCAGAAGCCCTGCCGCCCCTCGTGCAGGCGCCGGGCGATGAGTGCGTCCGTGCCCGGGAGGAACGCCCCGGACGCGGTGACGACCTGGTCCGCCTGCGAGGCCAGGAGCGGCTCGGAGGGGCGGACGTGGTCCGTGAACGGGACGGCGTTCTCCGTCTGCGTGCGGGGCGGTGGGGCCGCCGTCTCCGCGGACTGGAACTGCCAGCGCGAGAGGGCCACGAACAGGCCGGCCGCCACGAGGGCCAGCACGAGCGTGGCCAGCCACACGGGCTTCAGGGCGGTACGGAGCACCCGAGATCACTTCTTCCGGAACGGGACGGGCGGGCCGCAGCGACGGCGGGCCGAGGGGCGGTCGGCCGGGGCTGGCGGTGGCCCGCCCCGGCGCCGGTGGTCACATCACGTGCGTGGGCGCGACGATGACCTCCACCTTCTGGAAGTCCTTGAGCTCGGTGTAGCCCGTCGTCGCCATGGCGCGCTTGAGCGCGCCCATGAGGTTGGAGGTGCCGTCCGTCTGGTGGCCGGGGCCCCACAGGAGCTCCTCGAGCGGGGCGACGGTGCCGACGTGCGTGCGGTGGCCGCGCGGCAGGTCCGGGTGGGCGGCCTCGAGGCCCCAGTGCCAGCCGGCTCCGGGCGCCTCGGCGGCGCGGGCGAGCGCGGTGCCGAGCATGACGGCGTCGGCGCCCATCGCGAGCGCCTTGACGATCTGGCCGGAGGTGCCCAGGCCGCCGTCGGCGATCACCTGCACGTAGCGGCCGCCGGACTCGTCCATGTAGTCGCGCCGGGCCTCGGCGATGTCCGAGATGGCCGTGGCCATGGGGACGCGGATGCCGAGGGCGCGGCGCGTCGTCGTCGAGGCGCCGCCGCCGAAGCCCACGAGCACGCCGGCCGCGCCGGTGCGCATGAGGTGCAGCGCCGGGGTGTAGCCCGCGGCGCCGCCCACGATCACGGGGACGTCGAGCTCGTAGATGAACTGCTTGAGGTCCAGCGGCTCGTGCGTGGAGGACACGTGCTCGGCGGAGACGGTGGTGCCGCGGATGACGAAGAGGTCCACGCCCGCGGCGAGCACGGTCTTGTAGAACTGCTGCGTGTTCTGCGGAGTGAGGGAGCCGGCCACCACGACGCCGGCCTCGCGGATCTGCGCGAGGCGCTCCGTGATCAGCTGCGCCTGGATCGGCGCGTCGTAGATCTCCTGGAGGCGGCGGGTGACCTCGGGGCTGCCGGGGGCCGCCTCGAGCGCGGCGATCTCCTCCAGCAGCGGCGCGGGATCCTCGTGCCGGGTCCACAGGCCCTCGAGGTTCAGCACGCCGAGGCCGCCCAGGCGGCCCAGCGCGATGGCCGTGTCCGGGCTCATCACGGAGTCCATGGGGGCGCCGATCACGGGCATGTCGAACGTGTAGGCGTCGATCCGCCAGGACAGGTTCACATCCCGCGGGTCCCGGGTCCGGCGGGCCGGCACCACGGAGACGTCGTCGAGGGAGAAGGCGCGGCGGCCGCGCTTTCCACGGCCGATCTCAATCTGATTCGTCACCTCCCCAGCCTATCCCAGGGATCCTGGGCGCCACCGGGGAGGGCGCCGGGCTCAGCGGGAGCTGTAGTTCGGCGCCTCCACGGTCATCATGATGTCGTGCGGATGGGACTCCTTGAGGCCCGCGGAGGTGATGCGCACGAAGCGTCCGTTCTCCTTGAGGTCCGCGATGGTGGGCGCGCCCGTGTAGAACATGGTCTGGCGCAGGCCGCCCACGAGCTGGTGCACCACGTTGGCGACGTGGCCGCGGTAGGGCACCTGGCCCTCGATGCCCTCCGGGATCAGCTTGTCCTCGGCCGGCACGTCCGCCTGGAAGTAGCGGTCCTTGGAGTAGGAGCGCTTGCCGTTGCGGGTCTGCATGGCGCCCAGGGAGCCCATGCCGCGGTAGGCCTTGAACTGCTTGCCCTGGTAGAACACCAGGTCGCCCGGGGACTCGGCGGTGCCGGCCAGCAGGGAGCCGAGCATCACGGAGTCGGCGCCGGCCACGAGCGCCTTGCCGATGTCGCCGGAGTGCTGCAGGCCGCCGTCGGCGATCAGCGGCACGCCCGCGGGGCGCGTGGCCTTGGCCGCCTCGTAGATCGCGGTGATCTGGGGGACACCGACGCCGGCCACCACGCGCGTGGTGCAGATGGAGCCCGGGCCGACGCCGACCTTCACGGCGTCCGCGCCGGCGTCGACGATCGCCTTGGCGCCCGCGTACGTGGCGGCCTGGCCGCCGATGATGTCCACGTGCGCCGCGGCCTTCTCCTTCTTCAGGCGGGCGATCATGTCCAGCACGCCGTGGGTGTGGCCGTTGGCGGTGTCCACCACGAGGGCGTCCACCCCCGCCTCGACGAGCGCCATGGCCCGCTCCCAGCCGTCGCCGAAGAAGCCGACGGCGCCGCCCACGCGCAGGCGGCCCTCCTCGTCCTTCGCGGCGTCCGGGTACTTCTCCGCCTTGTCGAAGTCCTTGACGGTGATCAGGCCCTGCAGCCGGTTCTGATCGTCCACGAGGGGGAGCTTCTCGATGCGGTGGCGGGAGAAGAGCGCGACCGTCTCCTCGCGGGAGATGCCCACGGGGCCCGTGATGAGCGGCATCGGCGTCATGGCCGAGCGCACCGTGCGGGTGGCGAAGTCCTCGTGGTCCACGAAGCGGACGTCGCGGTTGGTGATGATGCCGACCAGCACGCCGTCCGTGTCCACCACGGGCAGGCCGGAGACGCGGTACTGCGCGCACAGCTCGTCGAGCTCCTCGAGGGTGGCGTCCGGGCCGACGGTGACGGGGTCCGTGATCATGCCGGACTCGGAGCGCTTCACCGTGTCCACGTGCGAGGCCTGGTCCTCGATGGAGAGGTTGCGGTGGATGATGCCCATGCCGCCCTGGCGCGCCATCGCGATGGCCAGCGGCGCCTCGGTCACCGTGTCCATGGCGGCCGAGATGACGGGGATGTTCAGGCGGATCCGCTTGGTCACCTGCGTCCCGGTGTCCGCGTCCGCCGGGATGACGTCCGTGTGGCTGGGCAGGAGGAGGACGTCGTCGTACGTCAGGCCGAAGAATCCGAACGGATCGGCGGCGGAGTGGACGGGGTCCGAGGACGGGCCGGTGCTGGTGGTGGTCACGAAGGGGCCTTTCGAGACGGGGGTTTCCGCGATTCTATGCCCACGGGGTGGTGCGCCGGGGATGGGTGCGTCGGCGGTCACAGGGTCGGGCGGGTCCGGGTCGAGGACCGGAGACGGAGGTCGGCATGGGAGCTCCCCGATGATGTGACGGTCGGGGCGGTCCCGTGAGGTCCGCCATGATTCGCGCACGGGCCGCCGGCGAGACCGGCGTCACGCCCGAGTCACAGAACGCAACCCGTTTCGTCGTCGTGCTAAGCACCCTCCTAGCCTCTCCCGGTGAGCACAGCACAGACCTCCCCCGCACCGGCCGCGCGACGCCGGCTCCCCGCCTGGATGACCAACTTCGGCTGGCAGATCGTGGCCGCCCTCGTCCTCGGCCTCGTCCTCGGCCTCCTCGCCCGCGGCATGGGCCACACCGAGGAGAACCCGACCTGGCTCGGAGAGATGCTCGACCTGATCGGCGGCATCTACGTGACCCTCCTGAAGGCCGCGGTCGTCCCGCTGGTCTTCTTCGCCGTCGTCGCCTCCATCGCCAACCTCGCCCAGGTGACCAACGCGGCCCGCCTGGCCGCGAAGACCCTGCTGTGGTTCGCGATCACGAGCCTCATCGCCGTGCTGGTGGGCCTCGCCGTGGGCGTGATGCTGCAGCCCGGCGTCGGCACCGGGCAGACCGCCCCGGACTCATACAACGCCCGCGACGTGGGCTGGCTCGACTTCGTGACCTCCATGGTCCCGGTCAACTTCCTCGGCCTCACCGTGAAGGCGTCCACCAGCGACGCCGGCGCCGTCGTCGCCTCCCCCACCTTCAACGTGCTCCAGGTGCTCGTCATCTCGATCGCGGTGGGCGTCGCCGCCCTCAAGGTGGGTGAGAAGGCCGAGCCGTTCCTCGCGTTCTCCCGCTCGATGCTGGCCATCATCCAGAAGGTCCTGTGGTGGATCATCCGCCTCGCACCGATCGGCACCATCGGCCTGCTGGGCACCGCCGTGGCCTCCTACGGCTGGTCCACCATGGGCACGCTCGTGAAGTTCGTGATCGCCATCTACATCGGCCTCGCCCTCATCATGCTCGTGGTCTACCCGCTGCTGGCCCGAGCGCACGGCCTCTCCGTGCGGCAGTTCTTCTCCGGCGTGTGGCCGGCGTTCCAGCTGGGCTTCGTCTCCCGCTCCTCGCTGGGCACCCTGCCCGTGACCCAGCGCGTGGCCGAGCGGAACTTCGGCGTGCCCACCGGCTACGCCTCCTTCGCCGTCCCGCTGGGCGCCACCACCAAGATGGACGGCTGCGCCGCCATCTACCCCGCCATCGCGGCCGTGTTCGTGGCGCAGTTCTACGGCATCGACCTGAGCCTCGGCCAGTACGCGCTGATCGTGCTCGTCTCCGTGCTGGGCTCGGCGGCCACGGCCGGCACCACCGGCGCCACCGTGATGCTCACGCTCACCCTCTCGACCGCGGGCCTGCCCCTCGAGGGCATGGCGCTGCTGCTCGCCATCGACCCGATCGTGGACATGGGGCGCACCGCCCTGAACGTCTCCGGCCAGGCGCTCATCCCGGCCCTCGTGGCCAAGCAGGAGGGCATCCTGGACCAGGCCCGCTACGACGCCGAGCGCGGCGACGTGATGGCCGACGACGACGCCGAGATCGTCGAAGCCCGGGCACAGGACCGCGCCGACACGCAGGCGCAGATGGTCGGGGTCGACACGCGTCCCTGACGCGGCCCCTCGCTCGACGCGCTGATCAGGGGAGGAGGGGCCATGGCCCCTCCTCCCCTGGCCTGTCCCCACGTCGGCGACTCCCTCGGCGCGCTGCCCGGTGGTCCCGCGCCCTCTCCCCCGCGCCCCCCTGGCGCAAGACCTCATCACGCGGCGGTCCGTCACGGCGCCGGGTCCGACGTCCCGGACCGCCATCGATCCCGTTGCGTCAAGGACGCGGCCGCGGAGCGCCCCGGTGCGCCAACGGAAGCGGGCACAGGTGCGGAGACGCGAAACGGCCCGTCATCTGCGCGCGCAGATGACGGGCCGTCGTCGTGAGGGAGCCGGCCCTGCCGGCGACGTCACTCAGCTCAGTGCTGGTGGCCGTGCTCGTCCTCGTCCTCGGGCTTGTCCGCCACGAGGGTCTCGGTGGTGAGCACGAGCGCCGCGATGGACGCCGCGTTGGCCAGCGCGGAGCGGGTGACCTTCACGGGGTCGATCACGCCGTCGGCGAGGAGGTCGCCGTACACGCCCGTCTTCGCGTTGTAGCCGTGGTTCGGCGCCAGCTCGGCGACCTTGGAGACGACGACGTAGCCGTCCTCGCCCGCGTTCTGGGCGATCCAGCGCAGCGGCTGCTTGAGCGCCTTGCGCACGATCTCCACGCCCGCGGCGGCGTCCCCGGTGAGGGCCTGCACGTCGGCGTCCTCGTCCAGGACGGAGAGGGCGTTGATGAGGGCGGTGCCGCCGCCGGCGACGATGCCCTCCTCGAGCGCGGCACGCGTGGAGGACACGGCGTCCTCGATGCGGTGCTTGCGCTCCTTGAGCTCCACCTCGGTGGCGGCGCCCACGCGGATCACGCCGATGCCGCCGGCGAGCTTGGCGAGGCGCTCCTGCAGCTTCTCGCGGTCCCAGTCGGAGTCGGTCGCGGCGACCTCGGCCTTGATCTGGGAGACGCGGGCGTCCACGTCGGCCTTCTCACCGCCGCCGTCCACGATCGTGGTGTTGTCCTTGGACACGGTGATGCGGCGGGCGGTGCCGAGCACGTCGAGGTCGGCCTGCTCGAGCTTCATGCCGAGGTCCGGGGAGACCACCTGGGCGCCGGTGAGGATCGCGATGTCCTGCATCATGGCCTTGCGGCGGTCGCCGAAGCCCGGGGCCTTCACGGCCACGACGTTCAGGGTGCCGCGGATCTTGTTGACCACGAGGGTGGACAGGGCCTCGCCCTCGACGTCCTCCGCGATCACGAACAGCGGGCGGTTGGACTGCAGGACCTTCTCCAGCAGGGGCAGCAGCTCCTGCACGTTGGAGATCTTGCCGGAGTTGATGAGGATGTACGGGTCCTCGAGCACGGCCTCCTGACGCTCGGCGTCGGTGACCATGTACGGGGACAGGTAGCCCTTGTCGAACTGCATGCCCTCGGTGACGTCCAGCTCCGTCGAGGTGGTGGAGGACTCCTCGATGGTGATGACGCCGTCGGTGCCCACGGTGTCGAAGGCGCGGGCCAGCAGCTCGCCGACCTCGTCCGACTGCGCGGAGATGGCGGCCACGTGGGCCACGTTCTTGCCCTCGACCGGGCGGGCGTTCTCCAGCAGGCGCTTCTCGACGGCGGACACGGCCGCCTCGATGCCCTTCTTGACGTCGTTCGGCGCGGCGCCGGCGGCGACCTGGCGCATGCCCTCGTTCACGAGGGCCTGGGCCAGCACGGTGGCGGTGGTGGTGCCGTCGCCCGCGATGTCGTTGGTCTTGGTGGCGACCTCCTTGGCGAGCTGGGCGCCCATGTTCTCGTAGGGGTCGTCCAGCTCGATCTCACGGGCGATCGTGACGCCGTCGTTGGTGATGGTGGGTGCGCCCCACGCCTTGTCGAGCACCACGTTGCGGCCCTTGGGGCCGAGCGTCACCTTGACGGTGTCGGCGAGCTTGTCGATGCCGGCCTGGAGGGCGCGGCGTGCGTCGTCGTTGAATGCCAGCTGCTTGGCCATGACGGACGCTCCTTTCGGTTCAGGAAGTCTTCAGGAAGTCTTCGGGGAGTGCGGGACGCGTCGGGCCCGGGGCGGCGCACCGGTGGGGTGCGCTCCGCTCACCGGGCCCGACGCGCGGGGGTCACTTGGTGACGATGGCCAGCACGTCGCGGGCGGAGAGCACGAGGTACTCCTCGCCGCCGACCTTGACCTCGGTGCCGCCGTACTTGGAGTACAGGACGACGTCGCCCTCGGCGACGTCCACCGGCACGCGGCTGCCGTTCTCGGCGACGCGGCCCGGGCCCACGGCCACGACCTGGCCCTCCTGGGGCTTCTCCTTGGCGGTGTCCGGGATGACGAGGCCGGAGGCGGTGGTCTGCTCGGCCTCCAGCGGGCGGACGACGATGCGGTCCTCGAGGGGCTTGATGGCAACGGACATGCTGCACACTCCTTCTTGTTCGACGTGCGGGCCGGCGACAGGGCCGCCGAGTCTGCGTTGACGTGGTCTCAGGGGGTGCCACGGGCGTGGAGACCCTCCGTCGTCGCGGTGCCGCAGGGTCCATCCTCGGGCGTTGGCACCCGGTACCCCCGAGTGCCAGTGTCGACTCTACTCCGGGCCTTGGCACTCCTTCAACACGAGTGCCAGCCGCGTCCGGGGGCGGGGTCCGCTCGCCGACTCGCCGCGCGGCTCGAGTCGTCAGCGCCCACTCATGGCCCCTGCCGTATGGACCCGGTTCCAGGGTGGTCACAACACGCCGTCTGCAAGAAGTTCAGGCGGCGTGTTGCGACCAGCCTGCGGGGGGCCCGGGCGGAGCGGTGGCGGCGGGGCCGGAGACAGGGCGGGAGGGCCATAGGGGTCGTCGGGAGGGAGGCGGGACCACCCTCCCCCGGAGCGGACACGCAACGCCCCTGCACAGCGGCCGACGGCGGGCTGCCCCATCCCCAGATGTGCTCACCGCGAGCGTCGCACGGTCCCGCTGCGCCGAGGCTTCGGCCATGTCGCCGACGACGCCCTCGGGCCTTCCTCCCCTGCCTCCTGCGTTCACCACAGCTGAAGCGCGGACAGCGGGGGTGCCCCCTCAACGGCTGCGACGCGCTGACCTCTCCACTCCCCTGCACGGCGTGCGGGTCCGCGCGGAGTCTCCCGGCCCGTCATGGGCGGACGTCGGCCTGGCCGAACCGGGCCACGGATGGAGCGGTGCTGTCCTCGCCGCCCTGCTGCGCCGACGCGGTGCGGCGGTGCTCTCCCACGACACCGCGGCGCATCTGCACGGCATGCCGACCCCGCACGCCGCGGCCCCCTCCAGCCTCGTCCACGTCACGCTCCCGCCGGGGCAGCGGCTGCGGCGCGAGGGCGTCGCCCCGCACCGTCGGGATCTTCCAGCGCACCACGTGGGTGCCGTCCACGGGCTGCGGGCCACCACGCCGGAGCGGACCTGGGTGGACCTGTGCACGCGCGGCGCTCCGTGGACGCCGGAGGACCTCATCGCCGCCGGCGACCACCTGCTCGCCCGGCGCTGGTCGCGGCGAGGACGACGCGAGCCGGCGTCGACTCCGGATGGGCTGGCCGCCGTCGTGGAGGCGCTGGGTGGTGTACCGGGCATCGATGCGGCGCGACGGGCGCTGGCGCAGGTGCGCGTGGGGTCGGACTCTCCCCTGGAGACGCGTGTGCGGCTCGATCTGATCGCTGCGGGGCTGGGCGAACCCATCCTGCAGTTCCGCCTCGACGCCGCCGATCCCCAGTGTCCCGAGGTGGACTTGTACTACGCCGACGGCGCCGTCGCTCTCGAATACGACGGCGCGCATCACCTCGCGCGGGAGCAGCAGGCCCGGGACGCCCGGCGGGACCGCTGGCTCCTCGCGCGGGGGGTCGCTCCCCTGCGGGTGACGGTCGAGGATCACCGTGAGGCCTGCCGACGGCTGGTCGAGGTCATTCTCGGACGGCGGGCGGCGGGGCATCGCATCGACCCGCGCCCGGAGTCCACCTCGCAGAGTGGTCACGACGCGCCGCCTGCAGAGAGTTGAGACGGCGTGTTGTGACCACTCTGGGAGGGTGTGGGCGTCTCTGGGAGGGTGTGGGCGTCTCTCGGAGGGTGTGGGCGTCGGATGGAGGGACCGGAGACCACACGGGCGGCCGACGGCAGCTCCAGCCCAGCCCAGCCCCGCTCAGTAGTAGACGGCGAGCGGGCCGGCCGGCCCCTCCACCACGTGGCACGGCGTCTTGAAGATCCGCTCGAGGACCTCGGGGCGCATGATCTCGTGGGGCGAGCCCGTCTCCACCACCTGGCCGTCGCCCATGGCCACGATGTGGTCGGCGTAGTGCGCGGCGAAGTTGATGTCGTGCAGCACGATCACCACGGTGCGGCCCAGCTCGTCGGCGGCGCGGCGCAGCTGCTGCATCATCTGCACCGAGTGCTGCATGTCCAGGTTGTTCAGCGGCTCGTCGAGCAGCACGTACTCGGTGTTCTGCGCGAGCACCATGGCCACGTAGGCACGCTGACGCTGGCCGCCGGAGAGCTGGTCGAGGTAGCGGTTCTCGAACGGCCCCAGGCCCAGGAAGTCCACGGCCTCGGAGATGTGGCGCTCGTCGTCGAGGGTCAGCCGCCCGCGGGAGTACGGGTACCGTCCGAAGCCCACGAGCTGCCGCACCGTCAGGCGCGTGATGAAGTGGTTCTCCTGGCGCAGGATGGACAAGGTCTGCGCGATCCGCCGCGACGCGGTCGCGGTGATGTCCTGGCCGCCCACGGCGATCGTCCCGGCGTCCGCGTCCTGCAGCCGCCCGATCATCGTCAGCACGGTGGACTTGCCCGCGCCGTTGGGTCCCACGAGGGCGGTGATGCCCCCGGCGGGGATCTGCAGGTCCACCGGACCGATGCACACCTCGTCACTGTGGCGCTTGGTGACGCCCCGCAGTTCGATCACAGCCGACCCTTTCTCATCACGACGATCAAGAAGGTGATGCCGCCCACGAGCTCGATGACCACGGTGACCGCACCCCCCGCGTAGAAGACGTGCCGCAGCACGAAGTAGGCGCTCGCGAGCACGGCGTAGCCGGCCAGTGCGGCCACGGGCAGCACGAGACGGTGGTCGTACGTGTCCGTGATGGAGTACGCCAGTGTGGCCACGAGGAAGCCGAGGAACGTCATCGGCCCCACCAGGGCGGTGGTCATGGCCATGAGCACGGAGACGAGCAGCAGCGTCCCCATGAGCTCCCGGCGGTGGCTCAGCCCCAGGTTGGTGGACACGTCGGCGCCGAGGGCCACCACGTTCATTCGCCGCGAGCGCAGCCACAGCAGGAGGCACACCACGACGACGATCGGCGCGGCCACCGCCACGTACTCGGTGCGCGCGTTGGAGATGTTGCCGAACAGGCGGGCCGAGAGCACGTCGAACGAGTTGGGGTCCAGCAGGCGCTGCATGAAGGTGCTCAGCGCCGCCAGTCCCCCGCCCAGGACCACGCCCACGAGCAGCATCAGGTGCATGCTCCCGTACGGCCGGGAGAGCAGCCACGAGTACAGGGCGGTGGCCAGCACCACCATGAGCGCAGCCTGGGCCAGGAAGGGCCCGGTCCCGCTCACCACGGCGACGCCGGCAGCCCCCAGCGCGTACACGGCGGCGGTCTGCACCGCCACGTAGAGGGCCTCGAAGCCCATGATCGAGGGAGTGATGATCCGGTTGCCGGTGGCGGTGTGGAAGCTGACCGTGGCGAACGCGTGGCACAGGGCCACGAGGGCGATCACCCCGATCGCGTCCACGCGCATCCCTGCGATGAGCCAGAACGCGCGGGAGCCCGGCGTCGCCTCATTGCCCCACAGCAGGATGCCGGCCGTCGCGGCCAGCCCGACGACGGCGAGCACCGCCACGGTCACGAGGTAGCGGGTGCGCTCGGCGCGGGTGACGAACGGGCCGGACGCGCGAGCGCGGTCGGCGAGGGGACCGGCGGCAGTGGAGCCGCGGCGCAGTCCCGGGACGGTGCGGGCCTCAGCCATGCTTGGCCTGCCTCAGGAGCAGGGCGAGGAACACCATGGCCCCCACGACGCCGAGGATCAGGGAGATCGGCACCTCGAAGGGCATGATCACGGTGCGCCCGATGACGTCGCACACGATGACCACCCAGATGCCCACCATGACCACCCACGGCAGGTTGGTGCGCAGGTTGTCCCCGCGCACCATGGAGACGATGTTCGGCACCACGAGCCCCAGGAAGGGCAGGGCCCCGATCACCACGGTGACCACGCCCGTGGCCACGGACACCATCGCGACGCCGGTGAAGACGACCGCCTCGTAGTTCAGCCCCACGTTCGTGGCGATGTCCTTGCCCAGACCGGCCACGGTGAAGCGGTCAGCGATCACGAAGACCGCCACGCACACGGCCAGCACGATGAACAGCAGCTCGTAGCGGCCGCGCACCACGGAGGTGAAGGAGCCGGCGAACCACGCGCCCATCTGCTGGAGCATGTCGGTCTGCAGCGCGAGGAACGTCGAGGCCGAGCCCACGACGGCGCCCATCATGATGCCCACGATCGGCACGATCAGGGAGGAGGAGAGCCGCACGCGGCGCAGGAACAGGAAGAAGACCATGGTGCCCACGAAGGCGAACAGCACGGCGCCGACCATGCGGGTCATGATCCCGGCGCCCGGGATGAGGAGCATGGTGACCAGCAGCCCCAGCCCCGCCCACTCGGTGGTGCCGGTCGTGCTGGGCTCGACGAACCGGTTCTGCGTCATGAGCTGCATGATCAGCCCGCACATGGCCATGGCGGCGCCGGCCAGGATCAGCGCGATCGTGCGGGGCACGCGCGTGATGCCGAACATCTCCGCCCCGCCCTCCGCGCCGAGGTCGTAGACCCCCACGAAGAGGGAGAGGACGGTGAGCGCCACGGTGATCGCGGCGCCGGCGAGCAGGGGCCACGTGCGCTGCCAGCGCGAACGCTCGGGGCGCAGGACGGCGGGAGGGACCCAGCACACGCGTTCGCCCGGACCCGCCGCGAGGGGCTGGGTCCGGGCGTCGACGGTGCCGGTGGGCGACTGGGTCACCGGGCGCCCTCGAAGGCGTCCGCGAGATCCTCCATGATCGTCGTGTAGTTCTGGATGTCCTCGGCCACGTACAGGTCCGCGGGCAGGTAGACGATGTGGCCCTCCTTGACGGCCGGCACGTCCTTCAGCGCCTCGGACTGCTCGATGAGCTCCTTGGCGGTGCCGTTCTCCTCGCCGATCGCGGCGTCGCGGTCCATGACGATGATCCAGTCCGGGTTGGAGGAGGCGATGGCCTCCACGGAGATGTCGTCGCCCTGGTGGTTGTCGGAGCCGGACTGCTCGAGGGCGGGGGTCAAGCCCAGGATGTCGAAGAGGGGGCCGATCGAGCGGCCCGTCGACGGCGCGACGTAGGCGAGGTCGCCGCCGGTGGCGATCAGGCCCATGACCGTCTGCTCCGGGTCGTACGCCTCCTTGGCCCGCTCGACGGCGGCGTCGAAGTCGGCGTTGAGCTGCTTCGCCTCCTCCTGGTGGCCGGTGGTGTCGCCCAGGAGCGTGGTCAGCTCCTTGAGGCCCTCGTCCAGCGGGGTCTTCACGGGGTCGAAGTCGGTGTCCACGATCGCGGCGTCGCCGGTGAGCTCGTCGATCTCGGCCTTGCGGTCCCGGAAGCGCTGGCCGTTGAGGACCACGTCCGGCTCGGCGGTGACGAAGGCCTCCATGTCCGGCTCGCGGTGGTTGCCGATGTCCTTCACGTCCGCGTCGTCGAGGTACGACGGGCCGCCCTCGCCCTTGTACATGATCTGCTTCGGGGCGGCGCTCAGCTCCACTCCCCACTCGTCCAGCGTGCGGAAGGTCCGGTTGTCGGTCGCGATCACGGAGTCCACCTCCTGCGGGAGGGTGATCTGCGCACCGGACATGTCGGTCACGGTGGCGCCCGCGGCGACGCCCTGCGCGGAGCCGGCCGACGAGGAGACGCCGGCGCCGTCGGCGGCCGAGCTCGTCCCCGCGGAGCCGTTGGAGCCTCCCGCGGAGCAGCCGACGAGGGCGAGGGCGGCGACCGAGGTCAGGGCGATCGCCGACAGGCGAGGGGAGTGGGGGGCGCGCTGCATGGTTCTCCTCCCGGGCGCCGCTCGAGGCGGGCCGAGGTCTGGGGTGTCTCGTCAGGGTCGGCAGGGCCCACCCTCAGGTGAGGCTTGCCTCAGTGGATTAGAGTACATATGAGTGCGCTAATCAACAAACCGGGGCCCCGACTCCGCGGATCCGATGTCGGACGGCGACATCGAGACCCTCAGCCCACCCCGTCCAGGGGCGTCACCTCGAGGGCCACGCGGCGTCCGCCGACGCGGGCGAGGACGAGGGTCCCGTGCGCGCCCGCCGCTTCCCCGCCGCCGGCCCGGCGGCCCTTCTTCCCCGCGCCCTTCCCCGCCCCCGCGAGCAGGCGGGCCCGCAGCTCCTCCGGGCGCACGTCCACGCCGCGCTTCTTCACGTCCAGGCGGGTGATGCCGCGCTCGCGCACCCAGCGGCGCAGCGCCTTCACGTCGAGGGGGTGGACGGCCTCCACCCGGTATCCGCGCGCCAGCGGGGAGGGCACGGGGGCCTCGGTCACGAGGTAGGCCAGGTGCGGGTCGAGCAGCCGGGCCACCGCGCCGCCCTCCTCCCATGCGGCGCCGAGGTCCGTGACGAGGCCCGCGCGGATCACGGCGCCGTCGGGCTCGTGGAGGACGCAGCCCGGCAGGGCGTCCAGTCCCGCCTCCCCCACGGACTCGAGGGCGGGCGAGCCGCCGGGACGATCGCGCAGCACGGCGACGGACGGCCGGGGTCTCCGCGTGTCGATGACGGCGGCCGCGCGGACCCCCGGCGCCGTCGTCAGCGCGTTGAACCACAGCACCACCTCGACGACGTCGCCGTCCACGGAGACCCATTCCGCCTCGGCCTCCGCGGGGACGTGCTCGTGCGGCAGCCCCGGGCCGAGCTTGGCGCCCACCGCGCGCCCCTCGGCGGCCAGCCCCAAGACGAAAGACAGCGGCGGGGAGAACGCCTCCGGGTCGAACACGCGCGCCGAGCCCGAGCTGGAGATCCGGCGTCGGGCCGGATCGAACCACAGGGCGTCCACATCGTCGGCGTGGGCGCCCGCCCACGCGAGCGCGTCCCCCTCCTCCACCCGCGCCCCGGGCGCCAGCGCGGCCATGTTGGCGGCGGCCACGGCGGCCACCACGGGGTCCCGCTCCACGGCGACAACGGACAGCCCGGCGCGCGCGAGGCCGAGGGCATCGGCCCCGATCCCGCAGCCCAGGTCCGCCACCGAGCGCAGCCCGGCCGCCGTGAACCGCTCAGCGCGGCGTTCGGCCACGACCCGGCGGGTGGCCTGCTCGAGCCCGTCGCGAGTGAAGAGCATCCGATCGGCGAGGTCGCCCAGCTTGGTGCGGGCCGCCCGGCGCAGCGCGGCCTGGGTGAGCACCGCGGCCACGAGCTCGGGGGCGTGGCCGGCGGCCCGCAGCCGCGTGGTGGAGGCCAGCGGGTCGGCGACGTCCGCGTCGGTCAGCGAGTCCAACAGCTCCCGGCCGGCCCCGGTCAGTGCGGGGGCCAGGTGCGTGGCGTCCGGGGAGGAGTCCTCGGCGGAGGGGCGGGGGTCGCGGTCGTCGGCCATGGATCCAGGCTAGGGCCCGGGTCGGGCAGCGCCGCCCCGCCGGGCTCGCCCGCGCCTCTAAGATGTCTGCATGAGCCTCCCGTTCCAGCAGTCGGCGCAGTCCACCCTCGGCATCGAGTGGGAGCTCGCACTCGTGGACGCCGTCACCGGCGACCTGCGTCCCGAGGCCCCGGAGGTCATCGCGGCCGCCCGCGACGTCGCCGGCCTCGGCCCGGAGGACGAACACCCGCACGTCACGGCGGAGATGCTGCAGAACACGGTGGAGCTGGTCACGGGCGTGCACCGGACCGCCGGTGCCGCGGCCGACGAGCTGCGCGGGATCGCCGCCGGCATCCTCACGGCCGCCGAGGCGCGCGGCCTGCAGCTCTACTGCCAGGGCTCGCACCCCTTCGCGGAGCCCTGGCTGCAGCCGGTCACGGACAAGGACCGGTACAACCGCGTCGTGGAGATCGCCCAGTACTGGGGGCGGCAGATGCTGATCTTCGGCGTCCACGTGCACGTGGGCCTCGACGACGTGTCCAAGGCGATGCCCGTGGTCAACGGCCTCGTCAACCGCTTCCCCCACCTCCTCGCCCTCTCCACCTCCTCCCCCTTCTGGGCCGGCCACGACACCGGCTACCAGTCGCAGCGCACCCAGGTTTTCCAGCAGCTGCCGACGGCGGGCCTGCCCCACCAGTTCGAGGACTACGCGGACTTCGAGCGCTGCGTGGAGCAGATGGTCCAGGCAGGCATGGTGGCCGACGCCACGGAGTGCCGCTGGGACGTGCGCGCCGTCCCGCGTCTCGGCACGGTCGAGATGCGGGTGTGCGACGGCATGGCCACGATCGAGGAGATCGCCGCCGTCACGGCCCTGACGCAGTGCCTCGTGCACGATCTCTCGTCCCGGCTCGAGTGCGGCGCGGACGCTCCCGCGATCCTGCCGCCGTGGTATGCGGCCGAGAACAAGTGGCGGGCCGCCCGCTACGGCCTCGAGGCGCGCGTGATCCTCGACGCCGAGGGCAACGACGCTCCCGTGGCCGAGCACCTCGGCGAGGAGCTGGAGCGTCTCGCCCCCGTGGCCCGCGAGCTCGGCTGCGAAGCGGAGCTGGACCACGTGCACGCCATGATGGCCGAGAGCGGCGCGGCGCGGCAGCGGCGGATCGAGCGGGAGGCCGCGAGCGTGCCCCCGGCAGAGGGGCAGGCGCCGGACGACGCCGTGGCCCCGCTGCGCGCCGTGGTGCTCGACGCCGCCGCACGGACCCGCACGTCCCTGCGCTCCACCACCGGCTGAGGAGCTCCAGGTCAGGAGCGCGTCAGCGCTTTCGCCGGCCCCGGACCCGGGACTACGTTGGGCGGCATGCGAGCACTCACCTGGCAGGGAAAGCGAACCGTCTCCGTCGAGGACGTCCCGGATCCGCGGATCCAGGAGCCCACGGACGCCGTCATCAAGGTCACCTCCACCGGCATCTGCGGATCCGACCTGCACCTCTACGAGGTCCTCGGCCCGTTCATGGACGCCGGCGACATCGTCGGCCACGAGCCCATGGGCATCGTGCAGGAGGTCGGCTCGGCCGTCACCCACATCAAGCCGGGCGACCGCGTGGTCATCCCCTTCATCATCGCCTGCGGCCACTGCTGGATGTGCGAGCGCGGGCTGCAGTCCCAGTGCGAGACCACCCAGGTCCGCTCCCAGGGCTCCGGCGCGGCCCTGCTGGGCTACTCCCGCCTCTACGGCTCCGTCCCAGGCGGCCAGGCCGAGTACCTGCGCGTGCCCCACGCGGACTACGGGCCCATCAAGGTCCCCCACACCGGCCCGGACGAGCAGTGGCTCTTCCTCTCCGACGTCGTCCCCACCGCGTGGCAGGGCGTGCAGTACGCGAACCTCTCCAAGGGCGACACCCTCGCCGTGCTCGGCCTCGGCCCGATCGGCCAGATGGCCGCGCGCATCGGCGTGCACCTCGGCTACCGCGTGATCGGCGTCGACCCCGTCGCCGAGCGTCGCCACATGGCCGCGCGTCATGGCGTCGAGGTCATGGACATGCAGGGCTGGGGCGGCCGCGAGGTCCCCGAGCTGCTGCACGAGGCCACCGGCGGCCGCGGCCCGGACGGCGTCGTGGACGCCGTGGGCATGGAGGCCCACGGCTCCCCCGTGGCGAAGGCCGCGCACCAGGCCGTGGGGATCCTGCCCGGCCCTGTGGGCCGGGCGGCCATGAAGACCTCCGGTGTGGACCGCCTCAACGCGCTGCACACCGCGATCGACGCCGTCCGCCGCGGCGGCACCGTGTCCCTGAGCGGCGTCTACGGCGGCATGCAGGACCCGATGCCCATGTTGACCATGTTCGACAAGCAGATCACCCTCACCGAGGGCCAGTGCAACGTGCGCCGCTGGATCGACGACCTGTTGCCCCTCATGGACGACCCGTCCGACCCGCTGGGCGTCCTGGACCTCACCACGCACACGGCGCCCCTCGAGGACGCCCCGCGCATGTACGAGATGTTCCAGAAGAAGGAGCACGGCTGCATCAAGGTGGTCCTGCAGCCGTGAGGATCGTCGTCCTCGGCGCGACGGGCAATGTGGGCACCGCCCTGCTCGAGCGCCTCCACCGGGCCCCGGAGGTCACCCGCGTCGTCGGTGTGAGCCGCCGGGGCCCGTACAGGGCGGGGCCCCCCTACGACGACGTCGAGTGGCACCTCCTGGACATCGCCGACCCCGCCTCCACGCCCCGGCTGGAGGAGATCCTGCGGGGCGCCGACGCCGTCGTCGACCTCGTGTGGGTGATCCGTCCCAACCGGGACCGCGCGCACCTGCGGGCCGTGAACGTGGTGGGGAACGAGCGGGTCTTCCGGGCCGCGGCCGCCGCGGGCGTCCCCCACCTCGTCTACGCGTCCTCGGTGGGCGCGTACGGACCGGGTCCGAAGCACGTCGCCGTCGACGAGTCGCACCCGACGACGGGCGTGCCGACCTCGCACTACGCCGCCCAGAAGGCGGAAGTTGAGACGATCCTCGACCGCGTGCAGGCAGAGAACCCCCGGATGCTCGTGACCCGGCTGCGGCCAGGCCTCATTTTCCAGGCCGCCGCCGGTCCGGAGATCAAGGACTACTTCCTCGGGGACCTCGTCCCCGGCCGGCTGGTCGCCCGGCTGCGGACGCCGCTGCTTCCCTTCCCGGCGGGCCTGCGCTTCCAGGCGCTCACCGCGCAGGACGTGGCCGAGGCCTACTGGCAGGTCATCCTGCACCGGGCGGGCGGGGCCTTCAACGTCGCCGCCGAGCCCGTGCTTGACGCCCACACGATGGGCACGGCGCTCGAGGCGAAGCGGATCCTGGAGCTGCCGATGGGCCTGTTCCGGACCCTCGCCTCGCTCACCTACCGCGCCCGGCTGCAGCCGACCGATCCGGGATGGATCGACATGGCCGCCGCCGTGCCGGTCATGGACACCTCCGCCCTGCGCCGGGCCACCGACTGGCGGCCCACCACCGACGCGCGGGAGGCCGTCCGCCTCGTCCTGGACCACCTCGACGGGCGGGAGGGGCTGGGCAACGCCGGGCACCGCTCCCACTCCCCCGCGGAGTGAGCGCCATGGGGACCCCACGGCGCCTCGTGCTCTCCGGCCTGCTCGCCACCGCGGGCCTCGGTCTTGCCGGCTGCACCTCCTCCGGCTATCCGGCCGACCCGGAGGGCACCCTCGACCGCATCACCGGGGGCGTGCTGCGCGCCGGCGCGGCCCACCACCCGCCCTACGTGGACGTCACCGGCACGGAGCCGACGGGCTCCGAGGCGGACCTCGTGCGCCGCTTCGCGCAGTCGCGCGGGGCGACCGTCGAGTGGACGGCCTCCGGCGAGGAGGCGCTCATGACGGCCCTCGAGAAGGGCGACCTGGACGTCGTCGTCGGGGGTCTGACCAAGGAGTCCCCGTGGACCACCCACGCGGGGCTCACCCGCCCGTACGCCGAGGTCACCGGACCCGACGGGGAGAAGGCGAAGCTCGTGATGGCCGTCCCGCTCGGGGAGAACCAGATGCTCGGGGCCCTGGAGAGGTTCCTCGACGAGCAGCCGCAGGAGGACCGAGGATGAGCCGCACCGACACCGCCGCCGGGCGCCGATTCGGACGCACCGAGTTGCCCCCCGAGATCCAGCGCGCGGCCCATCAGGCCGTGGTCCTCGAATGGCTGACCCTCGCCTCGCTCGCCGTGACCATCACCCTCGTGGTGCTCGTCATGGGATCCTCGCAGGCGATGAAGGCGGCCTGGATCGAGGACCTGCTCTCCCTCGTCCCGCCGATCGCCTTCCTCATCGCGCTGCGCGTCTCGCGTCGGCGTCCGCGGCGGGAGCGGCCTTACGGCGACCACCGCTCCGTGGGCGTGGGCCATCTCGTGGCCGCCGTCGCCCTGACCGCCATGGGCCTGATTCTCATCGTGGACTCCGCGATGACCCTGATCACCGGCGAGCACCCGGCGATCGGCACCCTGCAGCTCTTCGGCCACACCGTGTGGCAGGGGTGGCTCATGATGGTCGTGATGGCCCTGTCCATCCCGGCGCCCGTGATCCTCGGCCACAAGAAGCTCAAGCTCGCCGAGCAGCTCCACGACCGCGTGCTCTACGCCGACGCGGACATGAACAAGGCCGACTGGCAGACGGGCGTGGCCACCATCGTCGGCGTGGCCGGCGTGGGGCTCGGCCTGTGGTGGTTCGACTCGGCGGCCGCGATCTTCGTGGCGGTCAGCATCCTCAAGGACGGCTGGTCCAACCTCAGCCAGGCGATCGGCGTCCTCGCCGACCGGCGCGCCACCGAGATCGAGGGAAAGAAGCCGCACCCGCTCATCGACCACGCCGAGCGGGTGGCCTGGGCGCAGCCCTGGGTCCGCCACGCCGGCGCCCGCGTCCGGGACGAGGGCCACGTGTTCCACGTCGAGATGTTCGTGGTGCCCCAGCACGGGGCCGACGTCACCGTTGGCCGCTGCGCGGACTTGCTCGAGCAGATCGAGGAGCTGGACTGGAAGCTCGAGGACGTCGTGGTGATCCCGGTGGCCGAGCTGCCGGAGGAGGTCCACGGCGGCCCCTCCGGGGACGAGCAGTCCAAGGGCAGCGAGTAGGGGCGGGCCTCAGCCCAGGAAGCGGCGGAGCAGGGTCTCGTCGGTGACGCGCTGGACCTCGGCCAGGTACTCCCGGGTCTGCTCCAGCAGGCCCCGCGCCTCCTCGGCGTCGAGCCCCGGCACGTGGGGGGCCAGGCGCTCCAGGATGCGCCACATCTCGGACTGGCCCTGCAGGGCGCCGGTCAGCACGTCCAGCTCCACCTGCGTCCACCCCGAGCCCTTCGCGCGCACGGCGTTGACGGGGTTCAGCCGCCCGCCCGCGGCCGCCACGGCCCCGGCGGCCCGGTCCCGCACGGGCGTGCGGAAGCCGAGGCGCGTGATGAGCTCCTCGAGGTCGTCCTGACTGGCCTGGACCCCGTCGGCCAGGCGGGCGAGCACCGCGTGCTGGGGCGTGCCCTCCCAGGTGTCGGCGGCCGCGCGGAACGCGGGCACGCCCGGGCGGGACCCGAGCAGGTGCTGGTTGAGGTAGTCCTCCAGCATCTGCTCGTCCACGGCGGCGGAGGTGGACTCGGGGCGGGGGTGTTCATGACCGGTCATGGACCCTGTCTACGGAGCCCCTGATTCGACGGCAAGGGCTGACCTGCCGGGCGGCACCTGCATGCTCGCCGCGAGCGAGGTCCGGGCTGATCCGGTGCATCCGAGGGGTGCCGCAGTCCAGGTTCGGCCGGACCTCCCAACAGTGACGCGGAGTCCGCAGCTTCGGGGCGGCCTAGTCAAGGGAGGGATGGTGTGACCGGTCCGCGATTGCCGGGAGACCGACCCCGGTTGCTGTACTCAAGCCACTGCTCCTGAGAGCAGGCCTTAGAATGTGCATGCTCCGTGCCCCACGACGAAAGCATGTGCATGATGAATGTGAGTGCCAAGGCACCAACACGCCCACAGCTTCCACCTCTAGCGCGCCACGCGTTGCTGATCATCTGGGACAGCGTGTCGTGGATCCTGGCGCTGTTGGCCTTCTTGGTGGTCCGCTATGACTTCGGGCTGTCACCCGAGCAGTGGGATTGGGTGATCGCGTTCACCTTCATCGCGGTGGTGCTCCAATGTGCCGCGGGCCTGGTCACCCAGGTCTATCTCGGACGCCACCGAGTGGGCAGCTTCTCCGACGCCGGGTGGACGGCTGTGATCGTCTGCGTCATCGCACTGAGCATCGGACTCGCCCTGAGCATGGCGACCCCTGCCTTCCCCCGCGGCGTGGCGTTGACCATGCCGCCGTTGGCCCTCGTGATCATGCTGGCCGGCCGTTTCCTTGCGCGCAATGTCTCGGCAAGCCGGCCTCGGGCTGCCACGGAGGCATCCGTGCCTGCGATCGTCTACGGCGCCGGAAACGCCGGTCACCAGGTCTCACAGCTGATGCGCCAGGCCGAAGAGCCGCCCTACCGCATCGTGGGGTTCCTTGATGACGACAAGGGCAAGTCCCGGCTGCGGATCCACGGCCTCGGGGTGCGCGGCAGGGGCACGGATCTGGCTGAAGTCGCCGCTGAGTTGGGCGCCAAGGCTGTGATCTACGCCATTTCCAACGCCGACGCCGACCACGTCGAGCGGGTCAGCCGCATGTGCACCGAGGAGGGACTGGACCTCGTCGTCGTGCCGCCGCTGCGCGAGATGGTCGGCGGGAAGGTAACCCTCGGGTCCCTGCGCCATCTGAGCGTGACTGACCTGTTGGGCCGACGGCCCATCTCCACGGACATCTCCGCTATTTCGGATTACGTCTCGGGCAAGGTCGTGCTGGTCACCGGCGCCGGCGGTTCCATCGGCTCAGAGCTGGCCGTCCAGCTGCATCGTCTCGGCCCAGCCAAACTCCTCCTGCTGGATCGAGACGAGTCCGCCCTGCACGGCGTGCAGTTGGACATCTACGGCAACGGCCTCCTGGACACGGACGACATCATCCTCTGCGACATCCGTGACGAGCAGGCGTTGCAGGCCGTCTTCGAGCACCACCGGCCGCAGGTCGTCTTCCACGCTGCCGCGCTGAAGCACTTGCCCATGCTCGAGCGGTTCCCCTTGGAAGGGTGGCGCACCAATGTCCTGGGCACGCGCAACGTCCTGCAGGCCGCCCACTCGGTCGGTGTGCAGCGCTTCGTGAACATCTCCACGGACAAGGCCGCCGCGCCGACCAGTGTGCTCGGCGCCACCAAACGCCTGGCTGAGCGCCTGACCGCCTGGCACGCGACCACGTATGACCTGCCATACCTCTCAGTGCGCTTCGGCAACGTCCTCGGCTCCCGAGGATCGGTGCTGATCTCTTTCAGGAATCAGATAGAAAAGGGAGGCCCGGTCACCGTCACCCACCCGGACGTGACCCGCTACTTCATGACCATTCCCGAGGCCTGCGAGCTCGTGCTACAGGCCGGTGCGATCGGCAATCCCGGTGAGGTGCTGGTGCTGGACATGGGCCAGCCCGTGAAGATCCTGGACGTGGCCAAGCGGATGATTGCCGAGTCCGGGCAGAACATCGACATCCACTTCACCGGCCTGCGTCCTGGCGAGAAGATGCATGAGGTGCTGTTCAGCAATGCCGAGGCGAACGCAACCAGCCAGCATCCGATGATCAGCGAGGTGCAGGTCCCCGACCTCGATCCAGTCGTGGTGGCAGAGCTGCCCTCAGATCGAGAGTCGATCCTGGCCATGATCGACGATGAGCCGCCCGTCGAACGCGCCGACGATACCCAGACACCAGGACTCGACCAGTCAGGAGCACGCCCGTGACCGACCGCATCTTCCTCTCGTCCCCAGATGTCACGCAGGCCGAGGAGGACGCCCTCGTCCGAGCCTTCCGGTCGAATTGGATCGCGCCCCTGGGTCCCGAAGTGGACGCCCTCGAGTCCGAGCTGGCGGAATACACCGGACGCGCCCACGCAGTCGCTCTGTCCTCGGGGACGGCAGCTCTCCACCTGGGTCTGCTCAACCTCGGGGTTGGTCCCGGCGATCTGGTGCCGACGTCATCGCTGACGTTTGCCGCGACGGCCAACGCGATCACCTACACCGGTGCCGAGCCGGTGTTCGTAGACGCTGACGAGTCCGGCAACATGAACCCCGCCCTGCTCGAGCAGGCCCTCACCACCCTCCGCGGTGAAGGCCACGAGATCAAGGCGGTGGTCCCCGTAGACCTGCTCGGTAAGACCGCCGATCACGCCACCATTGGGCGGATCGCCGCTGACCACGGCGCCGTCGTGCTGTCCGACGCCGCTGAGTCCCTCGGCGCGACCCGAGACGGGAAGCAGTCGGCTGCCTACGGGGTGGCAGCTGCGGTGTCGTTCAACGGGAACAAGATCATGACCACCTCGGGCGGTGGTGCCCTGCTCACCGACGACGAGGAAATGGCTACACGCACCCGCTACCTCGCGACCCAGGCCCGCCAGCCGGTCGTCCACTACGAGCACACCGACATCGGTTACAACTACCGCCTCTCCAACATCCTCGCCGCTTTGGGCCGGGCGCAACTGAGCCGTCTCGAGGGGATGATCGAGCGCCGTCGAGCGTTGCGGGTTCGGTACCGCGAGCTGTTCGCCACGGTGCCTGGTGTCGAGATGTTCGGCGAGCCGTCCGGCGTCGACGGCGGTCCCACGCGCGACAACTTCTGGCTCTCCTCCATCCTGGTGGACCCGGACGCAGCAGGGTTCACCGCCGAGGACCTGCGAGTCCACCTGGCCGGACAGGACATCGAAGCCCGACCGCTGTGGAAGCCCATGCACCTCCAGCCGGTCTTCGCTGGACGCCGCGCGTTCACGGACGGCACCGGCGAGCGACTGTTCACCACCGGGCTGTCGCTTCCCAGCGGTTCTGTGCTCGACGAATCCAGCATCGGTCGTGTCGTGGAGTCGATCACCTCGTTCCTGGAGAGCCGGGCATGAGGATCCTTCTCTCCTCCGTCGGCAGAAGGCCCTACCTGGTGCGCTGGTTCCGCGACGCCCTGAAGGCGAATGGCGTGGATGGCGCAGTCCTCGCGGCGGACGTCGACGCCAACGCCCCGTCACGGCCGTTCGCCGATGACTTCGTCTCGGCGCCGAAGGTGGTGGACTCCGGCTATGCGTCGTGGCTCCGTCAGACCCTGGTCGAGCACGACATCGACCTGGCCGTCTCGATCAACGACTTCGAGCTCTCGACCTGGGCGACCCTTCCTGAGGACCGCGCCTGGGCACCGCTCGTACGCCTCGACGCCGGCACCCAACGCATGGTCGAGGACAAGTTCGCCAGCAGCCAGGCCCTCGTCAAGGCCGGCGTCCCCTCTCCGGTGACGTGGCTGGGCACCGCTCCCCCCGCAGCCGAGGAGGCGGCCGGGCCGTTCGTGACCAAGGGCCGCTACGGCAGCGCGTCGCGTGGGCTACGGTTCGTCGATCGGGCAGGACTTCCCGGGGCGCTCGAGGAGGCGTCCGGTGAGGTCACAACTCGTCAAGGGGTGCCCGCACTGCAGCAAGACGAGGTCCCGCCTGCGGAACTGATCGTGATCCAGGAGCGGATCGACGGCGTCGAGTACGGCCTTGACGTGGTCTGTGACTTGGAGGGTCGCTACGCCGGCGTCCTGGCGCGACGCAAAATCGCCATGCGCAACGGCGAGACTGACCGCGCCGTTTCCGTCGACGCGGCCCCCTTCGAGTCCATCGCTCGCGGCATCGCAGAGGCGATCCCCCACCCGGGGACGATCGACGTGGACGTGTTCGTGGACGCCTCCGGTGACATCTATGTGATCGACATCAACCCTCGGTTCGGCGGCGGCTACCCGTTCTCACACGTGGCCGGTGCTCGCGTGCCTGAATGTTATGTGGCCTGGACGCTCGGCAGAGAGCCCGACCCCGCATGGCTGCGCTGCCGACCGGACGTCGTCGCCGGCAAGTTCGTCGAGATCGCAGCCACGAGCGAAGGAGGAACCGGTGCTGACGCCTGACTCCCCCTACCAGGAGCGTTTCGCCGCGCTCAACCAGAAGTTGCGTTGGGAGGTCGCGGACGAACTGCGGCGGGCGAACCTCGCGCGGGTAGACGAGCTGCACCCTCCGGTCACGCCGCGAGACTCGTTCTACACTCGGCACGGCAAGCGAGCACTCGACGTCGCCGTCTCCGGGGCCGCCCTGCTGCTGAGCTCGCCCGTGGTCGGCGCGCTGTGCCTGGTGACACTGAAAGAGCTGGGCCGGCCGGTGCTATTCACACAGGAGCGCCCCGGCCAGCACGGCAAGATGTTCCGGATGGTCAAGCTGCGCACCATGCGAGAGGCCTACGACGACCAGGGCAAGCCCTTGCTCGGCGAGTTGCGCGTGACGAAGACCGGGCGGCTGATCCGGCGGGCTTCCCTGGACGAGCTTCTGAACTTCTGGAACATCTTCAAAGGTGACATGTCATTGATCGGCCCCCGCCCGCTGGTGCCCGAGTACGTGGAGCGCTTCAGTCGACGCCACCGCCAGCGCTTGGCGGTCAAGCCAGGACTGGAGTGCCCTCCCCCACGTCCGCCGAAGGGCCCGATCACCTACAACGACCAGTTCGAGAACGACTGCTGGTACGTGGAGAACGTCTCGCTCAAGACCGACGCCTGGCTGATCTGGCGCGTCCTGCAGACCGCTCTGGACCGGCGCCAGAACAAGGCACGCGGGTCCTCCACGCGCGGCTCCTTCATGGGATACGACGCCGATGGCACGGTGATCACCACTGTCGCCCTGCCGGACTGGGCCCTCAACACGGTGCTCGAGCGCCATGGCCTGTTGACATCGAACTCCGCGGACGCTCGGCAGGAGGGGTGACCATGGATCTGGACGCCAGGCCATTGGCCGGCAAGAAGCTGCTGCTGCTGGATGGCTCCCGCAAGTCCATCGAGATCGTGGACGAGGCGCATCGCCTCGGCGTCCACGTGATCGTGACCGACTACAACACCCCGGAGCAGTCTCCCGCCAAGCTCGCCGCAGACCAGCACTTCACGGTGAGCACCAGCGACGTCGACGCAGTCGTCGCGCTCATCCGCCGAGAGGGGGTCGACGGCGTGCTGGCGGGGTTCTCCGACCGTTGGCTGGCCACCTACGCGGAGATCTGCGCTGCGGCGCAGGTGCCGTGCTACGCCACCGTGGACCAGATCCGGCTGTTCACGGACAAGAGGCGCTACAAAGCCATGCTCGAGCAGTTCGGGGTGCCCACCATCACCGGGTACTCCGTGGAGGACGCCACCTCGGGAGCGATTCCGGAGGAGGCGTTCCCGCTGATCGTCAAGCCTGCCGACGGCAGCGGCTCCCGCGGGATCAGCGTGGTGGCATCGCAGTCCGAGCTCCAGAGCGGCCTCGACGTGGCCCTGGACTACTCCTGGACACAGGATCTCGTCATCGAACGGTTCCTGCCCGGCCAGGAGGCCACCGTTTACTGGGTGTTCCAGGACGGTGACTGCCGGGTCTCGCTGATGTGGCACCGGCATATGCACGACTTCGGCCCGCAGGACCGGTACCGCTTGCCGGTGGCGTACTCTTCGCCGAGTTCGCTACTGCCGACGTACCTGGCGGAAGTGGCGCCGCCCGTCCAGGCGATGATGCGCTCAGCCGGGGTGCGAGACGGCATCATGTTCATGCAGGGGCTGATCCACGAGGGTGTGTTCCACACCTACGACATCGGCTATCGGGTGACGCCAACCCAGGAGTACCGCGTCGTGGAGGAGTTGTGCGGGTACAACCCGCTGTCCATGCTGATCCATTTCGCCCTCACCGGCTCGATGGGCGAGCCTGATCTGGCGGCTGTAGCCAAGCCACGACATCGGGGGTACGGGTTCAACGTGTCCACATTGATCCGTCCGGGGACGGTCGGCTCAGTGAGGGGCCTTGACGACGTCGCCGCCCTGCCCGGCATCCTGTCCACCGTGGCGGCCATCGATGCCGGTGAGACGCTGCCGGAGGAGGGCTGGGGCCAGTTGCGGCAGGTGGCGGTGCGGACCGTCGGCGTCGCGGACTCCCTGGACTCGTTGCGTCAGACAATGCGCCGGGTCGACGAGCTGATCGATGTCCGGGACGTGGACGGCGCATCCATGGTGATCCACCCGGACATGCCGCCGCAGGACCTGGACGCCTGTGTCCTGTGAGCGGGCCTCAGACGACGAAGGACGGAGAGACATGCGCTTTGTGGTGACCGGGGCCGGTGGGTTCCTCGGTAGCAGCGTGGTGCGCGAGCTGCTCGCGGAGACGGATCACGACGTCGTCGCGGTCAGCTCGCAGACGGTCGGAGAGCTGGCAGCGCAGCTGGAGCGCGCCCCCTACGCCGCGTTGCGGCGCTTCCCAGAGGTCCACCCGCGGACGCAGGTCCTCGAGGCAGGCTTCCTGCGCGACGGCGACGTCGTCATCAACTGCGCGTTCCCGTGGAACCGCGGCGGCCTGGCGATGGCCGACGGGCTGGAGTACCTGACCCGGCTGTTCCGGTCGGCCCACGCCGTCGACCTGCACAGCTTCGTGAACGTCTCCTCCCAGAGCGTCTACTCCCAGGCACGCACCGAGGCGGCCGACGAGGGCAGTCCGATCGAGTGCGACACGCCCTATTCGACCGGCAAGTACGCGATGGAGCTCGCTGCCGAGCTGGTCCTGTCACCGGAGGTGTTGGTGAACGCACGGATGTCCAGCCTGATCGGCCCCGGGTACGACGTGCGCATCGTCAATCGCTTTATCGCCCGGTTTCTGGCCGATGAGCCCGTTTCGATCCAGGGCGGGGAGCAGGTGTTCGACTTCATGGACGTCCGTGATGCCGCTCGGGCCCTGATCGTCGTGGCCCTGGCCGGCCCCCCGGAGGGCTCTGCGGCCCTCAACATCGGCAGTGGTGCCCCCCGGAGACTCCGGGACATCGCCCAGGCCGTCGCGGACATCGTCCGGACGCACACGGAGCACGAGCCGCGCATCGACTGGGAACCCTCCGCCGGGGATGACCGCACCCTCGGGCTGGACTCGGGCCTGCTGCGTCGACGGTACGACTTCGCCCCCCGTCATGCCCTCGAGGACACGGCCCTGAGCATCCTTCGGGCGATGACCGCTCCTCAGCTCGCGTCGGTGCCCGAGACGTCCGCGGGTCCCGTCGAGGGAGGCCGCCGATGACCCGCCGCCTGATGCTCTTCGCCAACTCCTTCCCCTACGGGAAACAGGAACCATACCTGATGCGCGAATGCCACTACCTGGATGTCTTCGACGAGGTCTATATCTTCTCCCTGTCGATCCGCAAGCATCAGAGGGAGCACCGGCGTGATCTCCCGCTCGAGCAGGTGACGGTCGTCCCCGTCCCGTTCAAGTCCCTCCTGTTCTATGCCGCTGTCTCGCCCAGGGCTCTGGTGTCCCGTGCCTTCGTGACCGAGCTTCGCCAGCTCCTCAAAGACCGTCGCTTCACCGTGGCGCGTGCCGCCCAGGCACTGTCCCAGTTCAGCCGCGCCGAGCACGAGGCCTCCGTGATCGGGCGCTTCATCCGTGACAACATCACGCCGAGCGCCTCCGACGAAACCGTCTTCTACGCCTACCGCTTCCTCTACCAGCCGTACCTGATGAGCAGACTGGCAGCGAAGTTCCCGTCGAGCCGACTGATCGGGCGTGCCCACGGCATCGATCTCTTCGAAGAGCGCCAGCCCACGGATTACCTGCCGGGCCGGGAGATCAACCTCCGCGCTCTCGATGAGCTGCACAGCGTCTCACAGGCCGGCGCCGAGTACCTGCGCGCGCGGCATCCGGATTTCGTGGAGAAGATCCAGGTGTCCTACCTGGGGACCGAGGACCATGGGGTCCGCCCGCCGCGGTCCTCGTCTCAGGTGCTCCGGCTCGTCTCCTGCTCCGAGGTGGCACCCGTCAAGCGACTCGAACTCCTCGTGGAGGCACTGAGGGAGGTCTCGGACACCGTCCAGGTCGAATGGAGTCACTACGGGGATGGCTCGGACATGGACCGGGTGCGCACCATGGCCTCGACCCTGCCGGGCCACATCTGCACCACCTTCCACGGTTGGACTCGCAACGACGAGATCCTGGAGGCCTACCGCTCCGGACGGCACGACGTGTTCATCAATGTCAGCAGCTCTGAGGGACTGCCGGTGTCCATCATGGAGAGCAGTTCCTGCGGGCTTCCCACCATCGCCACAGATGTCGGCGGCACCGGGGAGATCGTCTCTGACGGCGTGAACGGCCGGCTCATCTCAGCCAATCCGATGCCGCGGGAGATCGCGGCCGCAGTCGAGGAGTTCGCCCGGATGGATCCCGATGCCTTCGCCCGTCGGTCGGCGGCTGCCCGGGAGATGTGGCGCACGCACTTCGACTCCGACCGGAACTATCGACAGTTCGTTGAGAAGATGCTGTCGTGACCCGTGAACACCGGCCACTGCGCGCACCTCTACCGGGCCAGGAAGGAACTCCGGGTCCCGTGACGTCCTTCTTCCAGCGTGTCCGGAAGAAGGCCGTGGGCGACGGCCGGCTCTTGCGTCAGGTCCTCACCGTCCTGTCCGGGACGACGATGGCCCAGCTGATCACCATCGTCGGCATGATCCCGTTGGCGCGCCTCTATTCGCCCACAGACTTCGGGCTCTTCGCGATCGCCCAGTCGATCGTGCTTGCCGGGACGATGGTCGCGGCACTGCGCTATGACATCGCCATCGTCCTTCCCGAGAGCCAGTCGGCCGCGCGAACCGTCCACCGGCTGGCCTCACGGCTCATCATGGTGACCTGCATCGTTCTCGCCGTCATCTTGCTGCTGGTCCACCGGTTGGTCAGCGAGCACTATGAGAACCCGTCCTTCGGCATCTGGCTCACCGTGACCGCACTCATCGTCTACGCGATGGCGCAGATCATGAACACGCAGAGCTGGTTGATCCGGATGAAGCAGTTCGGCCTCATCGCGCAGAACCGGGTGCTCGCCGCAGCGGTGATGCTGATTGCACAGCTGCTCTGCGCACCCCTGGTAGGGGGGTTCGAGGGGCTGCTGATCGGCATGCTGGTAGGACAGGTTATAACGCTCATCATCCTGAACCGACGCGTCCCGGAACTGCGCACCTCACTGCCGGAGGACGCCCCTGCGATCCGGGAGATGGCCGTCCGCTACAAGAAGATGCCGCTGCTCAATGCCCCAAACGTCCTGGTGGACGCCGTCCGGGACGCCGGGATCAACATCCTGATCGGCAACATCGCCCTGGGCAGCCTCGGGCAGTACTCCTTGGCGAACAAGGCGACGAATGCGCCGGTCTACCTGATCCGCGGCGCCATCGCCCAGGTGTTCCTGCCGCTCATGGCCCGCGCCCGTCCCGGTGAGCTGACGCCGCTGGTGAAGCGACTGCTCATCCGTCTCGGCTTCGTCGCCACTCCGGTGTTCCTGGTCTTCTACTGGCTGGCTCCCTGGCTGTTCCCTGTGCTTCTGGGAGACCAGTGGGACGAGGCAGGCCTGATCGCCCAGGCATTGATGCCGTGGCTCTTCATGAACACCTTCACCTCGCCGTTGGCCAACGTGTACGTCACCACGGAGCGTCAGGGGTGGCTGTTCGGATTCGCCGTGGTGTACGCGGCGGCGCCGTTGCTCTTCCTGACAACCAGCACGCTCCCGCTTCTCCCCCGAGTGCAGGTCATGGCGTGGATCATGGCTGCGGCCCTGATGTGCATGCTGATCATGACCCTGATCATCACCCGTCAGTTCGACCGCCGTGGTCAGGCAGCCGAGGTGGCCCCGGACGTGGCACGGCCGACGAAGGAGCTCTCATGAAGAGTGTCAGCAAACCTCCAGCTCCCGCCGCCTCCAACGGCGCCGGCGTGTTGATCGTCCCGGTCGTGGTGACGGTGCTGGTGCTCGCCGCGGTCGTGCTCATCGACTCAGAGATGCGGGCGTGGTCCATTCCGGTGAGCCTCTGGATCGCGGCGGTGGGCTTCGCGGCCGCTCGCATCCGCGACCGCGTCATGCTGCTGGCCCTGTTGGCGACGTACGCCTTCTTCCTGCTGGGCAAGCCCATCATGATGGGCTATTTCGGCTACGACGGCCTCGGCTGGTACGCCGAGGTCGAGGACCACCTGATTCTCACGCTGTCCCTGGGCCTGCTCGGCATCGTCGCGGGGTATCTCCTGTACCCCCGGGCGATCATCGCCCTCCTCGCCCGCCGTCGCCGACGGGCACGATCGGCCGCGCGCGAGGAGGCCCGGCGGCAGTTCGGCGAACGCTTCGCCTCTGCTGCGGAGCTCGCGTACTGGGCGACCCTGCCCTTTGCTCTCGCCCATCTGGTCACAAACGTCCGCACGGCGAGCCAGGCTGGCTACACGGGCCTCTACGTCAGCGGCCAGAGCGGCTTCGCCTCCGTCACCGCCTACGGCAACTTCGCCAACACCGTCGCCTTCTGTGTCTTCCTGGCCGCCCTGGCGTCGACACGGCGCACTTGGATCGTGCTGATCACCGCCTTCACTGTGCAGGCCCTGATCATGGTCACCGGCGACCGCGGCGACTTCGGCACCTTCCTGTTGATGGTCTTCGCCTACCTGGTGTACCGCGCCCGTCATCAGGACACGGCGCTGATCCCGCTGCGCCGCCTGATGCTGATCGGAGGCGCGGCCCTGACCGCTCTGGTCCCCGTCTTCCTCCTGGTCGGGGCGAACCGAGACGGCGCAGAGGGAAGCGACACGCTGTCCGGCTTCATCTACGGGCAGGGCTCCAGTATCAACGTCATCGAGTACGGCCTCCTCTACGAGTCGCGACTGCCGGAGGGCCACTACCTGATGACATTCGCCAGCCAGGGAATCCTCCGCCTGGTCCTCGGAGGAGACGGCGGACTCGCCGGCAACACCGTGGCGTACGCACAGTCCGGCACCTCCCTGAGCCACTCGCTGTCCTACATCACCCTGGGAGACCTCTACCTCACCGGGCGCGGGGTGGGCTCGTCTTTCCTCGCCGAGGGTTTCGCGGACTACGGTTACGCCGGTGTCCTTCTCGTCGCGGTGGCCTACGGACTGCTGGTGGCCTGGATCGACGCCTTCGCCCCCGGTTCCGTGGTCGCCAACGCGGTGCGCCTGCTCAGCATCCCCGCCATCGTGTTCGCTCCCCGTGGCAGCGCTTCCGGTTTCATCGCCGACGTGCTGTCCCCGGTGACCCTGGCCGTGCTGCTGGGCACCTGGGTCGTCGCGCTCCTGCTCAAGGACCGCCAGCGTGAAGGGACTCAACGCATCATGCCGCGGGCCGTCTCGACGACGCGCGTCGGGCGACTACCCCATCTGACTCCGAAGAGATAGGACCACATCACCATGTCCAAGCTCCGCATGCTCTCCCGAATGCTCAAGAAGGGCCGGTTCATGTTCATCATCAGCGGCGGTGACCGAGCCCGGTACATGAGCAGGAAGGGCCTCGTCCGCGGGATGGGCGAGAACGTGTGGTTCCAGCCGCGCGCCATGCCCAACGATCCCCACCTGATCCGCTTTCACAACAACATCGTCGTCGCCTCCGGCGTGACCTTCGTGGCGCACGACGTCATCAATCTCATGATCGGCAGGAAGAACGGCGTCCGCCTTCCCGTCAATGAAGACTGCATCGAGGTGCTGGACGACGTGTTCATCGGCTCCGGGTCCGTGATCCTGCCCGGCGTGCGCATCGGCCCGCGTGCGATCATCGCCGCCGGGACCGTGGTGACCAAGGACGTGCCGCCGGACTCCATCGTCGGAGGCGTTCCGGCCAAGCGGCTGGGTGACTTCTCCGACCTGGAGGCACAGCGCCTGGCGGACGCGGGACGATTCGACGGCATGACACGCACCCAGATCGACGACGCGCTATGGAAGCGCTTCGACGCAGCACGCGAATCTGCGGTCGCCCGCTGACCCGCTCCCCCGCCGTAGATCCGACCGGACGAGGACCCTCATGACCGCCCATTACTGACCGGCGCCGAGCGTGACCTCTCCCCGCGCGCTCCGCCGCCAGCTCACTCCCGCCTGGGTGTTCGCCCTCGCAATCGGCTCAGAGGTGGGCTGGGGGGCCTTCGTCCTGCCCTTCGACTGGTTGCAAGGCGCCGGGCTCGCCGGGGTCGTCCTCGGCTTCGGCATCGCCACCGTGCTCATCCTCGTGGTGGGCCTGGTATACGCGACCGCCATCCGGGCCCTTCCCCACACCGGTGGCGGAGTGCTCTTCGCGCTCTTCTCGGCCAGACGGATCCCGGGATTCATCGCCGGCTGGTCGGGACTGATGCGCGTGTAGGTGACATACGATCTGTGGTGTTCCCACACCGCAGGGAAGGATGTGCACCATGCCCGCCCCCTACCCCCAAGAGT
>NZ_JBFBLX010000016.1:0-76624 GCF_040702705.1 Micrococcus sp. NPDC078436 | reverse complement strand
GCCTGGATGGCTGCACTTCTACAATCATCATCGCGTCCACTCCGCGATCGGCGCCGCGCCTGCCACCAGGCTCAACAACCTCCCTGGACATCACAGCTAGATCGGATAGCCCATGGCAATTTTCGAGGGAGCACCCTCCCCCCGGGGAACGGCCCGGGTCGTCTCACCCCGGCCTCGCGTCGACCCTCGGGTGCACAGGCGAGGCGCCTGCGCCCCCCGCCTCACCGCCGACGCGCCCGCACCCCCGCGTCAGCCAGGGCGGCCGCCGCGCAGCCGAGCGCGTAGAGCAGCAGGTCGCCCGCCACGAACGTCGTCCCCAGCACCAGCCGCACCGGTGGGAAGGCCTGCGCCCACGCCACGGGCAGGCCCGTGAGCTGGAACAGCTCGATCGCCGCGCAGACCGCGAACGCGACGCCGCCCACCGTGAGGGATCTCTGCCGCGGCAGCACGAACGCCACCACGAGGTACACGAGCACCGCATAGAGGGCGTCGCCGGCGGACCCGGTCCACGCGCCGTGGAGCAGGAGGCGGACGCCGAGTCCCAGCACCAGCACGAGGGCCGCGGCGCACGCCAGGGCGGCCCGACGTCGTGCGGAGGTCGGGGGAAGGGTGCTCACGCGATCCATGGTGCCCCCAGTCTCCTCCGGGGCCACCTCCCGGTGGCACGATGACGTCATGAGTGAGACCCCCGTCACGGACCCCCGCCGCCTCCTGCGCACCGCCGAGGTGGCCGACGCCGGCCTGGAGGACTGGCGCCTGCTCGCCGGCCGCCTCAAGGCGCGCTTCACCCCGGCGGACTACGCCACCGGCCTCGAGCTCGCCGCCCGGATCGGCGCCGCGGCGCAGGACGCCGACCACCACCCCGAGCTCACGCTCACCTACACGGACGTGGTGCTCACGCTCGCCAGCCACGACGTCGGCGGGGTCACCTCCCGCGACCTGCGCATGGCCCGGCGCATCAGCGGGATCGCCCGGGAGCTGGGCGTGCGCGCCGACGTCGCCGGCCTGACCCAGCTGGAGCTCGCCCTCGACACCGCGCGCGGGGCGGCCCAGGCGCGGATCTACGCGGCGCTGTTCGGCGCCGATGTCACGGGGGACGGCGACCTCGCCGACCCGAGCGGGCAGACGCCGTCGATGTGGTGGCAGGGCCCGGAGGGCGAGGCTTCCACCGGGGAGCACGCCCTGCCCGCCCCCGAGGTGGAGCAGCGCTGGCACCTGGACGTGTGGGTGGCCCCGGAGGAGGCGGAGGCCCGCCTGCAGGCCGCCCTCGACGCCGGGGCCACCCTGCTCAGCGACGCCTCCGCGCCCTCGTTCTGGGTGATCGAGGACGCCGACGGCAATCGGGCGTGCGTCTGCACCGCGCTGCGCCCCGACCACGAGCACTGAGCCGTCCTGGCGCCCGGGCCGTCGAGCCGCCTCAGCGGGCGGCGGCGGTCCCGTTCCGGCCGTGCTTCCGGCCGTGCACCGCGAAGTAGTACACGCAGCCGACCACGAGTGCCGCCGCGAGCACGGCGTACATCGCCCCGTAGCCGGCCGCGGCCACGAGCCCGCCGAGGGCGACCGGCCCCAGGCCCAGGCCGACGTCGGCGAACAGCATGAGCGTGGAGATGCCGGCGCCGAGCTGGTGGGCCGGCACGGCGTTGACGGCGATCGCCTGCGCCGCCGGCATGAGCGTGCCGTAGCCCAGGCCGCTCAGAGCGCCGGCCACCACCACCTGCCAGTCCTGCGTGGCAGTCGCCAGCAGCAGCAGCGCGGCGAGGAAGCAGACCAGCGCGGGGTACACCACGACGTCGTCGCCGCGGCGGTCCTGCACCGTGCCGAGGGTCAGGCGCATCAGCAGCATGGCGGCCGCGTAGGCGAGGAAGAAGAGCCCCGCTCCGGCCGTGAGCCCGCGGTCCACGGAGTAGGCGTCGAGGTAGGTGATGACCCCGGAGTAGGCCAGGCCCACGATGAGCATGAACCCGGCGATCGGCACCACCGCCGGGTGCAGCACGGAGCGCAGGCGGAAGCCGACCGCGGGCGCCGGATGCTCGACGGGCACCTCGCTCGCGCCCTTCTCGCCCGGGGTGAGGGCCTCGCCGTGGTCCACGCCGGCCGGGGCCGGGTCCGGTGCCGGGACCGGTGCCGGGGCGGCCGCGGGGTGCTCGCCCAGGGCGAGGGCGAGGAGCAGGCTGGCCACGGTCACGCCGAGCGTGGTCCAGAACAGCCATCCGTAGCCGGCAGAGCCGACGAGGAAGAGGCCCAGGGCGGGGCCGATCGCGGTGGCGAGCGTGGTGCCCAGGGCCAGGATGCCCGTGCCCTCCGCGCGTCGGGAGGCCGGGATGGCGGACTGCGCCGCGGCCATCACGGCCGTGCTGGCGAACGCGTAGGCCGCACCGTGCAGCATGCGCACGACGATGAGTGCCGGCAGGGACGAGGCCGGCAGGTACAGCGCGCACGAGACCACGACGACGGCGAGCGCGACCAGCAGGACCCGACGGCGGCCGAACCGGTCCACCACGTGGCCGGTGACGATCCGGGCGAGCGTGGCTCCGATGACGAAGGAGCTCGACGCGAGCCCCGCACCGGCCTCGGACGCCGCGAACTGGCGCACGGCGTAGAGGGCCATGGTGGTGACGAGCGCGTAGAACACGACGAACTGGAGGAAGGAGACCACCCACGCGAGCACGAAGGTGGGGGAGGCGATGCGTTCCTGCTCGGCGATTTGCATGATGCAAAAGGTAGCATCTTTTGCATGATGCAAGAACCCGAGGCGGCGTGGGCCGATCCGGTGCGCGGGATCGTCTACGAGCACATGCTCCTGCAGCGGGTGGCGGCCCAGGGCGTGGCGCCCCATGGCCGCACGAGCGTGCTCGAGCGCAGCGCCACCCTCCTCCTCGCGCGCCTTGAGGCGGGCGGCCCCATGACCATCGCCGAGCTCGCCGAGTCCTTCGACCTGGACGTCTCCACGGTGCACCGGCAGGTGGCCGCCGCCATGAAGGCCGGGCTGGTCGAGCGCATCGCCGACCCGGGCGGGGGCCCGGCCCGGCGCCACCGGCCCACCGACGACGGCCGGGCCCGGCTCGCCGAGGAGCTCGCCACCCGGCGGGGCGCCGTCGAGCACGTCGTCGCCGACTGGCCGGAGGAGGACGTCGCCGACTTCACCCGGCTGCTGCGGCGCTTCAACGAGGGCGCCGAGACGTGGCGCGGCCATCCCTGGCCCCGGCCGCAGGACTGAGGCCAGGGATGGCCGCCGCCGCGCGCCGGAGTCCGCTCAGCCCCGCGTGAGCCGCTCCGCGAGGGAGGCGGACTCCGCCCCGTCCAGCACCGCCGCCGGGTGCGGCCCTGCGGCGGCGAGGCGGTCCCGCAGCCCGTCGACGACGAGCGCCGGGCCGGCGGCCAGCACCGCGTTGCCGAGCGCGCGCCGCTCGAGCATCCCGGCGTCCGCGAGGGTCCACGGCCCGGGCGCTCCGGCCTCGGCGGCCGCCTCCTCGAGGGCGTCGATCTGCGGGCCGAGGAGGCGCAGGCCGTCGTCGTCGCCGACGTTCACGAGCAGGACGCCGCCGTCGTCGAGCAGCCCCAGCAGCTCGCCGTAGAACTCCGCGCCGCTCAGGTGGGCGGTGCCCTCCGCGTCCGTGCCGATGTCCAGCACGACGGCGTCGAAGCGCGCGCCGTCCATCAGCAGGTCGACGGCGGCCAGGCGCGCGTCCGCCACGACCGACTCCAGCCGCGTGCCGTCCGGCATCGGCAGCTCGGCGAGCACGAAGGAGACGAGCTCACGGTCCAGGTCCACCGCGGTCTGCTCCGAGCCGGACCGGGTGGCCTGCACGTACCGGGGCAGCGTCAACGCGCCGGCGCCCAGGTGCAGCACGCGGACCGGCTCGCCCGCCGGGAAGGCGGCGTCGAGCACGTTCGCCATCCGGCGCAGGTACTCGTACCGGATGCGCCCCGGGTGCTCGAGGTCCACGTGGGACTGCACGGCCCCGCCGATCTCGAGGACCCAGCCGTCGTCGTGCTCGTCGGGCAGGATCCGGGCGAGCTCCCCGGACGTGCCGAGGTGGACGGTGCGGGGCGTGGGGGAGCCGGCAGGACGCTGAACGGGCATGGCCCCCAGTATGCGGGCCGCGCCGCCGCGCCGGGGCGCACCTCGCGTTCGCCCACCCGGCGATCGCCATGGTGGATCTGGATCCGCCCGCGTGGTTCGCCTCGCCGCTGCCGGCCGGCGGCGTCACCGACGACGGCGAGCTGCGCCTCACGGGCGGGCCCGCAGCACCAGCTTCCGCAGCTCGTCGAACCACAGCACCACGGAGGCCAGGCCGAGGCACATCAGCCACTGGCCGGCATCCAGCGCCGTGGTGCCGAACGCGGTCTGCAGGAACGGCACGTGCACCACGAGCACCTGGGAGAGCACGCCGAAGGCGATCGCCGCCCACAGCCAGCGGTTGTGGAACATGCGGTGGAAGGCGGAGGTGGTCTCGGAGCGGGAGTTCAGGGCGTTGAAGAGCTGCGCGAGCACGAGCGTGGTGAACGCGCAGGTCTGGGCGTCCACCACGGTGCCGGAGCCGGCCAGCAGGCCGCCCGGGAGCTGGCTGTCCAGGGCCAGGAGGGTGACCGCGGCCATCACGGCGCCGATCGTGAGGATCCCGCCCCACATGCGGCGGTCGATCACGCGGTCGGTCGCCCGGCGCGGCGGGCGGGCCATCACGTCGTCGCCCTCCGCGTCGATCCCCATGGCGAGGGCGGGCGCGGAGTCCGTCACGAGGTTGACCCACAGGATCTGCGTGGCCAGCAGCGGCACCACCACGCCGGTCCCATGCCCGGTCAGGCCGAGGAACCCCGCGAGCATCACGCCGAAGAACATGGTGAGCACCTCGCCCGTGTTGGACGAGAGCAGGTAGCGCAGGAACTTCTTGATGTTCTCGAAGATCACCCGGCCCTGCCGCACGGCGGCAACGATCGTGGCGAAGTCGTCGTCGGCCAGGATCATGTCCGCGGCCTCCTTGGACACCTCGGTGCCCGTGATGCCCATGGCCACGCCGATGTCCGCCTTCTTGAGGGCCGGTGCGTCGTTCACGCCGTCGCCAGTCATGGAGACGATGGCCCCGTCGGCCTGCAGCGCCCCGATGATCCGCAGCTTGTGCTCGGGGGAGACGCGCGCGTAGACGGCCACGTCCCGCACGGCGGCGCGCAGCTGCTCGGCGTCCATCGCCTCGAGCTCCGGCCCGGAGAGGGCGCGGTCGCCGGGCTCGGCGATGCCCAGCTCCTGGGCGATCCGCAGCGCGGTGGCCGGGTGGTCGCCCGTGATCATGACCACCCGGATCCCGGCGCCGCGGGCGGTGGCGACGGCGTCGGCGGCCTCGGCGCGGGCCGGGTCGATGATCCCGGCGGTGCCCACGAACACGAGCTCCTCCTCGAGGCCGCGCAGGGCCTCGCCGTCGAGGGTCCCGTCCGCCGCCCGGGCGGCCTCGAGCTCGGCGGGCTCGAGCCGGCGGTACGCCACCGCGAGGGTGCGCAGCGCCTGGTCGGAGAGCTCCTGCACGTCGCGCGCCGCCGAGGCGCGGTCGGGCTCCCCGAGCGCGAGCACCTCGTCACCCCTGCGCACGCGGGTGCAGTGCTGGAGCAGCACGTCCGGCGCGCCCTTCGCGACGAGCAGGGGGGCACCGTCCCGCTCTCCGTCCGTCACGACGACCGACATCATCTTGCGCTCGGACGTGAACGGCGCCTCGGCCACCCGGGTGAAGCGCGCGGCGCGGGCCTCCTCGAGGCCGGCCTTGCGCTCGGCCACCACGAACGCGGCCTCCGTGGGGTCGCCCAGCACGGACCAGGCGCCGTCGTCGTCCCGGCGCACCTCGGCATTGGAGGCGAGCGAGCCGCCGCACAGCAGCGCGACGCCCTCCTCGCGCAGGGGGTGCGCGGCGTCGGCGGCGAGCAGGTCGACGCCGTCGTCCAGGAGCACGCGGCCCTCCGGCGCGTAGCCCACGCCGCTGAGGCGGGCCTGCCCGGAGGGGGCGCGGACGGTCTGCAGGGTCATCTCGTTGCGGGTGAGGGTGCCGGTCTTGTCGGAGCAGATCACGGAGGCGGAGCCCAGCGTCTCCACGGAGGAGAGGTTCTTCACGATCGCGTTGCGCCGGCTCATGGCCGTCACGCCGAGGGAGAGGACCACGGAGAGGATGGCGGGCAGCCCCTCCGGCACCGCGGCGACGGCGAGCGAGACGCCCACGATCAGCACGTCCACCGCCTCGCGCACGGAGTGGATGCCGCTCGTCATCGCGATCGCCGCCATCACCACCACCGCGATCCCGATGACGGCGATCCCCAGCGTGCGGCCGAGGGCGTCGATCTCCCGCGTGAGCGGAGTGGCCTTCTTCTCGGTGGAGCTGAGCAGCCGCGCGATGTGCCCCATCTCGGTCTCCATGCCCGTGGCGGTGACCACCGCGGTGCCCACGCCCTGCGTCACGGCCGTGCCCTTGTGGACCATGTTCGCCCGGTCGCCGAGGCTGACCTCGCCCGGGATCGGGGCCGGGCCCTTGCCGACCGGGGCGGACTCGCCCGTCAGCGCGGCCTCGGCGATGTGCAGGGAGGAGGAGGCGATCAGGCGGGCGTCGGCGGCCACGGAGTCGCCCTCGGCGAGCGCGAGCACGTCCCCGGGGACGACGTCGGCGGCCGGCACCTGCACGGTGTGGCCGTCACGGACCACCGTGGCCATCACCGCCGCCATCCCCTGCAGCGCGGCCACCGCGTCCGCGGCGCGCGCCTCCTGCACGTAGCCCAGGAGCGCGTTGAACACGATGATCACGGCGATCACGATCGCGTCCACGGGGGCGCCGTGCGCGCCCTCGAAGAACCAGGCCACCACGGAGATCACGACGGCGGCGGCCAGCAGGTGGATCAGCGGATCGGCGAACTGCCTCAGGAATCGGCGCCAGGACGACTCGGCGGCCGAGGCCTCGAGCTCGTTGGCGCCGTGCTCCGCGCGGCGGCGGAGGACCTCGGCGGAGCTCAGCCCCACCTGGCCGTCCACGCCGAAGTGCGCGAGGGCCTCGGCTGCGGTGGTCCGCGTCCACGGGACGGGATGGGCGGTGGCGGTCGGCGTGCCTGGGTGGTCGGTCACGGCGCGGGCTCCCTCGGAAGGACCAGGTCACCGGCGGGCCGCGCCGATGACGGCGGATGTCTCGAGTCTACGGCGGCGGGCCCGGTCAGGCGGGCCGCCGTCGCAGCACCCGCGGCGTCGTCATGAGCCCGAGACCCACGCCGAGCAGGATGACCGCCGCCCCGAGTGCCTGCAGGGGGCTGAGCATCTCCCCGGCCACGGCGGCGCCGAGCAGGACGCCCGTCAGGGGGTTGAGCAGCCCCAGGATCCCGACCGTCCGGGCGGGCAGCGCCGCGAGGCCCCGGAACCACAGCACGTAGGCCAGCCCGGTCGCGATCAGGCCCATGTACGCGAACCCCAGGACGGCGGGCAGGCCCAGGGGCGGTGGCGGGCCCTCCACGGCCAGCGCCACCGGTGCCAGCATCACGCCGGCCAGGGTCAGCTGCCACGCGCTGAACGTCAGCGAGTCCACGGGCGGACTCCACCGCTTCGTCAGCACGTACCCCAGCGACGACGTCAGCACGCCGGTCAGCGCGGCCGCCACGCCCATGGGATCCAGGGTGGCGATCGCGCTGCCGGCCAGCAGGGCCACGCCGAGGATCCCGACGACGGCGCCGACGTACGCCATCAGCGGCGCTCGCTCGCGGAGCAGCAGGCGGCCCAGCACCACCATCACCAGCGGCCCGGAGGCCATGAGCGTGGCGGCCACGCCGCTGGGCAGGCGGGAGCCGGAGACGTACACGAGCACGAAGAACCCGCCCATGGTCAGGAAGGAGATCAGTGCGGACTTCCACCACCACGCCCCGCGGGGGAGGCGCCGGGTCAGGGCGAGCAGGATCAGCCCGGCCGGCAGGGCCCGGATCGCAGCGCCGGTGAGGGGCAGGTCCGCGGGCAGCCACTGCCGCGTCACCACGTAGGTGGAGCCCCAGAACACCGGGACGATCGCGGTGGTCAGGAGGAGGCGCAGCCGGGACGTCATGCTCACGAGGGTAGGGGGTGAGGAGCCGGGGTCGTGCGAGCGCTCCTCGCCCGCGTGCGGAGGGGATGGCCCACGGCGGCGGTGCACCCCTACCCTGACGCCATGGAGCACATCGACGAGACCGCCCTGCCCGCCCCCGAGGACCGCGTCGTGTCCGCGACCCGTCACGTCGACGCGCCGGCCGGCGTCGTCTTCGAGCTGATCGCGGACCCCTCCCGCCAGCCCGAGTGGGACGGCAACGACAACCTGGCTGAAGCCGCCCCCGGGCAGCGGGTGACCGCCGTCGGGGACGTGTTCGTCATGACCCTGCAGAAGGGCGTGGACCGCGCGAACCACGTGGTCGAGTTCGAGGAGGGCCGCCGCATCGCCTGGAAGCCCTCCGAGGTCGGCGGGGAGCCGTTCGGCCAGCTGTGGCGGTGGGAGGTTGAGGGCGACGACGAGGGCGGCTGCCGCGTCACCCACACCTATGACTGGACGCGGCTCGCCGACCCGCAGCGCATCCGTCGCGCCCTGCGGACCGGCGAAGAGCAGCTCCGCGCGTCGATCGACCGGCTCGCGGAGCTGGCCGGGCGTCAGGGCTGAGGGCAGGCGCCGCCCGCCGCCGTCGCGCCGCCGTCAGCGGTTGAGTCGCTCGCCGGTCTCGGCGTGGAACAGGTGCACGCGCTCCGGGTCCGGGACCACGTGCACCACGGATCCCTTCTCCGGCGCCGTGTAGCCCACCGTCCGCAGGGTGATGAGCCGCTCCTCGCCGCCGATCGTCGCGTGACCGTACACGTACGCGTCCGCGCCGAGCTCCTCCACGGTGTCCACCTCCACGGGCAGGCCGGCGGCGTCGTCGCTGACCACCAGGTTCTCGGGGCGCACGCCGAGGTCCACCGCCGTGCCGGCGTCGGCCAGATCCTCCCGCGGCACGGGGATGACCGTCTCGCCCCAGTGCACGCCCTCGTGCGTGGCGGGCATGCGGAAGATGTTCATGGCGGGGGAGCCGATGAACCCGGCGACGAACACGTTCATCGGGCGCTCGTAGAGGTTGCGCGGCGTGTCCACCTGCTGGAGGCGGCCGTCCTTGAGGACCGCCACCCGGTCGCCCATGGTCATGGCCTCGGTCTGGTCATGGGTCACGTACACGGTGGTGGTGCCCAGGCGACGGGTCAGGTTGGCGATCTGGGCGCGGGTCTGCACGCGCAGCTTCGCGTCCAGGTTGGAGAGCGGCTCGTCCATGAGGAACACCTGCGGGTCGCGCACGATCGCCCGGCCCATGGCCACGCGCTGACGCTGGCCCCCGGAGAGGGCCTTCGGCTTGCGGTCCAGGTACTCGGTCAGGTCCAGCAGCTTCGCGGCGTCCTCGACGCGGCGGCGCCGCTCGTCCGCGGGGACGCCGGCGATCTTCAGGGCGAAGCCCATGTTGTCCGCCACGGTCATGTGCGGGTACAGGGCGTAGTTCTGGAACACCATCGCGATGTCCCGGTCCTTGGGGTCCACGTCGGTGACGTCCCGGTCGCCGATCAGGATGCTGCCGCGGGAGAGCTCCTCGAGGCCGGCGAGCATGCGCAGGGAGGTGGACTTGCCGCAGCCGGAGGGGCCCACGAGCACGAGGAACTCGCCGTCGGCGATCTCCAGGTCGAGGGAGTCGACGGCGGGGCGGGGGGAGCCGGGGTACTGGCGGCTGGCGGAGCGGAAGGTCACGGAGGCCATGGTGGGGTTCCTTTCACGGGCAGGTACGTGCCCGACGATCCAAGGTGAAGGAGAGGGGTGGGTGAGGGTCGGGGCTGACGGTCTATGGCGGCGCGGTGCTCGCTCTCGGCCGCACGGCCAGGTGGTGCATGATCCGGTGGGGGTGAGCGGCGCCGTCGAGGGCGCCGAGCGCCAGGCGGACGGCGCGGCGGCCCTGCTCGAGTGGGTTCTGGTCCACGGTGCTGATGCCCAGGCGGGCGGCCTCGGGGTGGCCGTCCAGGCCCATCACGGACACGTCCTCGGGCACGCGCAGCCCCAGGGAGTGGGCTGCCATCCAGGTGCCCATGGCCATCTCGTCCGAGATGCACATGACCGCCGTCGGCCGGCGCCGTGGGTCGGCGAGGAGGGCGCGCGCCTGGTGGTAGGTGCCGCCGATGGTGAAGTCCGCGGGCACCATCCAGTCGGCCGGCGTGCGCACCCCGGTGGCGGCGAGGGCGTGCAGGAACCCGCGGGTGCGCTCGGTGCTGACCTGGAACTCGATGTCCTCGTCTACGCGGCCCACGTAGGCGATGTCCCGGTGTCCGAGCTCCAGCAGGTGCTCGGTGGCCATCCGTGCGGCGCGGGCGTGGTCCACCTGGACGGCGGTGAACCAGTCCGGCAGGGTCTCGCCCGCCGGCAGGCGGCCGCCGACGGCGATCACGGGCAGGCCGCGGCGTTCGAGTCCGGCGAGCTCGAACATGCTCAGCCGGAACGAGAGGGTGATCAGGGCGTCCAGCCGCCGTCGGGGCAGCAGGTCGGAGATGACCGTGGATCGACGCTCCGGGTCCTGGCCGACGTCGTAGAGCGTGAGGTCGTACCCGTGCCGTACGAGCTCGTCCGAGGCGCCCTCGAGCACGGCGGCGAAGAACCACCGGTGGACGGAGGGCGTCACCAGCCCGATGTTGCGGGTGCGGCCCGAGGCGAGCGAAGAAGCGGCGGAGTCCGCCACGTAGCCGAGCGTGGCGACGGCCTCCTGGACTCGGGTGCGCGTGGCGGCCGCCACGGGGCCGGAGCCGGTGAGGGCGCGGGAGGCGGTGGCGGTGGAGACCCCGGCCATGCGGGCGACGTCCTTGATGCCGACCATCGGCGGTCCTCCTCCCGGTTCGTGGGGTTCTGCGGCGGGCGGGTGCACGACGGCGGCGGGCCGGGGGTCGATGCGTGGCACCAGAGTACGGCACGGCAGGCGGGGTGGTGGAAGCGCTTCCATTCCGGTTTCAGCCGGCTTTGACCCCCGCCCCCACTCCCGCATGCCCGGGTTCATGCGAGATCGCCCCTCTGTGTGGCACATCACAGTGGAAGCGTTTACACTTCTGGGGACTGACTCCTTCAACCGCCGGGGGCAGGCGCCGTCTCACCGCGGGGCCCACGTCGGCGACGCAGTGGCCGGCGCATGCCGCGGGCCGCCACCCCTCGTGAAAGGCACACCATGCAGTCGACGACGACCGGCGGCCTCCTCCGCCGCCCGCTCAGCCTGACCCTCACCGCGGCGTTCTCCGCCCTCGCGCTCACCGCGTGCGGCGGCGGCTCCTCCGCCCCGGCGTCCTCCTCCCCGGCGTCCTCCTCCCCGACCGGCGCCACCGATCAGGGCACGTCCGCCGCGTCCCCGAGCCAGGACCTCTCCGAGGCCGGCGCCACCACCATCACCATGTGGGTGGACCAGAGCCGCCAGGAGCCGCTGCAGGCCGTGGCGGAGGACTTCAAGGAGGACACCGGGATCACGGTGGAGCTCGTGGTCAAGGACAACTCCACGATGAAGGACGACTTCATCACCCAGAACCCCACGGGCGAGGGCCCGGACGTGATCGTCGGCGCCCACGACTGGATCGGCTCGCTCGTGCAGAACGGCACCATCGAGCCCCTTGAGCTGGGTGAGAGAGCCGGCGACTTCGTGGAGTCCTCCGTGCAGGCCGTCACCTATGAGGGTCAGACCTGGGGCGTGCCGTACTCCGTGGAGAACATCGCCGTCCTGCGCAACACCGAGCTGGCCGAGTCCACCCCGGCCTCCTTCGACGAGATGATCGCGGAGGGCCAGAAGGCCGTCGACGCCGGCGAGGCCGAGTACCCGTTCGTGGTGGGCCTGGACGCCGTCAAGGGCGACCCGTACCACTTGTACCCGTTCCAGACCTCCATGGGCGCCCCCGTGTTCAAGCAGGCCGAGGACGGCTCGTACGACACCGGCTCGCTGGCCATGGGCGGAGCGGAGGGTGAGGCCTTCGCCGAGAAGCTGGCCGAGTACGGCGAGTCCGGGGTGCTGAACCCGAACATGACCGCGGACATCGCCAAGGAGCAGTTCAGTTCCGGCAACGCGGCCTACTTCATCACCGGCCCGTGGAACGTCGAGGAGGCCGAGGCGGCCGGCATCGACTTCGAGGTCGAGGCCATCCCGTCCATGGGCGACCAGCCGGCGCAGCCGTTCGTGGGCGTCAACGCCTTCTTCGTCTCCTCGGAGTCCGAGAACCAGCTGGCCGCGAACGAGTTCGTGGTCAACTACCTCTCCACCGAGGCGGCCCAGGACGCGCTCTACGCCGAGGGCAAGCGTCCCCCGGCGCTGACCGCCTCCTTCGACAAGGCGGCCTCGGACGAGACCGTCAAGGCGTTCGGCGAGATCGGCGAGGACGGCGTCCCCATGCCGGCGGCCCCCGAGATGGGCGCGGTGTTCGAGTTCTGGGGCGGCGCCGAGATGAGCATCATCAAGGGCGAGGGCGACCCGGTCCAGACCTGGCAGAAGATGATCTCCGACATCGAGGGCCGCATCGGCCAGTGATCCGGCGCGGTCTGCCTCCGGCGTCCCCGCGGGGACGCCGGAGGCAGACCGTGGCCCCCGCGCCCTCGGGGCGCGCACCCCCCCTTCCACGGCAGGCCCTCGGGCCGGATGAGGAACCATGAGCCCGTCTTCCACCGCGTCGGACCGGTCCGACGCCGCCACCGCCGCCCTCGACGACGCCGCGCGCCGCACCGGCCCGGGCCGTCGTCGTCGTGCGGACGCCCGGGGCACCGAGGGCCTCGGTGGCACGCTGGCCAAGATCGTCCTGCTGGGCCTCGTGGACGCCTTCGCGGCGTTCCTGCTGTTCCAGCTCGCGGCCGCGGGGGACTGGGCGGTGTTCGCGCTGACCCTGGCGGTCACGATCGGCATCAACTGGATCTACCTGCGCCGCGGCGGCCTCCCGGCCAAGTACCTCGCCCCCGGCCTGGTCTTCCTGATGCTGTTCCAGGTGTTCGTGGTGGTCTACTCCTCCTACATCGCCTTCACGAACTACGGCGCCGGGCACAACTCGGACAAGGCCGCGGCGATCGAGATCATCCAGCGCTCCTCCTCCATCCGCGTGCCGGACTCCCCGGTGTACGACCTCACTGTGCTGGAGGAGAGCGGCGACCTCTACCTGCTGACCCTGCGGGACGGGGAGCCCGTCCTCGGTGGCGCGGACCAGGAGCTGGAGCCGGTCGAGGCCCAGATGCAGGACGGACAGCCGGTGGGGGTGGAGGGGTACACCACCCTGCGGTTCGGCGACCTGCTGCAGCGTCAGGACCAGGTCACCCGCCTGAAGGTCCCGCTGAGCGACGACGCCGCGGACGGCACCCTGGAGACGCGCGACGGTTCCCGCGGGTACGTGTACACGCCGCGTCTGAAGTATGACGAGGCCCGGGACACCTTCACGGACCTCGAGAGCGGCGCGGAGTACCGGGACAACGGCGAGGGCCAGTTCCAGACGGACGACGGCAGCACGCTGCAGACCGGCTGGCGGGTGTTCGTAGGCCTGGACAACTTCACGCGCGCGTTCACCGACCCCGAGCTGCGCGACCCGCTCGTGCGGGTCGCCGTATGGACCTTCGCCTTCGCGTTCCTGAGCGTGGCCACGACGTTCGCCGTCGGGCTGCTGCTGGCGATCGCCTTCAACCGCTCGGACATGCGCGGCAAGAAGGTCTACCGGGTGATGATGATCCTGCCGTACGCGTTCCCGGCGTTCCTGTCCGGCCTCGTGTGGGCCGGCCTGCTCAACCCGGAGTTCGGCTTCGTCAACACCGTGTTCTTCGGCGGCGCGGACATCCCGTGGCTCACCGACCCGTGGCTGGCCCGGCTGTCGGTGCTCGTGGTGAACCTGTGGCTGGGCTTCCCCTACATGTTCCTGGTGACCACAGGCGCCCTGCAGTCCCTGCCCGAGGACGTGGACGAGGCCGCCCGCATGGACGGCGCCGGCCCGTGGCGCATCTTCCGCTCCATCAAGCTGCCCCTGCTGCTGGTCTCGGTGGCGCCGCTGCTGATCTCCTCGTTCGCGTTCAACTTCAACAACTTCAACATCATCTACATGCTGACCGGCGGCGGACCGCGGTTCCCCGACGCGGGCTCGAACATCGGCGCCACGGACCTGCTGATCACGGTCGTCTACAAGACGGCGTTCAGCGGGGTGGGGCGCGACTACGGCCTGGCCTCCGCCCTGTCCATCGTGATCTTCCTGATCGTGGCGACCATCTCGGCGATCAGCTTCCGGCAGACCAAGGCGCTCGAGGAGATCGACAAGTGAGCATCCCCCAGGATTTCGGACGGCCCCGGCCGGACGCCCCCGAGGCGGCCGCCCCGACCTCGCCCCTCGCCGCCGCCCTGGCGCAGCAGGTGACGGACCCGCTGCGCTGGGAGGAGGACCAGGCCCCGCCACGACGCCGCCGCTCGTTCGGCCGCTGGATGCGGGAGCTGGGCTGGCGCCACGCGGTGGGCGTGCTGGCCAGCGCGTTCGCACTGTTCCCGCTGCTGTACGTGCTGTCCGCGTCGCTCGACCCGACCGGCACGATGGCGAGCTCGAACCGGCTGTTCTCCTCGTTCAGCGGGCAGAACTACGTGGACCTGTTCAGCAACCCGGACCGGCCCTTCGGCCGCTGGTTCCTCAACACGATGGTCATCGGCGTCATCACGTCCGTGATGACGGTGTTCCTCGGCGCCCTGGCCGCCTACGCGTTCTCCCGGATGCGGTTCACGGGCCGCCGCGTGGGGCTGCTGACGCTGCTGCTGGTACAGATGTTCCCGCAGCTGCTCGCGGTGGTGGCGATTTTCCTGCTGCTGAACTACATCGGCAACCTGGTGCCCGTCCTGGGCATCGGCTCGCAGCTCGGCCTCATCCTCGTGTACCTGGGCGGCGCGCTCGGGGTGAACACGTACCTGATGTACGGGTTCTTCAACACCATCCCGCCGTCGCTGGACGAGGCCGCCAAGCTCGACGGCGCCTCGCACGCGCGGATCTTCTTCTCGATCATCCTGCGCCTGGTGACCCCCATCCTCGCGGTGGTGGCCCTGCTGTCCTTCATCACCACGGTCTCGGAGTTCGTGATCGCCTCCGTGGTGCTCACGGACCCGTCCGCGCAGACGCTCGCGGTGGGCCTCTACGGCTACGTCTCGGAGACCCGCTCTGAGAACTGGGGCGTGTTCGCGGCCGGCGCCGTGCTGGCGGCCCTGCCCGTGATGGCGCTGTTCCTGTTCCTGCAGCGGTACATCGTCTCCGGCCTCACGGCCGGCGGCGTGAAGGGCTGAGCCGACGACGACGGCGGTGGGAGGGGCGCCCGCCCCTCCCACCTCACGGCAGCGCCAGCCGGAAGACCTTGGCCCACGCCGAGCCGACCTGCTTGTGCAACGGCCCCGTGGTGTAGGGCAGGCCGTAGCGCCGGCAGATGTCCTGGACCTTGGGTGCCACCTCGGCGTACCGGTTCGAGGGCAGGTCCGGGAACAGGTGGTGCTCCACCTGCAGGGAGAGGTTGCCGGTCATGAAGTGCATGAGCTTCGAGCCGGAGATGTTGGCGGAGCCGATCATCTGGCGCACGTACCAGTCGCCGCGCGTCTCGCCCTCCACCATCTCCTCCGTGAAGGTCTCCACGCCGTCGGGGAAGTGTCCGCAGAAGATCACCGAGTGCGCCCAGATGTTGCGCAGCACGCCGGAGATGAGGGTGGCCTTGACCGCGGCCCTGCCGGAGCCGGTGAGGGCCTCGGCCACGATCGGCGTGGCCAGGTAGTCCTTCGCGGCCTGACGCGAGGCCTTCACGGCCACCGACGCCAGGTCCCGGCGCATCTCCGCCCAGGACTTCTCTCCGGCCTGGAACTTGGACAGCTCCAGGTCGTACAGGGCGATGCCCCACTCGAAGATCGGGGCGAGGGCCGCGTTGAGGACGGGGTTGAGGAGGTGGCGGGGCTGCCACGGCTCGGACTCGTCCATCCGGAGCAGGTTGTAGCCCACGTCCGTGTCCTTGCCGATGACGTTGGTCCAGCGGTGGTGCGCGTCGTTGTGGGTGTTCTGCCAGGCCGACGACGGCGTGACGAAGTCCCACTCCCACGTGGTGGAGTGGATGTCCGGATCGCGCATCCAGTCCCACTGGCCGTGGAGGACGTTGTGGCCGATCTCCATGTTCTCGATGATCTTGCCGGTGGTCAGCATGGCGATGCCGGCGACGAACGCGGCGCGGTTCTTCGCGTTCAGCAGCAGCGTGCGTCCGCCCACCTCGAGCCAGCGCTGCAGGCGGATGACGCGGCGGATGTAGGCGGCGTCCTTCGCGCCGCGCGAGGCCAGCACCTCGTCGCGGATCGCGTCGAGCTCGCGGCCCAGCTCGGCCACCTGCTCGTCGCTCAGGTGCGCGGCGGCCGGCGGGCGCACGGTGGGGCCGCCCTCGGTGGCCAGCATCCCGGGGCGGGCCTTCGGCGCGGCCCTCGTCGCGGCGTCGGCCTCGTCGCCGCGCGGGGCCCAGCTCGTGGTGTCCGGGCGGTCGTCGGGGAGGACGCGGGCCTGCCGCCCGCGGACGGTGGTGCCCGGGATCGCGAGGGCGGGGTCTGCGGGGGCGGTGGCGCCGGCGGGACGGGGGAGTGTCTGGGTCACGGTGGTCTCCTGACGGTTCGGGAGGCGATGGATGGATGTCGAAGGGGCCGGGAGGGGGCCGGCGGGGCTCACACGGCCAGGCTCACGGGCCCGGCGGCCGCGCTCACGCAGGTCTGGATGAGCTCACCGGGGTCGCCGTGGACCTCGCCCGTGCGCAGGTCCGTGACCTGGCCGGAGCGCAGCGGAGTGAGGCAGGCGTGGCAGATGCCCATGCGGCAGCCGCTGGGCGCGGCCACGCCGGCGTCCTCCGCCACCTCGAGCAGGGGCACGTCGCCCGGGGCGTCCGCCTCCACGTCCGAGTGCTCGAAGGTCACGCGCCCGCCCGCCCCCGCGACGCCGGCGGTCAGGTCCGCGCGGAAGCGCTCGATGCGCAGGTCCTCGCCGGCGTGCGCGCACCACAGTGCCTCCGCGGCGTCCAGGAGGCCGGCCGGGCCGCACGCGAACGCGGCCCGCTCGCGCCAGTCCGGGCACAGGGCCTCGAGATCGGCGGGGGTGGTGAGGTCCAGGCGCCCGTCCGTGGCGGTGTAGCGGTGGTGCACCGTCAGGCCGGGGAACTGGTCCGCGAGCTCGGCCAGCTCCTCGCGGAAGAGCGCGTCCTCCGGGGTGCGGGAGGAGTGGATCAGCACGACGTCGGCGTCGGCCCGGCGTGGCACGAGCGTGCGGATCATGGACATCACGGGTGTGAGGCCCGAGCCGGCCGTGAGCATGAGCAGGGGGCGCGGCTCCTCTGGAAGCGTGAAGTCGCCCTCGGGCAGGTCCAGGAAGAGGACGTCCCCGGGCTTGGTGCCGCGCACCAGGGTGCCCGAGACCACCCCGATGTCCGAGACCGTGATCTCCGGGTCGGCGCCGGCCGGGGCGGAGAGCGAGTAGGAGCGCCACTGGCGCACGCCGTCCACGTCCACGCCGATGCGGGCCCACTGGCCGGCGTCGTGCGCCGTCCAACCCGGTCCGGGGCGGAAGGCGATCGTGGCGGTGCCGGCGGTCTCGCGCGTGACAGCCGTGACCACGCCGCGCAGCTGGCGCGACGAGCGCACGGGGTCCAGCAGTCCGAGCACGTCCTCGGGGGTCAGGGGATGCAGCAGCACCGAGGCGATGCGGGTCAGCAGGGTCGGTCCGGCCATGGTCCAAGCGTATGGCGGGACACGCTGTGTTTCTTCTCGCTGGACGTACGATCGAGGGACGTTCTTCATCATGAGGAGACAATGATGAGCCAGCCCCCCGCCCCTTTCCCCGATTCGTCCCCCGCCGTCGTCCACCCTGGCCTGACCAGCGACGACGGCGAGTGGAGCCCCCCGTGGCAGTCGCTGCCCGGCGACCTGCCCGAGAAGCTCGCGCCGGCCCTGCCGGCCGTCATGGCGCGCATGATCCAGGACGTCCCGGATCAGATCCCGGCCTACGCCGAAGCCCGGGACGGCAAGTACGGCCGCAACCTCTCCCACGGGGTGCGGACCGCATTCGAGCAGCTCATGCGCCTGCCCGGCACGGACCTGCCCGCCCTCAACGACGACTCCCGCGCCCTCATGGCCACCCTCGGCGCGGGAGAGTTCCGGGAGGGCCGCAGCATGGACGCCCTCCTCGGGGCGTACCGCACGTCTGCGCGGATCGTGTTCCGTGACCTCTCGGCCGAGTGCGCGCGGCAGGGCATGGACATGTCCGTGGTGATCGACCTCGGCGAGTCCATCTGGGCGTACATCGACGAGCTCTCCTCCGTGAGTGCGCAGGCCTACGCCCAAGCCCAGTCGGCCCAGGCGGGTCTGCTCGAGCTCTACCGCTCCGACCTCGCCTCCGCGCTCATCCGCGGCGGCGCGGAGGAGAAGGAGGTGCAGCGCCTCGCCGCGCTCGCCGACTGGCGCCTGCCGCGCCGTCTGGCCGTCGTGGTCCTCCCGGCCACGGCCGGCGCGGACGTCCGCCACCGCCTCGGCCGCACCGGCCTGGTGGTCGAGCGGGAGTCCGAGGTGGTCGCGGTGGTGGACGCCCTGCCGCCCCGCGTCCGGCGCGAGCAGATGCTGCGTCTCCTCGCGGGCACGGCGGCCGTCGTCGGTCCGGCGGTGGAGTGGGGCCTGGCGCCGCACTCGTACCGGGTGGCGCGCACGCTCGCGGTGCAGAGCAGCGGCGGCACGGGGGATCCCGTGCTGGCCGAGCACCACCTCGCCCGCGTCGTGCTGGGAGCCGAGCCCCGCGTGGTGGCGCAGCTGGCCGGCCGGGTGCTGGCGCCGCTCGAGGGCGTGACCGCGGCCAAGCGCGAGATCCTCGAGGCCACCCTGCTCTCCTGGCTCACGCATTGGGGCCAGCGCGCGCCGATCGCCGCGGAGCTGGGCGTGCATCCGCAGACCGTGGGCTACCGGGTGGGACGCCTGCGGGAGCTCTTCGGGGACGCGCTGGACGACCCGGACGGCCGGTTCGACCTCGAGCTCGTGCTGCGCGCGCGGCGCCGATGAGACGGGCGCCCCCGCCACGGTGCACGCGCCCGGCGGCGAGGCGGTCGACCCGCGCTTCCCCGGGAACCGCTGAGCCGGAGCCCCGGCCGAGGCCGACGGCATCTGAGCCTGCGGGGACACGCGCCGTCACCCCGCGTCGTCGGCCGCCACCGCCGCCTCGAACGCCGCCACCGTCTTGGCCACCTCCGCATCCGCGTCCGCGAACCAGTCCGTGCTCCAGATGCGGTGGAAGCGCCAGCCGCGGGCCTCGAGCATGGACTGCCGCAGGCGGTCGCGCTCCCGGGCGGTGTGGCCGGAGTGGTACGAGGCACCGTCGGCCTCGATGGCCAGCACGTGCCGCCCCGGCTTCTCCGGATGCCGCGCGGCGAAGTCGATCCGGTAGCCGCCCACGCCCACCTGCGCGTCCAGGCTCAGGCCGGCCTCCTCGAGCCGGCGCTGCACGTCCAGTTCGAACGGGTTCAGCGCGATCCCGCCGCTCGGCCCGCCGGTCAGCCGCATGCCCCCCGAGGCCATGAAGTGCAGGAACCGGTGCATCAGCTGGAAGCCCGCGGAGGAGTGCCCGTCCGCGGGGACGTCGTCCGGGCTGAAGCTCGTCACCAGGGTCATGCGGCGCTTGGCGCGGCTGATGGCCACGTTGAGGCGCCGTTCGCCGCCCTCCCGCAGGAGCGGGCCCCAGAAGTAGCGCAGCCGCCCGTCCGCGCCCTTGCCGTAGCCCACGCTGAGGATGACCGCGTCCCTCTCATCGCCCTGCACGCGCTCGATGGCCTTCACGAACCACGGCTCGTCCGTGCGCGCGTTCAGGGCGCGCTCGAACGCCGGGTCCTCGGCCATGGCCTGGAACAGCGCCGCCTCGATCCGCGCCTCGTGCTTCGCGCCGAACGCGATGATGCCCAGGCTCTCCCCGGGATGGCGGCGCACGTGCTCGCGCACCAGCTCGACGACGGCGGCCACCTCCGCCTCGGGGCTGTTGGCGGAGCCGTTGATCCCGGGGCTCGCGGGCACCTCCACGTGCCGCACGGCGTCCTGGGCGTCCGCGGCCGGGAAGGTGGTGAGGCTGCGGTGGTAGACGTGCTCGTTGGAGACGGCGATGAGCCGCTCGTCCCGCGAGCGGTAGTGCCACTGGAGGCCGCGGCTCTGGCCGGCCAGCAGCCGGTCCATGGCCGCCAGGATGGACTCGGCGTCCTTCGTCAGGCTCCCGGCGCGGGGCCGCGCGTCCCGACGGCCCTCGCTGCCGTGCCCGTCCAGGGCGACGTCCTCGTCCTCGTCCTCGGACGCGTCCTCCATGACCTTGGTGAAGAACTCGGTGGGTGGCAGCTGGCGGCTGTCGCCCGCGACGACCGCCTGGCCGGCGCGCAGGAGGGCCGGGACGGCGTCGGCGGGCCTGATCTGGCTCGCCTCGTCGAAGACCACCACGTCGAAGCACCGCTCGGCGGGCAGCAGCCGGGAGACCTGGAGGGGGCTCATGGCCCACACGGGCGTGGCGGCCCGCATCACGTGGGGGGAGTCCTCGAAGAGCTGGCGCACCGGCCGCACGGTGCGCTTGCGGGTGATCTCCGTGACCAGGCGGGCGTACTCCTCCCCGTGGGCGTCGATCTCCCTCTCGAGGTGCTCGGCCGCGCGCCGGCGCACGCGCGTGGCGTTGGCGGCCAGGTGCGCGACGTCGGCCGTGCGGTACGCGCGCGCCGCGCGGTCCAGGTCCGCGCCCCGCAGGCCCGCGAGGCCCGGGCTGCTCAGCTCGGCCTCCTCGAGGAGGGAGCGCAGCACGGCCCAGCGCAGCAGGAGCCCGGGCTCGGCGTCGAGCGGCTCGCCCGAGGACAGCCGGGTCACGAGCATCCGCACGAACGGGTCCAGGCCGGCCGCGGCCAGGGCGGCCCGCGCGTCAGCCGAGCGGACGAGCGCGCTGGCCCGGCCGCCGTCGGTGAGCCGGGCGAGGCGCTTCTGGAGCTCCTCCAGGCCCAGGCCCTCCAGGTCCATGCCCTGCACCGCGGGGGCGAGCTCGCCGAGCAGCGCGCGCACCTCGGCGAGGGCGGCCTCGGCCTCGGCGGTGGCGGGCGCGGCCGAGGGGGCTCCGCTGCCGCGCCACTGGGAACGCAGGTGCCCCGCCTCGGCCAGGAGGGCGGCGTGCTCCTCTCGGGGCACGCCCTCGAGGACGTCCCGCGCGCGGCGCTTGAGGCCGCGGCGCCGCCAGAACCCGACGTCCTCGCCGCCCCCGACGGCGGCGGCGAGCTCCTCCACGTCCGGGGCGTGCACGAGACCCGGCACCCGCCGCTCGAGCCGCGCGGCGCCCGCGTGCAGCCCGACGACCCACGCGACCTGCTCGAGCGTGGCCGGGGCCGGATAGCCGGCGGCGCGGGCCAGCGGCGGCATCAGGTCCGTCAGGCCGACGAGGCGCTGCTGCAGCTCGAGCACGCGGCCGCGCAGCCGCTGGGCGTCCTCGCGCGTCCGCAGGGCGTCCGGGCGCCAGCCGGGGGCGGTGCGCCAGGCCGGGCTCAGGGCGCCGAGCTCATGCAGCTCGTCCAGTGCCGCGGCGTGGCGGTCGAGGTCGCCGGGCGCCCAGTCGCCGAACGCGGAGGCGGGGAGGCGGAAGGAGGTGCGGGCCGCCGTCGGGATGCCGGCGGTGCCGGTGCGCAGGGCGCTCACGCTGATCCCCCAGCCGTGGCGCGGCTCGGTGAGCGCGTCCTTGTGCGCCACGAGGCGGTCACGGGCGGCGGCGAGCCGACTGTGGAGGGCGACGTCCTCCGGGCCCGTGTCCTCCTCCGGCCGCTCGAGGGCGGCCTTCAGCTGCTCGGCCACCAGACGCCGCGAGCCGTCCGCGGCGAACAGGTCCAGCAGCAGGTGGGAGAGCCCCACGTGGTCCAGGCGGTCCAGGACGGCGGTGATGGCGGCGCGCTTCTGCGCCACGAACAGCACGTGCTTCCCCGAGGCGATCAGGGCGGCGATCAGGTTGGCGATCGTCTGGCTCTTGCCCGTGCCGGGAGGGCCCTGCACCACCAGGTTCCGCCCGGCGAGGGCCGCGTTGACCACGTACGACTGGCTGGCGTCCGCGTCCAGCACGAGGTACTCGGAGTCCACGGGCGCGTAGTCCGGGGACGAGGGCTCCACGGGCACGCCCGTGGCGGCCGTGCGGGCGCCGCGCATGGCGTCCGGCTCGCCGGCGAGGGCCCGGACCAGCTCGGAGCCGGCCAGGGCGTCCAGGTCCGTGACGTCCGCGACCATGGGCTGCTTCTGGTACGAGAAGGCGGCGAGGACGGCCTCCTGCATCACGGCGAAGCCCTCGACGTCCGCGGCCAGCGCGTCCAGCCGGGCGAGGCTCACGCGCATCCCCTGCTCGGGGCCGAGGTCCTCGAGCGGGGCGAGGAGGTCCTCCTCGGCGATCTCGGCGCCCGCGTGCGCGAGCACGTGCAGCAGCACGGTGTTGACCTGCACGTCGTCCGTGAGGGTGAGCGTCCAGCCCTCCCCGGCGCCGCGAGTGCGCTCGATCTGCAGCGGGCGCAGCAGCACGGGCGCGTGGGGCCGGGGGGCGGCGTCGGACTCGCCGAGCCAGGTGGCGAAGCCGACCGCGAGGTGCGTGACCGGGACGCCGTACTCCTCCACGGCCTCGCGCTGCCGGCGGTGCAGCTGGGTGCAGGCGCGGTGCGCGGCGGCGTGGGCGTCCGCTCCCGGGAAGAGCTGGGAGAGGCGGACGGCGCCGCCCGCGAGCAGGGCCGTGTAGGCGTCCGGCGCGGCCTGGGCCAGGTCCACCGTGGCGGCCGTGCTGCGGAAGTGCAGCAGGCGGTTGGTGCCGCCGACGTCGATCAGCGCGTCACGCCACTCGTCCGCGGCGCGCTGCAGCAGCTCCCGGTCCGCCGGGGCGTGGGGGTCGCGCGTGTCCATGTCCATCCAGGCAGGCTACTGACGGGCCGGACACGTTAAGGCCCTGACGCGGCCGGGAGCTTCCCAGGTCAGACGGTGGATGTGATGACGAGCACAGGAAGCGGCGGTGTGCGCGAGGCAGCTGATCGGAGCCTGTGCGGCACCCCGGCTGTCGAATGGATATCCCTGGAGGGATCGGCTTGAATGCGAGATGTCGCCCCCGCCACACGACGGCATGAGGGACGGCACCCGCCACGATCTCGGAGGAATCCCGATGAAGAAGCTCGCCACCGGCGTCACCCTGACCGCCGCCCTCGGTGTGTCCCTGTTCGCCGCCGCCCCGGCCACGGCTGCGCCGTCCTATGCGAACTGCCAGGAGGTCTACGCCGCGAACCTCTCCCACATCACTCCGGACACCCCCGGCTTCCGCAAGGGCCTTGACGGCGACGGGGACAAGGTCGCGTGCGTGAACCCTCCCAAGGGATCCAGCACCCACAAGTGGACCCCTGCGACGAAGCCGTCCGCCAAGCCCGTTCCTGCCCCCACCGCCTCGCACGACCCGCGCGACCAGGCGAAGCCGGACGCCGCGTACACCTACGCCGACTGCGAGGACGCGTGGGCCGCCGGCAAGGGCAACATCAAGGAGTCCTCGGACCTCTACCACGACGACCTGGACTCCGATCAGGACGGCATCGGCTGCGAGATCGACGTGGCGAGCGGCATCAAGGTCGAGGGCCGAGAGAGGGCCGCCGCCGAGGAGATCGCCGCGATCAAGGCGTCCGCCGCCAAGGAGGCCGAGCCCACGAAGGAGGCCGAGGAGAAGCAGGTCACCAAGGTGCCCGTCGGCGCCGCAGACACCGGCATCGCCCCGGAGTCCGATCCCGCCGCCGCCCTGGCCGTGGGCGCGCTGGGCCTGGCCGCCGTCGTCGGCGCCGGTGTGGCGACCCGCCGTCGTGCGCAGGCCTGACACCGGCACCCCTCCCGGCGGATCCCCTACGCTTCGCGCATGACCGGATCCCCTGACCGCCGCCGCGGGCGCCTGTGGGCGTCCGCGGCGGCCGTGTCTCTCCTCGTCACGGGCTGCTCGACGCCGTCGGCCACGCCGACCCAGCCCGTGCCGGCGACGAGCGCACCCAGCCCGTCCACCTCGTCGTCCTCCCCGCACTTCGCCGACGTCCGTGAGAGCGCGTATCGCCGTTCCCTCTCGTCCTCCGGCGACGCGCCGTCCCCGAGCGCGACGCCCGTGTCCACCCCGCCTGCCTCGGCCTCGGCGAGCTCCCCCGCGTCGGCACCCAGCGCGTCCGCCTCGACTGGCTCCGCGCCGCCGCCGACGGCCGCCGCGGAGGAGGGCGCACCCGACGTGCTGCCCGCGTCCGAGCCCGTCTCCGTCTCCGCCCCCGAGATCGGCCTGGACTCAGAGCTGCTGCATCTCGGCCTGCGCGACGACGGCGCCCTCGAGGTCCCCTCCGGCGACCCGGGGACGCCCGCCGCGTGGTACATCCATTCGCCCACGCCCGGAGAGCGCGGTCCGGCCGTGCTGCTCGGCCACGTGAGCGCGTACGGCAACAACGACGGCGTGTTCCGCCGCCTCTCGGAGCTCGAGCCGGGGGGCGTCGTCTCGGTGGAGCGCGAGGACGGCACCACGGCCGTCTTCGAGGTGGACCGCGTCGAGGAGTACGGCAAGGATGACTTCCCCACGGACGAGGTCTACGGGAACACCGAGCGCCCGGAGCTGCGCATGATCACGTGCGACGGCTACAACCCGTGGACACGGACGTTCGAGGACAACCGCGTGGTCTATGCCCACCTGGTCGAGGCGCGCTGACCATGGCTGCCCCGACGACGCTGGGCGACGTCCACGTGCTCCTCTGGCGGGGCATCAACGTGGGCGCCCACCGCCGCATCCCCAAGGTGGACCTCATCCGCTGGGCCGAGCAGGCCGGCGGCACGGACGTCCGCACGGTCCAGGCCAGCGGCAACGTGATCCTGACGCTCCCCGCCGGCGCGGACCCAGCCGCCGTCGCCGCCTCCGTGGCCGCCGCGGCGCGGGCTGAGCGGGACATCGACGTGCCGGTGATGGCGACGTCGCCGGCCGAGCTCCGGGAGGCCCTCGCCGTGCTCGAGGCGCAGGGCTGGCCGGAGCAGGAGCCGAAGGCGGTGCAGCTCACCCTGCTGGACGCGGTCCCGGACCCGAGCCGGGCGGTGGCCCTCGCGGCCTTGGACCCGGGGGAGGACCGCGCGGTGCTCGTGGGCCGGTTCCTCTGGATCCGCCACGCCACGACCGTGCGAGACTCGCCGCTCACGCTGACTCGGATCGAGCGGACCCTCGGCGTCGTGGGCACGGCCCGGAACCTGGCGACGGTGCGGATGCTGGCGTCCTGACGCCGCGGTGTCATACGCTCTCTTCCTCCACCGTCAGCACTGCAAGGAGAGACTGGCATGGCACATGAGACCCCCGAGGCCCTGGCCGCCGGAGAGACCTACCTGCTCCACGTCCTGGAGACGTCCACGCCCCCCGGCAACCCGGAGGAGTACAGCGTCACGGACGCGGTCGAGGACCACTACAAGGCGACCGGCTCCTATGATCTTGAGGCCGCCGGCCTGGAGAAGGCCAAGGAGCTGCTCCAGCGCCACGCCAAGTGAGCTGACTCCATGGGTGAGCCCCCGCCGTTGAGGTGGGGGCTCACCCATGTCCTTCCGAGGGCCGTCCCCGCCGATCTTCTCCGTCACCCGCCGGGACGCCGTGTTCTCCGGGTGGATGTCCGCGACGAGCTCGGCACTGCGCTGCGCGTTCCGCGCGGGGTCCCGGCGGGCTGCCGCGGCCTCGGCCGCGCAGCCGCGCCCCTGGAGGTCGGCCCGCACGTGAGAGCCGACCTCGAGCCGCTGTCTCCCGTCGACCTCCTGCCAGGTCAGGTCGCTCGTCGAGACTCGCCCAGGATCCGGGGACCCTCCGCGGGTCGCCCCGGCGGGGTCACGGTCAACGCAGGTGTGCGAGCGCCTCGGCGGCCTCCCCGTGGGTCGGCGAGGATGCCGGTCAGGTCCACGCCGGTGCGGTCTCGGACGAGGGCGACGGCGTCGCCACGGGTCAGCATGCGCTCCGGGTGCGCCACGGGGGTCGGCTCGACGGGGGCCGGATCCACGGGCGTCGTGGTCTCCGCGCGGGAGGTGAGCCACTGGTTCTGGGCGAGCGGGCGGTCCACCATGCGGGTCTCGCCGAGGCAGCCGAGGAAGCCGGACTGACGCTGGCCGTCGTAGGAGCCGGCGCCGAACACCCAGCGCTGCGCCTCGTCGTGGGCGATGCCCACGGTCTCCGTGGCGTTGCGCTGCACCGGCACACCGTCCACGTACATGGTGGTGGTCTTCGTGGTCGGGTCGTTCACGGCGGCCAGGTGGTGCCACTGCCCGCTGCCCACGGTCTCGCTGGACCAGGCGGACGTCTCCGTGGCGACCGGGGCCTGGGAGTCCACCACGGAGAGCTGGACCTCGCGGAGGTTGGAGAAGGCCCAGGCGAAGGGGGGCTCATCGCCCTCGGTGTCCACATAGCCGGGGAGGTTCTCCCGCTGCCCGTCGCGTGTCAGCCACCGCATCCAGGCGTTCTCCTCGGGCGTGAAGTCCGGGTCGATCTTGATGAACGCCTCGAGGGTGAAGCCGTTCGGGAAGGTCTCGTCGTCCACGTCCGCGCCGTCGGCGGTGGTGAAGTAGCTGGCCGTGTTGCCGGTGCGGCCGGCGTCGTCGAAGCACACCTGCTCGGTGGCACCGTGGTGATGGCCGTTGAGGGTCAGGAACACCTGGTCGTTGGGCGCGATGACGTCGTTCCACAGGCGCTCGCCGTACGCCGAGGACAGCTGCTCGCCGGTGGCCTCGTCCACGTTGAGGATCTGGTGACTCGTCAGGATCGTGGGGACGCCCGGGTGGGCGGCGATCACGCGGTTCGCCCAGTCCAGAGTCTCCTGCTGGGACTGCCACGAGATGGCCAGCACCAGGAAGGTCGTCCCGTCCTGCGCCACCAGGTGAGCCTCCGAGGCGCCTGAGGGGTCGCGCTCCAGGAAGGTGGACTGCTGCGCCGCGCGCTCGGCGGAGAAGTGCGAGACGTAGGTCTCGTCGGAGACGGCGTCAGTGTCCGAGGCGCCGGCGCCGACGTCGTGATTGCCGGCCAGCACCGAGTACGGGGCGCCGGCCTGCTCCAGCACGGACATGGCCTCGTCCGCCACCGCCCACTCCTCGGGCGGGTTCGCGCGGTCCACCACGTCACCGAGGTGCATCGTGAAGGCGACGTCGTAGGCCTGGTCGTTGTCGGCGATCCACTGCGTCTGGGCCAGGAAGGGCTCCGAGCCGTAGTGGGTCATGTACGGGTCTCCGGTCCCGGCGGTGGCATAGCGCGAGTAGAACTGCGGGTCGGGGAGGACGCTGAACGAGATGCGATCGGCGGGCGACGCCAGCGAGGAGTCGGTCGTGGCGGGCGCGTCGACGCGTCCCGAGTGGTCACGACACGCCATCTGCGGGAACGGGATGCGGCGTGTCGTGACCACCCTGAGGGCTGGGCTGGGCTGGGCTGGGCTGGGCGGGGGCGGGGGTCAGCGGGTGAGGAACGCCTCGAGGCCCGCCAGACGCCCGGGGAAGCGGCCGTGCACGCCGCCAGGGCCCCGTTCGCTCTCGGGTTCTGGGCGCCGTGCTCACCGGTCACACGGTGGTGGGCGAGTCGCTCGTCGAGACTCGCCCAGAATCCGGAGGAGACTTCTGCCCATGGGACTCGACGCCGGCACGCTCACCATGGCCCTCGTCGTGCTGCTGGCCATCACGGTCGGCGGCGCGCTGCAGCGGATCAGCGGCATGGGCGTGGGCATGATCGCCGCGCCGACCCTCTCGATCCTGCTCGGCCCCGTGGCCGGCGTGACGATCTCCAACGTGGCGGCCGTGATGTCCGCGGCCATCCTCTTCGCACTCCTCCACAGGCACGTGGACTGGGCGCGCTTCGTCCGCCTGGCCCCCCTGCTGGTCTGCGGCTCGTTCCTCGGTGCCTGGGCGGTGCGCTCCCTCGAGCCGCACGCCCTGGAGATCCTGCTGGGTGCGTCCGTGCTGGTCGCGATCGCCGCCGCCCTCGGCCTCCAGAAGCGTTTCACCCTCACCGGCAACGGCGCGGTCTTCGCGTCGGGGGCGGTGGCCGGCTTCATGAACACGACGGCGGGCGTCGCCGGTCCCGCGCTCGCGGTCTACGCGGTGGCGGCCAAGTGGGATCAGAAGTCCTGGGCGGCCACCCTGCAGCCGATCTTCCTGCTGGCCAACCTCACCTCCCTCGCCACGAAGTCGCTGTTCGGCACGGCGGTACCCCCCGACGTCGACGTGCCCGGACTCGTCTGGGCGGTCGCTGTCGTCGCCGGTCCCGTGGGGATCCTCCTCGGCTCCCGCGTCGCGCGGAGCGTGGACGCCTCGAAGGCGCGGACCCTGGCCGTCTGCCTGGCCGGCGTCGGGGGCACGGTGGCTCTGGTGCGGGGCCTTTCAGGGATCTGATCGGCGGCGCCGACGGTCGCCGCCGCTCCCACCTCCGGCTCGTTCCAGGGCCCGCTCCGCGCGTCAGGGCGAAGCGGTCGACGACGGTGCGGCCGACGTCGGGCCCTCCCCGGGGGCGACGGCGCTGCCGGCGCCGAACGCGAGGAGCGCGCTGACCAGGATCACGAGCGCGAGCATGGCGCCGAGGGCGGCCAGTGCAGCGGCCGCCGGGGAGGGCCGGCGCACGGACGAGGGGCTCACGCCGTCAGTGTGGCATGAGCCCCTCGGCCCGGGGGCCTGCAGGGTCAGCGCACGGTGGCGAAGCCGCCGGTCCAGCCGATCCTCTCGGCGGCGGCGAGTGTGAGCTGCAGGAAGCCGACGGCCTCGAGCTCGCGGGCGCGCTTCAGGGCGCCCGCGTCGATCGCGTTCAGGCCGCCCGAGGTCACGACGTCGGCCAGCGCGGACTTGGCGTCCGCGTCGTCACCGGCGATCAGCACGGTGGTGGTCTGGTCGCCGATCCTCCCGGAGGAGAGGGCGGCGGCGAAGGTGGTGTTGAAGGCCTTGAGGACGCGTGCGTTCGGCAGGGCGTCGGCCACCTCGGCGGCGGCGGAGGAGTCCGCGGGCACCTGCAGGGAGTCGAAGGTGTCGAAGTCCAGCGGGTTGGTGATGTCCACGACGACCTTGCCCTCGAGGGCGGGGGCGTACGTCGTGATGACGTCGGAGAGGGCCGGGTAGGGCAGGGCCAGCACGACGATCTCGCCGGTGATGTCCGCGGCGGTGCCGTCGCGGCCGATGAGGGTGACGTCGTGACCGCCGCGGCGGGCGACCTCCGCGATCGCGGTGCCCATGGTGCCGTCGCCGATGATGCTCAGGGTGGTCATGAGGGGGTACCTCTTCCTTTCGGGGGGGGTGAAGCGCTCCGGGTCAGTCGACCTGGAACGAGCGGATGTGGTTGCTGAACACGAACCGGTCGAACACGGTCCGGGCGCTCGAGGGGTCGTTCGCGGCGCCCATGGTGAGCAGCAGCGGCACGTAGTGGTCCGCCGTCGGGTGGGCGATGCGGGCGCCGGGCGCCTTGTCCAGGTAGCCCATGAGCGCGTCGACGTCGCCGGCGTGGGTCATCTCGGCGGCCCACGTGTCGAAGGCGTCCACGTGGCCGAAGAGGCGCGGGTCGCGCATGGCGGCGAACGAGTGCGTCATGAAGCCCGAGCCGATCACGAGCACGCCCTCCTCGCGCAGCCCCCTGAGCCTCTCGCCGAGCTGCAGCAGGGCCTTCGGGTCCTGCGAGGGCATGGACACCTGCACCACGGGCACGTCCGCGGCCGGGTACATGGCCATGAGCGGGATGTACGCGCCGTGGTCCAGGCCGCGGCCGGTCTGGTGCACGGAGCCGGGGCGGCCCTGGCCGAGCACGCCGGCCACGCGGGCGGCCACATCCGTGGCGTCCGGGGTGGCGTACCGCAGCTCGTAGTAGCGCGGGTGGAAGCCGCCGAAGTCGTAGACCAGCGGGGTGCCTGCCGTCGCCGAGGAGATCGCCACGGGTGCGTCCTCCCAGTGGGCGGAGACGATCACCACGGCCCGCGGCTTGGGCATGGACTGTGCCCAGTCGAACAGGTCCGCGAGCCACTGCGGCTCGTCGAGGGTGGGCGGCGCACCGTGGCTGACGAACAGCGTGGGCATGCGCCCGTCGCTGGGCTCCCAACGCCGCTGGGCGCGGGTCATCGGCAGGGCGCGGGCGAGCAGGTCGTCGTAGGCGCCGGCGGGGGTGGGCTGGGCCCAGGGATCCTGGATGGTGGCGGTCATGGTTACCTCCTGGACGACGACGGGGCGTGGTGCTTCATCCGTTAATGAACTGTAGGCCGCAGGCACTTCATAGTGCAAGTGATTGGTCCGTCGGCCGCGGGTACGATGGGCTGCATGGCGGATGACACGACACCCTGGCTGGACGACGAGGAACGGCGCGCGTTCCTCGCCCTGATGAGCGTGGTGCTGCGCCTGGACCCCACGCTGGACGCGCAGCTGCGCCGCGACGCCGGCCTCAGCCACTTCGAGTACTCGGTGCTCTCCCACCTCTCCGAGGCGCCCGAGGGGACACGGCGCATGGGGGAGCTGGCGCACCTCTCCGCCGGCTCCCTCCCACGGCTCTCCCAGGTGGTGACGCGTCTCGAGAAGCGCGGCCTCGTGCGCCGCAGCCCCGACCCTCGGGACGGGCGCGTCACGCTGGCGACCCTCACCGCCGAGGGGCGCGAGGTGGTGGTCGGCGCGGCGCCCGGCCACGTGGCGGAGGTCCGCCGCACCGTGCTGGACCCGCTCACCCGTGCGCAGGTGCGTCAGCTCGCCGTGATCGGGCGTCGCATCATGGGCGCGATCGACCCCGAGGACCGCTGCCTCGAGGAATGAGCCCGGCGTCTCGCCAGGGCCTCAGCCCAGCGCCTCGGGTACCGTCCCCCGCATGACCGCCGACCCCGATCCGACGCCCGAGCCGACCGTCCGCGCGTCCCCCGCTCCCGTGACCGTCCGCCCGGCCGTCCCCGGCGACGCCGCGGCCGTCGCGCGCGTGGCCGCCGCGACGTTCCCGGACGCGTGCCCGCCGACCACCACGCGGGAGGCGATGGAGGAGCACATCGCCGCGCAGCTGAACGCGGACGTGATCGGTGGCTGGATCGCCTCGGCCGACCACGCGGTGGCCGTGGCCGAGGACACGGCCGGCCGCGTCGTGGGCTACGTGATGACGGAGCTCGCCCCGGCCGCCGAGCCGGCCGTGGCCGCCGTCGTCGGGGACGCGCCCGTCGGCTGCCTCTCCAAGCTGTACGTGCTCGCGGAGGCACGCGGCACGGGCGCGGCGGGCGCCCTCATGGCCGCCGGGCTGGACGCGATGCGGGCCCGCGGCCTGGCCTACGGCTGGCTCGGCACGAACGTGCACAACCACCGGGCCAACGCGTTCTACGAACGGATCGGCTTCCGGATCGTGGGGGAGCGCACCTTCCGCGTGGCCGGCCACGCCGAGACGGACTTCACCCGGCTCATCGCGCTCTGACCCGCTCCCGACGCCGCCTCCCCGACGTCGACCCACGACGTCCCGTCCCCGTCGCCCGCGCCGGGACGCGCGCCCGGGGTCCCGGGCGCGCGCCTCTCACTTCTCGAGCGCGGGGTGCAGGTCCTTCATGCGGAACCGCTGGCGTCTCCGGATCACGAGCACGTCCAGCACGACCAGCACCGCGCCGAGGGCCAGGAGCACGGCCATCGGGCCCCAGTAGTGGGAGTCCAGGCCGCCGGAGATCGCGTGCCGGAACGCCTCGATCGAGTAGCTCATCGGCATGAACGGGTGCAGCCAGCGGAAGAACCCGGGCAGCACCTGGGCCGGGTACGTGCCGCCCGTGGAGGCCAGCTGCAGGACCAGCAGGACCAGCAGGACCGCGGAACCGGGCGTGCCGAGGGCGGTCTGCACGAGGTGGGCGAACAGCGAGAACACCACCGCCACCACCGTGACCAGCAGGACCAGCCGCCACGGATGCACCGGGGCCATGCCCATCGGCAGAGTCGCCAGCAGCATGATCATCCCGCCCGCGGTGGCCACCAGCCCCACCGGCAGCCAGGCCGAGAGGGCGAGGGCGAGGGGATTGCGGCGGCCCGCGAGCATGCGTCCGCTGATGGGGCGCATGATGTTGAAGGCCGCGATGCCGAAGACCCAGAGGGCGATCGAGAAGAACATCGGCGCCATGCCGCGGCCGTAGACGTCGGCCGGGTTCTGCACGTCCATCGTCACGTCCACGGGGCGGGACATGACCAGGGCGGCGTCCTCGCCCTCGTCCTCGGAGAGCGCCGGGACCCGGTCTGCGCCGTCCTGGAGCTCCGTGGCGAGCGTGTGCGCGCCGTCGTCGAGGGATCCCAGGCCGTCCCGCAGCTGGCTCGAGCCGTCCTTGAGCTGGCCCAGGCCGGCGTCCAGGTCGCTGGCTCCGGTTCCGAGCTGGCCCAGTCCGTCGTCGAGGCTGCCGGCCCCGTCGGCCAGCTGGCCGACGCCGTCCGCGAGGCTCGCGGCACCCGGGCTCAGCTGCGCCAGGCCGTCGTGCAGCGCGGTGGCGCCGTCCTGCGCCTGGCCGAGCCCGTCGTCGAGCGCGGTGGCGCCGTCGGAGAGCTGGGTGAGCCCGTCGGAGAACTTCCCGACGCCGTCGGCGAGGCTGTTCGCGCCATCATGGGCCGTGCCGAGTCCGTCGCTGAGCGTGCCCGCGCCGTCCTGCAGCTGTCCGATGCCGCCGTCGAGGGCGGTGGCGCCGTCGGAGAGCTGGGTGAGGCCGTCGGAGAACCTCCCGACGCCGTCGGCGAGGGTGTTCGCGCCCTCGCCGGCCTGCCCGATCCCCTCCTGCAGGGAGCCGGCACCGTCGGCGACGGCGTGGGCGCCGTCGTTGAGCCGGGTGATCTTGTCCTTCGCGTCGCCGGCCACGTCCTCCTGCACGGCGGACTGCACCCGATCGTTCGCCGCCGCCGACGTCTCGGCGATCTCGGCGGACCGGGCCTCGATGCGCGCGGAGCGCTCGGCGGCCGCGGCCAGGGTCTCGGCCAGCGCGGTGTAGCCGGGCTGGTCGGCGATCTCCGGGTTCTCCTCGGCGAGGGCGGCCAGCTGCTCCTGGGCCGTGCCGACGGCGCCCGAGACGCGGGTCTCCGCGGCCCCGGCAATCTCGTTCAGCCCTTGCACGTCCTGGTTCACGGCGGCCACGTCGGCCGCCACCGCGTCCTGGTTCTCGATCACGGTGTCGAGGCGGGGCGCCACGGTGTCGTAGAGCTCCTGGGTGCCCCCGGCCACCTGCCGCGCGCCGTCCGTGAGCTCGGCCGAGCCGGCGCCCAGCTCGTCGAGCCCGCCGGCCAGACTCTGCGCGCCCTCCCGGAGGGTGGGCACGTTGGCGTTCAGCTGGTCCGCGCCGTCCGCGAGCGCCGCGGAGCCCTCGCGGGCGGAGGCGAGGCCGTCCACGAGCCGGCTCGAGCCGTCGTCGAGCTGCGCCAGCCCGCCGGCCAGGCTCTGGGCGCCCTCGCGCAGGGCGGGAACGTTGGCGTTGAGCTGGCCGGCGCCGTCGGCGAGGGCGGCCGAGCCGTCCTTGGCCTGGGCCACGCCCTCGGCGAGCCGCGCGGAGCCCTCCTCGGCGGAGGCGGCCCCGCTGGCGACGCGGTCGGCGCCGTCCTTCGCGCTCCGGGCGCCGTCGGCGAGTTGGGCCGAGCCCTCCTTGGCCTGGGCGACGCCCTCCACGAGCCGGCCCGAGCCGTCCTTGGCCTGGGCGAGCCCGTCGTCGATGGACGTGGCCCCGTCGCGGGCCTGCTGGGCGCCGTCCGCCAGCTGGGCGGCTCCGTCGGCGGCCTGCACCATCCCGTCGCGCAGGGTGGCGATGTTGGAGAAGACGGCCTTGAAGTAGGCCTCGACGGCGGCCTGGTCCACCGAGTTCTCGATCTTGGACTGGCTCGAGGCGGTCACGGACCCGATCACGAAGCCGTTGGAGTCGTCCCGGCGCAGGGTGATCTGCGCCTGCTCCGGCGATCCGACGTCGTCGCTGGGGCTCACGAGGTCGGCGCTGAGGTCCTCCGGGATCTCGAGCACGAGGTAGTAGCGGCCCTCCCGCAGGCCCTCCTCGGCCTCTGCGCGCGTGGTCTCGTGCCAGTCGAACGCGCGGTCCTCCACGAGCTCGCGGGTGACGTCGGCGCCCGTGGTGAGGGTGCGGCCGTCGTACTCCACGGGCTGGTCCTCGTTCACGATCGCCACGGGGAGGCGGTCCATCCGGCCGTAGGGGTCCCAGTTGGCGGAGAGGTAGAGGGCACCGTAGATCGCGGGCACCAGGAGCACGAAGATCAGGGCGAGCAGGGGCAGCCCGGCGCGGAACCGGCGCAGCTCATAGCGGAACAGCATTCAGTCCTCCAGGGAGGGGGTCAGGGGGAGCACCACGGCGCCGCAGGGGACCGCGGAGGAGGTGAGGGCGCTGACGGCGAAGGGGTGTCCGAAGTCCCCGAGGGTCTCGAGGGCGGTGTAGACGCGGGCGAGCTGCGCGTCCGTGAGCGTGGCGTCGACGTCGTCGTAGGCCACGAGCCGGGCGGGGCGCAGGCACGCGAGCAGCGCGGTGAGGACCGTGCGCTCCGGTGCCGGGAGGTGCCCGACGGGGGTGCCGGGGTCGGCCTCGAAGCCGACGGCCTCGCTGAGCCGGGCGAACCGCGCGCGGCCGTCCCGGCGGCGGATGCCGTCCGTGAGGATCCGCTCCTCGAGCGACTCGCGGACGGTGAGGGTGGACTCGAGCTCGACGAGGTCGCTGACGTGGGCCACGGCCGTGGCCTCGCGCAGGCGGTGCGCGTGGCGGACGCCGTCGATGCGGCCCAGGGTCAGCTCCCCGTCCACGCCCTGGAGCCGGCCCGTGAGGGCGAGGAGCAGGGCCGAGCGGCCCGAGCCCTGGGTGCCCAGGACGGCGAGCGGCGTGTGGGCGGGGAGGTCCAGGTCCACGGGCGCGAAGACGGTCCCGTTCCGGGTGCGCAGGGTCAGGCCGCGGGCCACGAGGTGGTGCTGGGCGGCGCGGGCGGCGACCCGCCGTGCCGGCGGGTCGAGGGGGGTGGGGGTCGCGGGGATCAGGGCGGGCTCCTTCGAGGGTGCTTTGCCGTGCTGCGCGGGCATCAGTACCATCGGTACTGGATTCATGCAGTATTCAATACCATCGGTACCGAAAGGGCAACATGGCCGTTCGACCCCGCAGCGCCGACGTGCGCGCCGACCTCCTGCACCACGCCGCCCGGGCGTTCGAGCACGAGGGGTACGTGAAGGCGTCGCTCGCCCGGATCGCGGCCGACGCCGGCTACACCAAGGGCGCGGTGTACTCGGGCTTCGGCGGCAAGCCGCAGCTGTTCGCGGAGGTGTGCGCCACCGAGTTCGAGCGGATCACCACGGAGGCGATGCGCGGCGTGGCGGCGGCGCTGGTCGAGGAGGGGGTGGGCCGGGAGGAGCTGACGCGCCGGCTCGCCGAGGCCCTGGGGTCCACGGTCCTGAACGCCTCGGGCCAGTGGCCGGTGCTGGTCCACGAGTTCCAGGCCGTGGCCCTGCGCGACGACGTGGTGGGCGCCGAGTACGCGGCCTTCAGCGAGCGCCGGCGCGCCTTCCTCGTGGAGCTGCTCGAGAACCACGAGCGGTTCGCGAGCGCGGACCACGCGGAGCTGACGCGGATGGCCGCGCTCCTGCTGATGCTCGTCCACACCGTCGCGGTGGAACGCCACCTCCGCCCGGACGAGGTGGACCGCGAGACGGTGCTCACGAGCATCGAGACCGTCATCGAGGCCCTGCTGCCCTGAGGGCGGCCCCTCAGCCCAGGCGCTTGCCCCCTCCACGGTGGCGGCGCTGCGCAGCGCGCGCCGGAATGGGGGATCATGTTCCCGGCGCGGACACGCCGTCCGCGTCGCACCGACCCTCAGGAGACCCCATGGCCACCACCGAGACCGAAGCCCGCTGGGACGCCGCCGCCGCCCCGTTCACCGCCCTCGTGCAGGCCGTGGCGGACTGGGACGCGCCCACCCCCTGTGACGGCTGGACTGCCGCGGACCTCCTGGACCACGTCGTCACCGCGGAGCGCGACTTCGCCGCCCGTCAGGGGCGCGAGGTCCCCGTGTTCGACGGCTCGCGCTCCCCGAGGCACCTCCAGTGGATCAAGCACGAGGTCGCCATGTCCGCCCTCGCGGGCGATCCGGAGTTCACGCAGCGGGCCATGGACACCGCGGTGGGCGCCATGACCGTGGGCGAGGCGCTGCTGCACTTCCACGTGTTCGAACTGATCGTGCACCGCTGGGACCTCGCCCGCTCGCAGGGCGTGGACGAGCGGTTCACGGACGCGGAGATGGACCACGTGGAGGCCGCCCTCGAGAGCTTCGGCGAGCGGGCCTACACCCCGGGGATCCTCGGGGCCGCGATCCCCGTGGCCGACGGCGCCCCGCGCCAGGAGCGCCTGCTCGCCCGCCTCGGCCGCCGGGCCTGAGGCCGCGCGGGGGACGCGGGAGCCGGCGGTTCAGCGCGGCAGGGTCGCCTGGATCTCGGCCCAGAGCTCGGCCACGCGCCGCTCGATGTCCGCCACGATCTCCTGGAGGCGGTCCCAGTCGGCCTCGGCGGGGTCGCCCACCGGCCAGTCCCGGTGCACGGTGTGCGGGTGGACCTCGCACTCGTCGCCGCAGCCCATGGTGATGACGTAGTCGGCCGTCCGGAGGATCTCCTCGGTGACGGGCTTGGGGAACGTCTCCTCCGGGTCCGCGCCGTGCTCGGCCAGCAGCGGGGCCACGGTGCCGTGGACGTGCGCGGCGGGGCGGGACCCCGCGGAGTGCACCCGAACGGCGTCGCCGGCGTGCTCGGCCAGCAGGGCGGCGGCCAGCTGGGAGCGGCCGGCGTTCTGCACGCACACGAAGAGCACGCGCGGGGCCTGTGGGTCCACGAGCCCCTCCGCCTCGGCCAGGGCGTCCAGCCGGGAGGCCGCGAAGCGCACGGCCATCTTCTCCAGGTGCGGCCCCGTGGTGCCGGCACGCGCCAGGTCGGCCAGGGCGTCCTGCACGTGGCGCTCCACCGTCTCGGCGCCGAGCGCCTCCGCATAGCGGCGGCGCAGCTCGCCGAGGCCCGCGGTGAGCGGGTCGACGGCATCCGGGCCGCTGGGGGCGCCGCGTCCGGGGTCGGGGGCGGCAGGGCCGGGATCAGCGATCCGCATGGGGTGGCCTCCTCGTGTCCTGGGGGCGGGGAGAGGGTGCGTTCGCGGCCAGGGTATCGCGTCTGACCTGCGGGGCCATCAGCCGTCCTGCAGGTCGGAGACGGTCACGAGGGTGTAGCCCTGGGACTGGAGCCAGGTCACCACGGGGTCCACGGCCTCGATGGTCGTGGCGTGGATGTCGTGCATCAGGATGATCCCGCCGGGGGCGGCCTCCTTCTTCACGATCGCGAGCGTCTTGGCGGGGTCGTGGTGCTTCCAGTCGAGCGTGTCGACCGTCCACATGGCCTTGCGCATGCCGTGGGCCCCGATCGCCGTGGTGACCGTGGCGTTGTAGGCGCCGTAGGGCGGACGCATGACCGCCGGCCGCACCCCGGTCGCGTGCTCGATGGCCGTGCTGGCCTTCGAGAGCTCGGCGTCCAGGGCTGCCCGGCCCAGCGGCTTCAGGAGGGCGTGCGTGTACGTGTGGTTGCCCACCTCGTGGCCCGCGGCGCTGATCTTCTTCGCGGTGCCCGGGAACGCATCGACGGAGGAGCCGATCATGAAGAAGGACGCCCGGACGTCGTGACGGGCCAAGATCTCCAGCAGCCGGGCGTCGGTCGCGGGCTTGGGGCCGTCGTCGAACGTCAGGGCGATGCAGCGCTTGACCGAGCAGTCCGTCCTGCCCCTGCCCGCGGCCGGGGTGGAGGAGGACTTCTTCGTCGCGCTGGGGGTGGAGGGTGCCGTGGGCGTCGCACGGGGCGCGGCCTCGGAGCTGGACGCCGGTGCGGGGGTGACGGGGGGTGTCAGAGCCGGGGCGGACGACGTCGGCCCGGCCGTGACGGGGGCATGCGCCGCGTTCCACGCCTCCACGTCGGGCCGGGTCACGGCCGTGCGGACCGCCCGCCCGGCGTCGGAGAGCCACGGCTCGACGTCGGACACCGGAAGCGTGATCGCGGGCGTGCCCGCGCTGCCTGCCAGGATCGTGTGCTCCGAGAAGCCGATCGCAAGGTCGCCCTCCGGCGTGAACCACGTGCGGACGTCCCCGTCGCGGAGCTGCTCCCACGCGGTGTCCGCGCTGGAGGGGCTCATCTCCCGCTCGGCGCCGGGGAGGGCGTCCACGGCCGCGCGCACGCGCTGCACCAGGAGGCCGCGGCTGTCCGAGGACACCAGGTCCAGGGGCTCGACCACCGTGCCGGCGGCGGCGTCGAACCACGTGGTCCGCTCCTCGATGGAGTGGCCCGCACCCGCGAACTCCGTCACCGACGTCAGCACGCCCACGATGTCCCGGGACCCGCCCACCGCCTGCCACGAGCCGGAGAGCGAGGGGGGTCCCACGGAGACCTCGCTGCCCTCCGAGTCGGACCAGAACTGCTCGGCGCGCCGCTGCGCCTGATGGCGCAGGCGCGAGTTCAGGGGCTCGGCACCCGCGAGCTGCGGGACCACGAGGTGGGTGGCGCGGTGGTTGTCCGAGATCGTGCTCACGTCGAGGCCGGCGAACGGCATGCGGTCCAGGGTGGGGGTGCGGGGCCACTCCGGGGAGCCCTCCGTCGCGGTCGCGCCGGCCTCGGCCGCCGAGGGCGAGGAGGCAGGAGCGGAGGAGGCCGGCGCCGACGATGCGCCGGACGACGGCGCGGAGGACGCGGCCGGGCCGTCCGGGGACCCGCTCGAGCAGCCGGTCAGTGCCATCGCCGCGACGAGCGCGGCGGCGGCGAGCGGACGGAGACGGCGGGCGGGGCGGGACGAGAGCACCGGTCCAGGCTAAGCCTGAGACCGCGTCGCTCCTGCGGTCTTTCGGTCACGATCTGGCCACAGCTGTGCCACCGTTCCGCGGGATCGCCCGTCCGCGATGGTGCAGGTCACACGCGCGGGAGCAGCTCCCTGACGAGCGTCTCCACGCGCGCGCGGATCTCGTCGCGGATCGGGCGCACGGCCTCGACGCCCTGGCCGGCCGGGTCCTCGACCGCCCAGTCCTCGTAGCGCTTGCCGGGGAAGACGGGGCAGGTGTCCCCGCAGCCCATGGTGATCACCACGTCGGAGTCCTTCACGGCGTCCGTGGTGAGGACCTTCGGGGTGTTCGCGGCGATGTCGATCCCCACCTCCGCCATGGCGGCGACCGCGGCCGGGTTGACCTCCTCCTTCGGGGCGGAGCCCGCGGAGCGCACCTCGACCCGGCCCTCGGCCAGGTGCTCGAGCCAGCCGGCAGCCATCTGCGAGCGGCCCGCGTTGTGCACGCACACGAAGAGCACGGAGGGACGGTCCTCGGAGTCCTCGTCGTCATCCGTCGGCGTCGCCTGCCCGGTCAGCTCCGCGAACAGGGCGTGCACGCGCGCGTCGATGTCGTCGCGCACGAGGCGCATGCGCTCGGCGCCCTCGACGCCTCGCTCGGAGGGCTCGTCGGTGCGCCACGTCTCGATGCTCCCGGCCATGCCCTCCGCCGGCTCGACCTTCGCCTCGTCGCCCAGCACCACCACACGGTCCACGCGGGCCACGAGCGCGGGGTCGACGGGCTTGGGCGTGCCGTGGGACATGTCCGCGCCGACCTCGGCCACCGACTCGGCGGCGAGGGCGTTGACCTCCTCACCGGGGTGGGTGCCGGCGGAGTGCACCTCCACGGCGTCGCCGGCGAGGCGCTCCATGAGGGCGGCGGCCATCTGGGACTTGCCGCCGTTCTTCCTGCAGACGAACAGGACGGAGGGGCGGGCGGCGGCGGTCTGCTGATCGTTCACGGGGTTCTCCTGGAGAGGGTGGGAGGGAGGTGGGCGTCAGGGGCGGGCGGCGGCGTCGCGCTCGGTCGGCTCGGAGGCACTGCCGGACACGACGGGGCCGGGCACAGTGGGATCGTTCGGGAACAGGCGGCGGCCGAGCCACATCGAGACGTAGACGAGGGCCACGAGCACCGGCACCTCGATCAGCGGCCCGACGACGCCGGCGAGGGCCTGTCCGGAGGTGACGCCGAACGTGCCGATCGCCACGGCGATGGCCAGCTCGAAGTTGTTGCCGGAGGCCGTGAAGGCCACCGTGGTGGCGCGGGCGTAGTCGAGGCCCACGGCGCGGGCCAGCAGCAGGGAGCCCAGGAACATGATCACGAAGTAGGCCAGCAGCGGCAGCGCGATCCGCGCGACGTCGAGGGGGCTCTCGACGATGGCCTGGCCCTGGAGGGCGAAGAGCAGCACGATCGTGAAGAGCAGGCCGTAGAGCGCCCACGGGCCGAGCTTCGGCAGGAACCGGTTCTCGTACCAGTCGCGCCCCTTGGCCCGCTCGCCCACCGTGCGGGTCAGGAAGCCGGCGAGCAGCGGGATGCCGAGGAAGACGAGCACGGAGAGGACGATCGCCCCGACGGAGAACTCGGCCGACGTCGTCGGGAGCCCGAGCCAGGCGGGGAGGACCTGGAGGTAGAACCAGCCGAGGACGCCGAAGGCGAGCACCTGGAAGACCGAGTTGATCGCCACGAGGACGGCGGCGGCCTCGCGGTCGCCGCACGCGAGGTCGTTCCAGATGAGCACCATGGCGATGCACCGGGCCAGGCCCACGATGATCAGGCCCGTGCGGTACTCGGGCAGGTCCGCCAGGAAGAGCCATGCGAGGCCGAACATGAGCGCGGGGCCCACGATCCAGTTGAGGAGCAGCGAGGTGGCCATGAGCCGGCGGTCCGCGGTGATGCGCCGCGTCTCGTCGTAGCGGACCTTGGCCAGCACGGGGTACATCATCACGAGCAGGCCGACGGCGATCGGCACGGAGACGTTGGCGATCGTGACCGACTCGAGGGCGTGGTCGAGGCCGGGGATGAGGTTGCCCAGCAGCAGGCCCAGGCCCATGGCCAGCAGGATCCACAGGGGGAGCCAGCGGTCCAGGAAGGACATCTCCTTGAGGACGGGATGGTGGTCGGCGGACGGGGTGCGGGCGGCGGGGGCGACGACGGGAGGGGTCATGTCAGCCTGTTCGGGTCGGTCCGGCGGGGGAGGGGAGCGGTGACGCGACGCGAGGGGTCGCGTCGACGCAGGGCATGTGGACGTGACGATCACAGATCGATGGACGTCAATGTGAGTAGCATGCTCGCATGAGCACCCCCCTGTCCACGCGTGAACCCCCGGGGTCTGGGCCCGACGCGGGCGCCCTGCCCGCCGACTGCTGCTCCCTCACCGCGGCGCCCCTCTCGGCCGACGCGGCGTCACGGACCGCCGTCGTGTTCAAGGCGCTCGCGGACCCCATGCGCCTGCGCCTGCTCTCCCACGTGGCGGCGCAGGGCTGCGAGAACGTGTGCGCGTGCGACCTCACGGCGGAGCTCGGGATCGCGCAGTCCACGGTGAGCCATCACATGAGGCGCCTCGTGGACGCGGGGCTGCTCACGCGCGAGCAGCGCGGTCGCTGGGCGCACTACACCGTGGTCCCGGAGGCCTTCGAGCAGCTCCGGGGGGTGCTCGGCCTTGACTGAGGTGACGTCCTCGGACCACCGCCGCGCGGTCTGCGGCACCCTCGCGCCGGGCCGCTCGAACGCGCACGTCCTCCTCGAGGACGGCCGGACGGTGCGGGCCTGGATCTACGCGCTCGCCCCGGACGCGGTGCCGCCGGCGGGCTGACCCGCGTCGTCAGGGCCCTCGGCGACCTGCCGGTGCAGGTGCTCCATCCGGCAGTCCAGGTCCGCCGCCACGCGGGCGGCGGCCACGAGCTCCGTGGCGATGTCGGCGGGCACGTCCCCCTGGAACTTGTAGTTGATCTTGTGCTCGAGCGACGCCCAGAAGTCCATGGCGATCGTGCGGAACTGCATCTCCACGGTGACGTGGCGCGTGCCCGTGGAGAAGTGCACCGGCACCTCCACGAGGCAGTGCAGGCTGCGGTAGCCGCTGGGCTTGGGGGAGGCGATGTAGTCCTCCACCTCCACGAGGCGGATGTCCGGCTGCGAGGTGAAGTGGCGGAACACGCGGTAGACGTCCTCGGTGAAGCTGAGGATCACGCGCGCCCCCGCGATGTCCGTGACCGTGCGGCGCATGGCGTCCAGGTCCAGGGAGAGCCCGCGGTCGGCGGCCTTGCGCAGGATGGACTCGGGCGACTTGACCCGGGTGACGATGTGCTCGATCGGGTTGTGGTCGTGCGCCAGGGCGAACTCGTCCTGCAGGGTCTCCAGGCGCGTCTCCACCTGCACCAGGGCGGAGCGGTACTCGAGGTCGAACCGCTCGAAGTCCTCCCGCAGGGCGCCGAGGGCCCGCGTCATGGCCGGCGGCATCTGCGTCAGCTGCGCGACGGGGGTGCGGCGCAGGGTCTCCAGGGCCGTCGCCGCTGAGGGCGCGCGCTCGGACGGCGACGGCGGGCGCTCCGGCGACGGCGGAGGCGTGCGGGGCTGCTCCTCGGGCATGCCCCCGAGCGTAGAGCCGTTGCCTTGGAGGGCCCTGGGATCTCCACAGCCGCCGCCCGGGCCCCGTCAGGCCGCGTCCGGCGTGAACATCTTGCCCGGGTTGAGGATCCCGTGCGGGTCGAAGACGGCCTTGATCCGCTCCTGCAGCGCGTGCTGGGCCTCCCCGAGCTCGTCCTTCAGGAACGCCCGCTTGAGCAGGCCCACGCCGTGCTCTCCGGTCAGGGTGCCGCCTAGCTCCAGTCCGGCGGCGAACAGCTCGCCCGCCGCCTCCCACACGGCCTCCGGGATCGCGGTGCCGGCCTCGCCGCCCACCTCGCCCGCCGAGCCGAACACCAGCACCGGGTGCAGGTTTCCGTCCCCGGCGTGGGCCGACGTCGGGATGGCGACGCCCGTGCGCGCCTCGATCTCCCGGATCCGCGCGAACATCTCCGCCATGCGGCTGCGCGGCACCGCGACGTCCTCCACGAGCGGGGTGCCGAGCGCCTCGAGGGCGGGGAACGCGCTGCGGCGCAGGGCCATGAGCGCCTCCGCCTCCCTGGGGTCCGCGGTGGCGGTCACCGCGCCGCCGGCCGCCTCCATCAGGGCCGCCATCGCGGCGCCGTCCTCGGCCGCCCCCGCGCCGTCGGCCTGCACCAGCAGGAACGCGCCGCGCTCGGGCAGCGCCGCGCCCAGCTCCGGGCCGACGTACGCGCGCACCGCCGCGAGCGTGGCCTCGTCCATGAGCTCCATCAGGGCCGGCACGTGGCCCGCGCCCGTGACGGACTGGGCGGCGGCCGCGGCGGCGACGACGTCGGAGAAGAACCCGCCCAGGGTCACCTGGGCGCCCCGGACGAGCGGGCGCAGCGCGAGCGTGGCGCCCACGATCACGCCGAGGGTGCCCTCCGAGCCGATCAGCAGGGCGGTGAGGTCGTAGCCCGTGACGCCCTTGACCGTGCGGTGGCCGAGGCGCAGGAGCGTGCCGTCGGCGAGCACCACGTCCAGCCCCAGCACCGCCTCACGCGTGACGCCGTACTTGGCGCACAGCAGCCCGCCCGCGTTCATCGCGATGTTGCCGCCCACGGTGGAGATGTCCTTCGAGGCCGGGTCGGGCGCCCACCACAGCCCGTGCTCGGCCAGGCGCGCGTTGAGCGCGCCGTTGAGGATCCCGGGCTCGACGACGGCGACGCGGTCCGCGGGGGAGACCTCGAGGATCCGGTCCATCGCCCTGACGTCCAGCACGATCTCGCCCGCCCCGGCGACGGCGCCCCCGGCCAGCCCCGTGCCTGCCCCGCGGGTCACGAGCGGGGTCCGCGTGGCGTGGGCGATCCGGCACGCGGCCTGCACGTCCTCCACGCGGCCGGCGCGCACCACGGCGAGTGGGGCGGCGGGGGAGCGGTGGCCGGAGCGGTCGGTGCGGGCGGCCTCGAGGGTCTCCGCCGCGGTGTCCACGCGGCCGGGCAGCTCCCGCTCGAGCAGGGCGAGCACGTCGGGGGTCGTCGTCATGGCCCCCAGTGTCCCCGATCACGTCGGCCCCCGCGCGCCGGTGACGCCGGGCCGCGACGGTGCCGCGGTCCCTAGACTGGCGGCCATGACCTCCCCGGACCCCTCCCCGGCCCTCGACCGCGCCCGCGTGCAGGTGGTGACCCTGCGGCCGGACGCGCTGCGCGGGAGCACCGTGCGCCGGGTGGCGTCCGTCCTCGCCGAGTCCTTCCTCACCGACCCCTACACGGTCTCCTTCCTCCCCGCGGACCGGAGGGTCGAGCGGCTGACCCGCAAGTTCTCCGGTGGGGTGCGGGACGCCCTGTCTCCCGGGCCCGACGGGCGGGTGCCCGGCGCGGTCGACGTCGCCGTGGACCCCGCGGACGGCACGGTCCTCGCCGCCGCCCTGTGGGGGGCGCCGGACGCGCCGCGCGGCACCACCGTGCCGGCCGCCGTCGCCTCCGTGCCCGGCCTGCTGCGCGTGCACGGCGCCCACGCGCTGGACATGGCGCTCACCGTGGCCGCGTGCGAGCGCGCCCGCCCGACGGTCCCGCACTGGTACCTCGCGGACCTCGGGACCCTTCCCGCGGCCCGCGGCCGGGGCGCGGCGAGCGCCCTCGTGCGCCACCGGCAGCGGCGCGCGGACGGCACCGGGATCTACCTCGAGTCCTCCACCCGGGCCAACGTGCCGTTCTACGCGCGCCTCGGGTTCGCCGAGATCGGGCCCGTGCGGGCGTTCGGCACCGAGGACCTCACCGGCATGTGGTGGGAGGCCCGCTGATGCGTCACCCGATCCAGGACTACCTGCACTCCCTCCACGACTCCCTCCGGGACTCCAACGAGGGCGAGCTCGCGCAGTACATCCCCACGCTGGCCTCCGCGGACCCGGACCGGCTGGGCATCGCCCTCGCCACCGTCACCGGGCACCTCTACTCCGCCGGAGACGACGAGACGGAGTTCACCATCCAGTCCGTCTCCAAGCCGTTCGGGTACGCGGCCGCCCTCATGGACCGCGGCCGCGCCGAGGTGGACGCCCGCGTGGCCCTGAACCCCTCCGGGGAGGCGTTCAACGAGCTCTCCCTCGAGGCGGAGTCCCACCGCCCGGACAACGCCATGATCAACGCCGGCGCCATCGCCGTGCACCAGCTCCTCGTGGGGCCGGACGCGCGCCCGCAGGAGCGGATCGACCGGCTCGTCTCCCTGCTCTCCGCGCTCGCCGGCCGGCCGCTGCGGGTGGACCAGGAGTCCTACGAGGCCGAGCTGGCCACCGCGGACCGCAACCTCTCCCTCGGCCACATGATGCGCAGCCACGGCATCATCCAGGACCGTGCCGAGGACGTGGTCGCCGGGTACATCGCGCAGTGCTCCGTCCTCGTGACCGCCCGCGACCTCGCCCTCATGGGCGCGTGCCTCGCCGCGGGCGGCCTCCACCCGCTCACCGGCGAGCGGGTCATCGCGGCGCGCGTGGCCCGCCAGGTCCTCTCCGTCATGAGCTCCTCCGGGATGTACGACGACGCCGGGCAGTGGCTCGTGGACGTGGGGATCCCGGCGAAGTCCGGCGTGGCCGGGGGCGTGCTCGGCGCCCTGCCCGGACAGGTGGGGATCGGCGTGTTCTCCCCCCGCCTGGACGCCCACGGCAGCTCGCTGCGCGGCGTGCGGGTGTGCCGACGCATGTCCGAGGACCTGAACCTGCACATCATGGAGGCCGACGCCCTGGGCGGCACCGTGGTGCGCCACGTCAGCCGCGAGGGCGCCACCGTGCGCCTGCACCTGCAGGGCGTCATCCGCTTCGGCGGCGCGGACGCCGTGGTCTCGGCGCTCGCGGACCTCGGCACGGGCGAGCGCCGGCAGCGGGGCTGGTCCTGGGACGGGGATGAGCACCCGGATGTGGCGGCGTGCACCGCCGTCGGCCGGGGCGCCCTGGAGGACGCGGTGGCGGCCGGCGAGGAGGACGGGGCCATCGAGGAGGTCGTGCTGAACCTCGAGCGGGTGGACCGGGTGACCGAGGTGGGGCGGCGGCTCATGGCGGAGGGCGTGCACCGCCTCGAGGCCGACGGCGTCCGCGTGCGGATCGACGATCCGGACGGGGTCCTCGCCGAGGTCTGAGGGCGGGGTGCGCGCGGGGGCGGGCGCCCCCGCGCGTGCGTTCTTCCTCTCGACGACTTCCGTTCATCTTCCGTTCATGCAATACTGGGGGATTCCTCCGTCCCGCCACCGCGTTCTCGTGCGAGGTCCCCCATGCCCCTTCCCACCCCCCGCGTCAGCCTGCCCTCCTCCCTGCACCGCCTGCGTCGTCATCGCCGCACGGCGGCCGTCGAGCCGCGCCCGGTCGCGCGTCTGGCGTGGTGGAGCGCCGGCGTGCTGCCCGCCGTCGGGTGCCTCACCTCGTTCTCCATCGGGGCCAGGAAGGCGACCGTGGTCATCCCGGGCGTGGGCTACCAGGGCGGCTTCTCCGCCGGGTGGGCGCACGCCCTGAACCAGCCGGCCTACTTCACGTGGCTGTCCAACGCGCTCGTGGCCGGCACCTCCCTGACGCTCGCGGCGCGGGACACGGCGCCGACGTCGGACGCGTTCTGGGCCCTGCGCACCGCGGGGCTGGGCTCCGTGATGGTCACGGGCATCGTGTACAACGCCGTGCTGCGCGGCCACGAGGAGGACACCGCGCTCTACCGCGTCAACGACACGCTGCAGCACGTGGTGAACCCCGTGCTCGCCCCCGCCGTGTGGGCGCTCTTCGACCCCCGTGGGCAGATCACGCACCGCCGGGCCGGCCTCGCCTCCGTGATCCCCCTGCTGTGGGCCGCCATGACCATGACGCGCGGGCGGCGGATCGACTGGTACCCCTATCCGTTCCTGGACGTGCCGCGCCTCGGCTCCCGCACCGTCGGGCTCGTGCTGGTGGGGATCCTCACCGGCTTCACCGGCTTCATGGGGATGCTCGGCGACCTCGACCGGCGCCTCACGCCGGCCTGAGCGGTGCGTCACGCCCTCCGTGCCGCAGCCCACTCGTGGTGCAGGAGCCCCATGACGTGGCAGTCCACCCAGCGCCCGTCCAGCAGCAGGGCCTCGCGGAGCGTCCCCTCGAGCACGAAGCCCAGCTTCCTGTAGACGTGGACCCCGCGCGGGTTGTGGGCGTACACCTCGAGGCCCACCCGGTGCAGTCCCACGGTACCGAACGCGTGGTCCAGGACGAGGCGCAGCGCCCGCGTCCCGATCCCGCGGTCCCGCTCCCGGGCGAGCCACAGGCGCATCCCGCACGCCCGGTTCTCCGCGTCCAGGTCCAGCAGGAGGACCTCGCCCACCACCGCGCCGTCCACCTCGATGGCCCAGACCGCGCGGTCCTCAGCCCCCGCCCAGCGGTCATAGACCGCCCTCAGCTGGGCGGGGCTCAGGTCCGGCTCGGCCTCGCCGCGGGCCAGCGCCTCGGCCTCGGCCGTGGAGGAGACGGAGCCGGTGAGCACCTGCACCTCGACGTCCCGCATGAGCGCGCCGAGGCTGCGCGCGTGGCGGCCGTCGGCGGCGCGGAGGGCGAGTTCGCCATCGGTCAGCTCGGGGACCTCGCAGAGCGAGGGCCCGCCCTCCGGAGCGCCCTCGCGCACCGGCGTCAGCCCTGGAGGCGGCGCAGCTCCACGGGCTGCCCGCACGCGAAGGAGGCCTCGGCGGCGTAGGTGCGGGCACCGGCGTCGTCCGGGGCCTCGACGATCCAGAACCCGCCCATCTGCAGGTCTCCGCGGGCGAGGGTGCCGCCGCGCACCTCGGCGGCGGTGCTCGCCTTCTCCGGCCCCTCCGCGGCGGTGGCGTCGACCACGAGCGCCTCCTCCGGGGGCATCAGGCCGCCCGCGCCCACGAAGGCGCCGGCGTTCTGGAGCATCGCGTTGTAGGCGCTGACGCGCTCGTGCGCGATCTGCATCTCCTCGGGGGACTGGTACGCGGCGCCGGTGGCGTGGATGCCCGGCGCGTGCCACACGGTGATCAGGTACTGGCTCATGCGCCCATTCGGGCATACGGGGCGGGGCGCGTCAAGGGCCTCAGGCCGCCTCGACCGCCTCGGTGATCGGGGTGTCGCCGTCCACGAACTCGATCCGCGTGCGCACCGTGGACGGGTCCTCGAGCACGGCCGCGATCACGCGGGCCACGTTCCCGCGGGAGACCTCGCCCCTCGGGGCGTCCGGGGCGTCGAGGTCCGGGTCCACCGTGATGCGGCCGGTGGGCTCCACGAGGGTGAGCGCGGCGGGGCCCAGGATGGTCCAGTCCAGGTCGGTCGCCTGCAGCGCGGCGTCCGCCTCGGCCTTCGCCTGGGCGTAGGGGAAGAAGTCGTCGTCCTCGGGCAGGCCGTGCTCCAGCGAGGCGCCGAGGTAGGAGACCATCACGTAGCGCCGCACGCCCGCGGCCTCGGCGGCGCGCATGCTCGCGACGGCGGCGTCGTGGTCCACGGCGCGGGTGCGCTCGGGGGAGCCGCCGCCGGCGCCGGCGGAGAAGACGATCGCGTCCTGCCCCCGGAAGGCCTCGGTGAGCTCGTCCACGCCCGCGTGCTCGATGTCCAGCACGAGGGGAATGGCCCCGGCCTGCTTGACGTCGGCGCTCTGGGCGGCGTCGCGGATGGCTGAGGTGACGGTGTGGCCGGCGGCGGCGAGCAGCGGGGCGGCCAGCAGGGCCACCTTGCCGTGGCCGCCGAGGATGAGCACGTTCGACATGAGGTTCTCCTTCGTTCCTGCATCGGATGGGTCTGGAGCCCACGCTAGGCCTGGCGGGTGCGGCCGCGGCAAGGATTCAGCCCTCGGCCGGACTGCGGTGTGCGGGGTGCCCTGCCGTCGTCGCATCCCACGCGCCCAGCCATGCGCCACCGCCCGGCGCCGCGCCCCGGTGTCCGCCCCGCGCGCTACCGTGGTGGGGTGAGCGATCCCACCACCCCCGCCCCGCGCCCTGCCGACGGCCGCACCCCGGACCACGGGGAGCGCGTCTCCTCGATGTTCGACTCGATCGCCGGGCGCTACGACCTCATGAACACCGTGATGACGTGGGGCCAGGAGCCCCGCCTCGTGAGGCGCACCGTGGCCCGGGCCAACGTGCCCCAGGGTGGACGCGTGCTGGACCTGGCCACGGGCACGGGCGACATCGCCCTGGAGGTCCTGCGCCAGCATCCGGACGCCACCGTGGTGGGCGCGGACTTCGCCCCCGAGATGATGGAGGTCGGCCGGGCCCGCCCGGGCGGCGGCCGCGTGGAGTGGGTCGAGGCCGACGCGATGGACCTCCCCTTCGAGGACGACTCCTTCGACTCCCTCACCCACGGCTACCTGCTGCGCAATGTGGCGGACATCCCCGCCACCCTGGCCGAGCAGTTCCGTGTGCTGCGGCCCGGCGGCTGGATGGCGGCCCTGGAGACCTCACCGGCGCCGGAGAACATCGTCAAGCCGTTCTCCTCCCTCTACATCCACCGGGTCATGCCCCTGGTGGCGCGCGCGATCACCAAGACCCCGGAGGCCTACCAGTACCTCTCCAGCTCCACCGCCGCGTTCAAGACCCCCGAGCAGCTCGCGGACCTGTTCGCCGAGGCGGGATTCGTGAACATCGGCCACCGGCTGCACATGTTCGGCACGCTCGCCATCCACTGGGCCATGAAGCCGTCGGCCTGACCTCGTCCTGGGCCTCACCTCGGCCCTCCCGGCCGCCCGCCCCGGGGCGGGCTGTGCCAAGGGCCACGGTGTGCCCGGCGGTCTGGATCCGCGACCCGGCCGTAGGATTAACACAGAAACCTTTCGGCCGCCGTCGCCGTCCGCTCGACCACCCACCCGTCCGCCCCTCCCTGATCACCCGTGAGGACCGCCCCGTGAGCTCCGCCCAGAACCCCGCCGCACCCATGTCGATGGCCGCGCTGCGTGAGGTGCTCCCCCAGCTGTCCCACCCGGACGGCGCCCCCGTGCGCGTCCTCGTCGTCGACGACGAGCCGATGATCGCGGACCTCCTCGCCATGGGCTTCGGGCTGTGCGGCTGGGAGGTGAAGACGGCCCACGACGGCGAGACCGCCGTCGAGCTGGGCGTCCACCACCAGCCGGACCTGGTGATGCTCGACGTGATGCTCCCCGACATGGACGGCCTGGAGGTGCTGCGCCGCCTGCGCGCGCACTGGGCCGAGGTGCCCGCCATGTTCCTCACCGCCAAGGACGCCCCCGAGGACAGGATCTCCGGCCTCGCCGCGGGCGGCGACGACTACGTGACCAAGCCCTTCTCCATGGAGGAGGTGCTGATCCGCGCCCACCGCCTCGTGCAGCGCGCAGGGCTCGTGGAGGCCGGCGCCGAAGTCCTCGTGGTGGGCGATCTGGTGATGAACACCCGCACCCACGAGGTGACCCGCGGCGGCGACCTCATCGAGCTGACCGCCACGCAGTACAACCTGCTGCGGCACCTGATGTCCAACGTGCGCACCGTGCTCTCCAAGGAGCGGCTGCTCCAGGAGGTCTGGGGCTACGACTTCGGCGGCCGCGCGAACATCGTGGAGCTGTACATCTCCTACCTGCGCAAGAAGATCGACGCCGGCCGCGAGCCCATGATCCACACCGTCCGCGGCGCCGGGTATGTCATCCGCCCTGCCGCCTGAGGCGGCGGTCCCCTCGGACCAGGGGAGCGGCCCGAGGGGCGGGCGCTCGATGCTCCGGGGTCGCCGCCGCTCCGTCGCGACGCGCCTCCTCCTGGGGCTGCTGGCCATCCTGCTCGTCACCATGAGCATCTGGACCGCGTACATCATGCTCGCCGCCCAGGGCATGGTGGACCGCCAGCTGGCCACCTCCCTCTCCGCCGCGTGGGAGCGCGCGGCCACCCAGGTCTACGCCGCCGAGCCGGTCCCGCCGGTGGTCGGCGCCCCGGCGTCATCAGGGGCGAACGGCGCCGACGGCCCAGGGCGACACCGGCCGGGCAGCCTCGCCCAGCCGGTGGGGACCCTGGTGGGCACCGTCTCCCGCGCGGAGCTGGCGGATCACGCCGGCTCGGCTCTCGAGGCCGCCGTGCTCGAGCCCTCGGGCCACCCGCGCACGCTCACGAGCGAGGAGCGCCACGACGTGGTGCACGCGGTGCAGGGCCTCGCCCAGGGGGAGCAGGTGTCCGCGGACGTCGGAGGGGTCGCCTACGAGCTCCAGGCCGGCGGCCTGGAGCCTACGGCCCCCTGGCTGGCAGGCGACAAGGTGCTGGTGGTGGGCCTGCCCACCCAGGAGCTGGTGGAGGGACGGCGCGACGGCGTGGCGCTGACGCTGGCAGGCGCCGCCCTGATGGTGGCGGCCACCGGCGCGCTCGCCTCGTGGTGGATCCGGCGCACCCTGCGCCCGCTGGGCGAGGTGGCGCAGGTGGCCGCCGACGTCGCCCGCATGGACCTGGCCGGCGGCGGCGTGGACCTCGCGCGCGCCCGCCTCCCGCGCCGCGCCCTCGAGGGCGCGGACGAGGTGGCCGTGGTGGGCCGGGCGATGGACCGGCTCGTCGGCGCCGTGGACTCCGCCCTGGAGCGGCGGCTCCGCGAGGAGCAGGAGCTGCGCCGGTTCGTGGCGGACGCCTCCCATGAGCTGCGCACCCCGCTCGCCTCGGTGCGCGGGTACGCGGAGATGCTCGCGCTCACGGAGGACCTCTCGGAGGGCGGGCGGCGATCCCTGGCCCGCGTGCTCGACCAGGCCGACCGCATGACAGACCTCGTGGACGGCATGCTCGTGCTCGCGCGCCTGGAGGCCGCACACCGCGGCCGTGCACTCGGACTGGATGCTTTCGACGGCGACGGCGACGACTGCGCCGTGGACGTCTGCGAGGTGGTGCTGGACGCCGTGATGGATGCGCGCGCCGCGTGGCCGGACCACCGGTGGGAGGTCGAGGTGCCCGACCTGGACGGGTCCCCCTGCGGGGTGCCCGGCGACCGGGACCGACTGAGCTGGATCGTGGGGAACCTCCTCTCCAACGCCGGCCGGCACACCCCTGCGGGCACCACCGTCGCGGTCTCCCTGGCCCCCGCAGCCCTCCCCGTGAGCGGCGCGCCCGCCATGCGCGTCCGGGTGGAGGATGACGGCGGGGGCATCCCCCCGGAGATCCGTCCGGGGCTCTTCGACCGCTTCGTGCGCGGCGGGGGCCCCCTCGCGGGCGGGGAGCACTCCAGCGGCCTCGGCCTGCCCATCGTGCGGGCCGCCGCCCGTGGCCTCGGCGGGGATGTGACCGCCGGATCCGGGGAGGGCCGGACCCGGTTCGACGTGGTCCTTCCCCGCGTGTCGACGGGGGATTCCGGGGGTCCCTGTGACGGGAATCGCCTTTGACGGCAGGGGATGAGGAGTTGACGGACCCCCCTGATCGCCTGTTTATGGTGTGTTCATAGTGATCGAAACGGGGTCACATCCGGGGGACCGCCCCGGGTCTGGACCCCACGTGCTGGAGCGGCGAACGACCGCCTCCGGTGAGAGGAGATTCACCATGGAGTTCCGTAAGACCGCCACCGCCCTGACCCTCAGCGCCGCCGTCCTGACCGGTGCCGCCGCTCCGGCCGCCATGGCCAGCAGCACCGCCCCCGCCTCGGCCTCCACGTCGGCCCCCGCCTCTTCCTCGGCTCCCGCCGAGCAGGAGGAGAAGAAGGACGACAACGGCAACATGGGCCTCTGGGGCCTCGCCGGTCTCCTGGGTCTCGCCGGTCTGCTCGGCCGCAACAAGAAGCACACCGAGACCGTGCGCCCCGCGCACACCGAGACGGTGCGTCCGGCCCACACCGAGACCCACCGCGTCGACACCGACGACGTGCGTCACACCGCCGGCAACGCCAACACCACGCTGAACACCAAGCGTCCCGGTTCGGACGACCTCCGCTGATCCTCGGATCCGCTGACGCTCCGAGGCCTTAGGCCTCGAGCACACTAGGCCGCCGGGGCCGCGCGCGACACCGTCTCAGAGAGACGGTCGAGCGCCGCGGTTCCGGCGGCCCATCTGTGCCAGTAGAGGGGCACCTCGGCCGTGCCCAGCTCGGGGATGCTCTCCAGCTCCGGGTGCGTCCCCGCCAGCACGCTCGCCGGGACCTGCGCCGCCGGCAGCATGCCCCACCCCAGCCCGCTCTCCACCGCGCCCAGGTAGGCCTGTACCGAGGGCAGCAGATGGTGCGGCGGCGTGGGGGTCGGTCCGCCGCCCCGCACGGCCCGGTGCAGCACCGTGCGCTGCAGTCCGTCGCGCGGCCCGAAGTCCAGGAGCGGCAGGCTCCCCACGTCCACCCGACCCCGCGCGTCCCGATGCCGGTCCAGCAGCACCGAGGCCGCCACCGCGTGGTAGCGCATCGCGCCGATCCGGGTCACCGTGCAGCCCGAGACCGGCTCCGGCCGGTCCGTCACCGCCGCCACGGCCGTCCCGTCCCGCAGCAGCTCCACCGTGTGCTGCTGGTCCTCGCTGTAGAGGTGGAGCACCACGTCGTCCCAGGTGGCCGCCTCCCGGATGATCGGACGCCACCACGTGTCGAGCGAGTCCGCGTTGACCGCCACCGCCAGCGTCGTGCGGCCGCCGGGCGCGTGCCCGAGCGCGGCGAGGGCCTCGTCCTCGAGGGCCAGGGTCTGCCGCGCGAGCCGCAGCATCCGCTCCCCGGCCGCCGTCGGACGCACCGGGACCGTGCGCGTGAGCAGCACCTGCCCCACCCGTCGCTCGAGGGTCTTCACGCGCTGGGAGAAAGCCGAGCCGGAGATGCGCAGGTCGTCGGCGGCGGCGTCGAAGGTGCCGTGGTCGACGGCGGCGGCGAGGGCGCGCAGGTGCTCGGAGTTCACCCTCCCGAGGGTACGCGCTGCGATGAAGGAAGGCTTCAGATCATGAAGAACATTGCGCTGGAACGGACGGGCGCCGCCGTCTAGCGTCACCACCCGTGACCATCTTCACCACCGGCCTCCTCACCATCCTCGCCCTCGTCGTCGCCATCGGCGCCCAGACGCTCTTCCTGCTGCGTCAGGTGGTGCGCCGGGACCGGGCGTGGACGGCGCTCGCCGTGTGCTTCGTCTCCGACGCGGCCCTGCTCATCGCCGGCACCGCCGGCATCGGCGTGGTGGCCGAGCGCCATCCGTGGATCGTCACCTCCCTCACCGTGGGCGGGGTCGCGTACCTCCTCTTCTTCGCCGCCTCGTCGTTCCGCTCTGCCCTGCGTGGGGCGCGGACCCTCACCTCCGCGGCCGCCGAGGCCGACGGGCCGATCCCGGACGCGGTGGACCTCGCCACGCTCACCGGTGAGCTGCCCCTGATCGACCCGCGCACCGGCCGGGTGGCCGGGGGCGCGGGCGGTGCGGGATCCGGCGGTGGGCGCGTCGACGTCGCCGCGCTCCCCACCGGCGGCGCCGTGGCCGTGAAGACGCGCGTGACCCCGCGCCGCGCGGCCCACGGCCCGGTGCAGAGCCCCCTGCGACGCGTCGTCCTGCTCGCCCTCTCCGTCTCCCTGCTCAACCCGCACGCGATCCTCGACACCGTGGTGATGATGGGCACCTTCGCGCAGACCTACGGCGAGGCGAAGTGGGTGTATGCCGCCGGCGCGGTCACCGGTTCGGCCCTGTGGTTCCTCGTGCTCGGCTGGGGCGGCACGCGGCTGGCTCCGTACATGGACTCCCCGCGCACGTGGCGGATCGTGGACGCCGTGGTCGGCGTGGTCATGCTGGGAATCGCCGCGAAGATCGCGCTGACGCTCTTCTGACGGGCGACCAGGCATGATGGGGGCATGAGCGACCCCTCCTCCGCCGTCCCCGCGGCGGCCGAGCAGATCCGCGTGGCCGCCGTCGTGATGGCCCGCCCGGACCGCCGGGTGCTCACCGTGCGCAAGGCCGGCACCGCCATGTTCATGTTCCCCGGCGGCAAGCACTTCCCCGGCGAGGCGGCCGTGGACACCGCGGTGCGCGAGGTGGCCGAGGAGACCGGTCTCCGCCTGGGCCGCGAGGAGCTCACCCACCTCGGCGCGTGGGACACCGCCGCCGCCAACGAGCCCGACGCGCGCCTGCACTCCGAGGTCTTCGCCCTCTGGCGGCCCATCGCCCGGCACGAGGTCCCCGCCCCCACGGACGAGATCGTCCAGCTCCACTGGATGGACCCCGCCGCGCCCGCCGCCCCTGCGGGGTACGCCGTGGCCCCGCTGCTGGTGCCGGTGCTGGCCGCCGTCGCCGCGGCGCCAATGTTCTGAGCGGGACGGTCGGAGTTCGGCACGGACGACGTCCGGCCGTACCTCGGACCGCGCGACGGTGTCCGGGGGCGCCACTACCCTGAACGGGTGACATCCCTGCTGCGCATCCTGCGCTTCGCGCCCCAGCTGAACCCGCTCTACCTCGGCATCGCCGTCAGCTCCGTGCTGGCCGCGCTGCTCAGCCTCGCCACCCCGTTCCTCATCGGCGCGGCCACGGACCGGATCGTGGACGCCGTGGCCGGGCGGACCTCCGTGGAGGAGGCCGTGACCGCCGTGACCTGGCTGGCGCTGGCGTTCCTCGGCGTCGAGGTGGCCACCACCGCGGTGGTGAGCGTGGGCGGCTACTGGGGAGACGTGATGGCCGCGCGCATGCGAACCGTCCTCTCCACGCGGTACTTCGAGCACCTGCTGCACCTGCCGCAGCGGTACTTCGACACCGCGCTCACCGGCCGCATCACCAACCGGCTGAACCGCTCCATCACGGAGCTCACCCAGTTCCTGCAGTTCTTCGCGAACAACGCGTTCACCATGCTCATCACCACCGCCGCGGTCCTGGTGATCACGGGGTTCTACTGGTGGCCCCTCGCGGTCCTGCTGGCCGTGGTGTTCCCCGTGTACATGTGGCTCACCGCCAAGACCTCGACGAAGTGGCAGGTGTGGGAGGGGGAGAAGAACACCGAGGTGGACGTCGCCTCGGGACGCTTCGCCGAGGTGGTCTCCCAGATGGCCGTGGTGCGCGCCTACAACCGGCAGGAGCACGAGCTCGCCGGGTTCCGCGAGCGGTTCACCAAGACCGTGGGGCTCACCCGCACGCAGTCCCGGTTCTGGCACGGCATGGACGCGTGGCGCCGGCTCGCCATGAACGTGGTCTTCGGGCTGATGTACCTCATCGTGTTCGTGCGGACGGCGCAGGGGCTGTTCTCGGTGGGGGACATGGTGATCCTCCTGCAGCTGATGAACATGGCCCGCCAGCCGATCTTCTCCATGAGCTACCTCGTGGACTCCGCGCAGCGCGCCGTGGCCGGGTCGAAGGACTACTTCGCCGTGCTCGAGGAGGAGCGGGAGCGCGCGGGCGGACGGGCGCTCGAGGCGGGGGAGGTGCGTGCTGTCCCGAACGGGCCGGCGGAGGCGCGCGCCGACGTCGTCGAGGGCGAGACAGTGCCGCTTCCCGCGGACGTCCCCGCCGTCCGCTTCACGGACGTGACGTTCGCCTACGACGACGACGCCGCCCGCCCCGTGCTCGACCGCGTCACCTTCGAGGCGGGCGTGGGCGAGAAGATCGCATTCGTGGGGGAGTCCGGCGGCGGCAAGTCCACGATCACGAACCTGCTCATGGGGCTCTATCCCGTGGGAGACGGGCGGATCGAGGTGTTCGGGAACGACGTCGCGGGGCTGGACCTGGCCGCGGTGCGCGGCTCGATCGCCACCGTGTTCCAGGAGCCGTTCCTGTTCTCCGGGACCGTGCGGGAGAACATCGCCTACGCCGACCCGGACGCCACCGACGAGCGGGTGCGCGCCGCGGCGAAGGCGGCGTACGCGGACTCGTTCGTGGAGGGCTTCGACCACGGCTACGAGCAGATCATCGGCGAGCGCGGCCTGCGGCTCTCCGGCGGGCAGAAGCAGCGCATCGCGGTGGCGCGGGCGGTGCTCAAGGACGCGCCGATCCTGGTGCTGGACGAGGCCACGTCCGCCCTCGACACCCGTTCCGAGCGCCTCGTGCAGGCCGCGCTCGAGGAGCTCATGGTGGGCCGGACGAGCCTGATCGTGGCGCACCGCCTGAGCACGATCGCCTCCGTGGACCGGATCGTCACGCTGCGCGCCGGTCGCGTGGAGGAGATCGGGACGCCCGCGGAGCTCTCGCGCAGCGGAGGCATCTACGCCCAGCTGCTCCAGCTGCAGCAGGCCGGCACCAAGGAGGCCAAGAGGATGCTCAAGGAGTACGGCATCCACGGCTGAGCCCGAGGCGGCGCCCCGCGCTCCGCGCCTCGCGCCTGACCGCTCCGGACGACGTCGTGGTGCGCGGCGACCTCACCCCGCGCGTCAGCCCCGCAGCGCCTTCCGCCACGTCAGCGCCTTGCCGGTCCGCAGGATGGACCTCTCGTAGATCGCTGCCGCGAGCCAGATGGCCAGGGCGGTCGCCGCCACGAGGATCCCGAGCGAGAGCACGTGCTCCCACCTCTGCCCCTGCCCCAGGAAGATCCGCAGCGGCACGGCCACCGGCGCCGAGAACGGGATCCAGCTCATGATCCGCAGCGCGTCCGGGTTGTCGTTGAACATGATCACCCCGACGTACGGGAGCATGATCATCAGCATCACGGGCATGGACGTGGAGCCGATGTCCTCCTGCCGCGACACCATGGACGCCGCCGCCGCGTACAGCGCCGCGAGCATCACGAAGCCGATGCTGAACAGCACCACGAACCACAGGATCGGCACGCCCAGGCCGTCCAGCGGCAGCACGTCGCCGTTGATCTGCATCCCCAGCAGCAGGGCCCCGGCCACGAGCGCGACCTGCAGGATCGCCATCGCCGCGTTGCCCAGCACCTTGCCGGCCATCATGGCGCGCGCGGGCACGGCGGCCAGGAGGATCTCCACGATCCGCGACTGCTTCTCCTCGATCACGGACACCGCGATCTGCTGGCCGAACGTCACCGCGGCCATGAAGAACACCAGCCCGAAGCCCAGGGCGATGAAGGAGCGCAGCAGCGGGCTCGGCGCGGTCGGGTCCAGCAGCGCCACCGACGGGCTGGTGGACAGCGCCTGCACCAGGTCGGTGGGCACGTCGGTCATCGCCAGCACGCCCAGTCCGGACGGGCTCTGCGGGTCCGGCACGACGGCGGCGCTCACCTCCCCGCTCTCCACCGCGGCCCGCGCCGCGGCCACGTCGCCCACGGTCCGCGTCTCGTAGCCCTCGCCGAGGGCGCCCACCGCCGGGGCGGTCTGCTCGACGGCGGCCACGCGCGTCGCGTCGCCGGCGAGCAGCTCGCCCAGTCGCGGGGCGAGCAGGGTCGCGGCCAGCGCCGCCGCGATCACGATGAGCGTCGTGATCACGAACGCCTTGGAAGCGGCCTTGACCCGCATCTCGCGGGCGGCCACGGTGCCGACGGCGGCCCAGAACGGGGTGCGGCGGGATCGGCGGAGCCGCGGCGCGGGCGTCGGGGTGACTCCGGCGACCTGGTGCGACGGGCCCGTGGCCGGCATCGGTGCGGGGTGGGCGGCGCTCATCGGGTGACCTCCGTGAAGATCTCGTGCAGGGTGCGGGGGACGGGGCCGAAGCGGCGGACGCCGCCCCGGGTGACGGCCTCGCCGAGGACGGACTGCGCGGCGGCCTCGTCGACGGCGCGGAAGCGGGCGCGGCCGCCGTCGAAGGCGAGGACCTCCACCCCCTGCATCCCGCGCACCCAGCCGGTGTCGGTGTCGGCGACGAGCTCCCATTCGGGCTCGGCGTGGGCGGCGAGCAGCTGTGCGCGGGTGCCGGCGGCGCGGACGCGGCCGTCCGCCAGGATCACCAGCTCGTCGCACAGGCGCTCCACCACGTCGAGCTGGTGGGAGGAGAACAGCACCGGCACGCCGGTGTCCGCGGTCTCGCGCAGCACCTGCAGGGTGGTGGCGACGGCGTTCGGGTCGAGGCCGGAGAACGGCTCGTCGAGCACGAGGGCCACGGGCTCGTGCACGAGCGCCGCCGCGATCTGGGCGCGCTGCTGGTTGCCGAGGGAGAGCTCCTCCAGCCGGCTCCCGGCGCGCTCGGCGAGGCCGAGCCGCTCGAGCATCTCCAGCCCGCGGGCCTTCGCCGCCGCCCCGCCCATCCCGTGCAGCCGCCCCAGGTAGACGAGCTGGTCCAGCACCGCCATCTTGGGGTACAGCCCACGCTCCTCCGGCATGTAGCCGATGCCCGCACGGTAGTCCGCGGTGATGGGCGCGCCGTCCACGTCGATGCTCCCCGAGTCCGGCGTGAGCACGCCGAGCAGGATGCGCATGGTGGTGGTCTTGCCCGCGCCGTTGCCGCCCACGAATCCCGTCATGAGGCCCGGGCGGATGTCGAAGGAGAGGTCCTTGAGCACGTGGGCCGCGCCGAAGGACTTGTTCACGCCTGTCACGCTGATCATGGCATCAGGCTAGGGAGACGACGTCGGCCGGCGCCTCCGCCGCCGGGGTGAACTTCGGCCGGGGACGCCTCTCCCCCGGGCGGGGGAGGGGGCCGCCGGACGGGAGCCGCCCGTCCGCATCGGGGGAGGCGTCGGGGGGCGCGCCCGTCAGCCCGCCATCCCGCGCTGGAACGCCCAGATCACCGCGTGCACGCGGTCCCGGGCGCCGGTCTTCAGGAGCACGTTGGACACGTGGGTCTTCACGGTCGCCTCCCCCACGAACAGCTCGCGCGCGATCTCCCCGTTGGAGAGCCCGCGGGCCATCGCGCGCAGCACCTCGGCCTCCCGGGCCGTCAGCCCGACGCCGTCCCCAGCCCCGGCTCCGGACCCGACGCCGCGCGCAGGCCCGGCGGGCAGGGGGTCCGCGCGTGCCGGGTCCGCGGGTGCCGGGTCCGCGGGAGCCGCGTCCGCCGGGGGCGGCGCCGCCCCGGCCCCGGCGGTCATGCGCTGCAGCACCCGGCGCGTGACCTGGGGGTCCAGCAGGGCGTCGCCGCGGCCGAGCACGCGCACGGCCTCGATCAGCTCCTCCGGCCCGGCCGACTTCAGCAGGAAGCCCGCGGCCCCGGCCGTCAGGGCGGCGAAGAGCGCCTCGTCCGTGTCGAAGGTCGTGAGGATGAGCACGGCGGCCCGCGTGCCGCCCGCCACCAGCCGACGCGTGGCCTCCACGCCGTCCAGCCGCGGCATCTGCACGTCCATGCAGACCACGTCGGGGTCCGTCTCGGCGGCCAGGCGAAGCGCGTCCTCCCCGTCCCCGGCCTCGCCCACCACCTCCAGGTCGGGCTGGGAGCGCAGGATCGCGGTGAAGCCCACGCGGATCAGGGGCTGGTCGTCCACCAGCAGGACGCGCAGGGTCATGGGGTCTCCTCCTCGATCACGGCGGGCACCTCGGCCCGCACGAGCCATCCGCCGGAGTCCTTCGGTCCGGCCTGCACCGCGCCGCCCACCGACGCGACGCGCTCCTGCATGCCCACCAGGCCCAGCCCGGCACCGGAGGCGAGGCCGGCCGAGCGGGCGCCCCGTCCGTCGTCGCTGACCTCGAGCTCCACGCGGTCCGGCTCTGTGCGCAGCCGCACCTCGACGGCGGCGCGCGGCCCCGCGTGCTTGCGCGCGTTGGTGAGGCCCTCCTGCGCCACCCGGTACAGGGCGAGCTCGGCGGGCGGGGTGAGCGAGGGCGGGGGGCCGATCCGCGTGAGGCGCACGTCCTGGCCCGCCGACCGTGCCTCCTCCACGAGGCCCTCGAGGTCCTCGAGGGTGGGGAGGGCGGAGTGTGCGCCGGCGTCGTCGCGCAGGGTGTGGACCATGGTCTTGAGCTCGGCGACCGCCTCGCGGGCGGAGGACTCGACGCCGTGCAGGTGGCGCGCGGCGGCGTCGGGGTCCGCGGCCAGGGTGAGCCGTGCCGCGCCGGCCTGCACGCCCATGGCGGTGACGTGGTGTGCGACGACGTCGTGCAGCTCGCGGGCGATCCGCAGCCGCTCGAGGGACACGGCCTGCTCGGCGAGCCGCTCCTGCTGGGCGTGGATCTCCGCATGGGCGGCCTCGAGGTCCTGGCGGGCGAGCGCCTGGCGCCACGCGCGGTCCCCGAAGAGCCACGCCGCGCCGAAGTAGGCGAGGTTGACGAGGGTCTGGATGCCGGCCATGGCGAAGTACGCGTTCACGCCGCGCTCGCCGACCTCGGGGTCGCTGAAGCCGTCCACCATGACCCACGCGAGCCACACGGCCATGACCGCCGCGATCCCGGTGCGTGCCCAGAACGCGCGCCGCCGGTCCGGGCACCACGCCCCCACCGTGTAGAAGGCGAGGAACAGCACCACCTGCGAGGCGTAGAGCTCGACGCCCACCCACGTGGAGACCGCGAAGTACGTCAGCGAGACGACCGCGGCGACGGCCACCGGGAAGCGCCGGCGCCACGCGAGGGGGAGGGCCAGGGCGACGGCGCCGAGGGCGACCCAGCCGACGTCCTGCCTCCACGGCATCGAGCCCAGGAAGTCGGAGAGGTAGGCCAGCTCGACGCCGGCCACCACGAGCACCGCGGCGAGGATCGCGTCTGCGCGCCGCCAGCGGGGGGACAGCGCGCGCACGAGGGGGTGCCCGCCGCCGGAGGCGGCGCCGCCGACGGCCACGTCCGGGGGGCTCGGGACGACGTCGACGGCAGGGGTGGCGGGCATGCGCCCCACCCTAGCGACGGGTGCGGCGGGGGCACCTCCCCCGCGCGGGGGAGATCCGACGCCGCGCGCATGCCGCCGACGCGGCGGGTCACCACGAGGGGCTGGAGTGGGCGCGTCGTGGAGGAGCGGCGGGCAGCGCCGCCCTCATCCGCGCGGCGGCTGGTTCAGCTGGAACGTCGCGCCGGCCGGGTCCAGCACCGAGGCGACGACGCCGAACGGCGAGTCCATCGGCCCGTCCACGACGCGGCCGCCGTGCTCCGCCACGACGCGCACGGCCTCCTCCATGTCCGTGACCTGGAAGTAGGGGCGCCAGTAGCTCGGGGTGCCCTCGGGCAGCCACGGGGTCGCGTCGCACAGGCCAGCGGTGGAGTCCTCGTAGGCGAAGTTCGTGGCGTACGCGGGGCCCTCGCCGGCGGCACCGGGGTCGACGTCGCCCGCCGCGCCGTCGTCGTCCGGGGCGTCCCCGCGCATCGGGACCACGTCCCAGCCGGCCACGTTCCGGTAGAACGCGGCGTCCGCGGCGACGTCCGTGGACATCACCTCGAACCACACGGAGGTGCCGGGGGTCAGCGGCAGGTCGTGGCCGGGGAACTCGCCCGGCTCCCAGAAGCCCAGTGCCTCGCCGCCGGCGCTCTCCACGATCGCCATGCGGCCGAGCGGGCCCACGTCCATCGGCTCATTGACCACGGTCCCGCCGTGCTCGGCCACGAGCTCCATCGTCCGGTCGATGTCCTCGGTCTTGAGGTACACCGTCCACACGGCCGGCGGCATGCCCTCGGGTGCGGGCGGCAGGTCGGCCGCGTCCATCGCGCCGCCCACGGTGGCGTCGTCCTTGCGGATCATCATGTAGTGGCCGTACTCCTCGCCCTGGTCCTCGAAGGTCCAGCCGAACAGCGCCTCGTAGAAGGCGCGCTGTGCGGGGAAGTCGACGGCGGTGTAGTCGATCCACACGGGGGAGCCGACGGTGACGGCGGGCTGATCGGGGGTGGCGGAGAGGTTCGTGACGGAGGTCTCGCTCATGGGGCCCACGCTAGACGGCGGCGCCGAGCTTGTCTGCAGTCGGCGGCGCGCCGCCGGGGAGCCCTGGGCGTCTCTCGCGGGCCACCCGGCCGCCGGGCCCGGAGCGCCCGGCGGCCGGGCCCGCATCACACGGCCGCCAGGCCCTCCACGGGGCTCAGGTTCGCCGCCCGACGAGCGGGCAGCAGCGCCGCCGCCAGTCCGGCGAGGGCGGCCACCAGCACGATGAGGGCCAGCTCGAGCCACGGAACGGTGGGACGCACCACGGAGGATCCGCCCGAGTTCGCGAGCAGGTCGCCCAGGATGAGCTGGGAGCCGGCCCATCCGTAGAACACGCCGAGCGCGCAGCCCAGCAGGGCGGCCACTCCGGCGATCAGCACGGACTCGATCGCGATCATCCCGCGCAGCCCGCCCCGCGTCAGGCCCAGGGCCCGCAGCAGCGCGTTCTCGCGCGTCCGCTCGATCACGGAGAGGCTCAGCGTGTTGGCCACGCCGACCAGCGCGATCAGCACGGACACGGCCAGCAGCGCCACCACGATCCACAGCATCGCGTCGATGATCTGGGCGTACACGGCGCGCGTCGGGGCGCCGCCGTCCATGATGACGGCGCCGGAGCCGGCCGCCTCGGTGACGTCGTCGGCGAGGGCCTGCAGCTCGTTCACGGGCACGTTGCCCGACAGGGCCACGAGCAGCTGGCTGGGCACGGTGACCCCGCCGTCGAAGGCCACGGGCGCCCCGTCCCACCCGGCGGCGCGCGCGGTCTCCTCGGCGACGTACACGCCCGAGCCGAGCGAGCCGCTGCGCACGGGGGCGAGGGTCCGCTCGGCGCCGGCCACGGTGGCCGGGACGTCGCCCTCCACCCACTCGGGGACGAACACGGTGCCCGGCTGGCCGAGGCGCGCCTCCTCGTCCGGGGGCAGGTCGGCGACGGCGCCACGCAGGGCGGCGCTCGGCGCGGCGAGCACGGTGGAGCCGTTCTCCGTGGTCCCGACCGGCACGGCCAGGGCCACGGCGCCGACGTCGTCCACCCCGCGCACGCGCTCGGCGGCGGCTGCGGCGTCCGCGCCGGCGGGCACCGAGACGACGAGGTCCACGGGGTAGGCGGCGTCCAGGGCCAGGTTGGTCGTGACCTGCGCGGTGCGCCCGCCCGTCAGGAAGAGCGCCACGAGGGTGGTGCCCACCAGGAGGGCGGCGGCCGTGGCCGCGGTGCGCGAGCGGTGCCGCGTGGCGTTCAGGCCCGCGAGGCGGCCGGGCACGCCGGCCGGGCGGGCCAGCACGGACGCGCCGCGCACGGCGGCCGGCACGAACAGCGAGGCCAGCAGGAACACGCCGAGGAAGGAGAGCGCTCCGCCGCCGATCGCGGACAGCGGCTCGGGGGCGAACGCACCGAACAGCATGAGGGCGGTGCCGCCCACGGCCAGCACGGTGCCGATCACGGTGCGCACCACGCCGCCGCGGGAGGCCGCGCGGACCTCCTCCGCGGGCCGCAGGGCCTGCAGCGGGGAGACGCGGGTGGCGGCGAGGGCCGGGGCGATCGCGGCGGCGAGCGTCACGAGGACGCCGACCAGGACGGTGACCAGCAGGGTCACCGGATCGGCGGCGAAGGTGAGGGTGTTCATCTCGAACATCGCGCGGACGGCGGCCACGAGGCCCGCGGTCGCGGCGACGGCGAGGACGACGCCGAGCACGGAGCCGATCAGGCCCACCACGAGCGCCTCCACGAGCACGGAGGTGCGGACCTGCCCCGCCGTGGAGCCGAGGGTGCGCAGCAGCGCGAGGTCACGCGTGCGCTGGGCGACGAGCACCTGGAAGGTGTTGGCGATGACGAGGGCCGTGACCAGCAGGGCCAGGGCGGCGAAGCCGCCGAGGATCCAGCCGAAGACGTCCGTGCCGCCGCTGGCGTCGGCCAGGGTGGCGCGTGCGGCGTCGTCCGGGGTGCGGACCTCGGCGGACACGCCGCGCTCCGTGAGGACGCCGGTGACGGCCGAGGCGACAGCGTCCCGGTCCGCGCCGTCGGTCAGGCGCAGCAGCACGTGGGGGCTGTAGGCGTCCACGGCGCCGGCATCGCCGACCTGCGGCTCCTGCACGGCCGCCACCGTGGGCCCTCCCGCCCAGATCTGCCCGCCCGAGGAGAGGGTGGGATCGGGGGAGGGCGTGGTCAGGCCGGTCACGGTGGCCTCGGTGGTGCCGCCCACCGGATCGCCGGAGAGGGTCACGACGTCGCCGACGGCCACGCCCTCCCGCTCGGCGGTGGAGGTGTCCAGGGCGATGCCGCGCGGATCGGCGGGGGCGGGGTAGGAGCCCTCCGTGAGGGAGACGGCGATCAGGGAGGAGTCGCGGGGCACCGGCTGGACGATCGCGCCGAAGTCCGCGTCCCCCGTGGTCGCGGTCGCCCACGTCAGCTGCGTGGAGTAGGCCTCCTCGACGCCCTCGATCCGCCCGAGCGGGCCGGGCTGCCCCACCGTGCCGGCCAGGCCGGGGAAGGCGGCCGTGGGGTCCTCGGCGGAGGAGTCGGAGGCCTTCGGCAGGACCACGAGGTCGCCGGCGGCGTACGTGTTGCCGAGCGTGGTGCGCAGGGTGGCCTGGCCGCTCGAGGAGACGAGGAAGGAGGCGGCCAGGAACATCGTGCCGATGAGGATGGCCAGGATGACGGAGATGTAGCGGCGCGGCTGCGTCCGCAGCTGGGAGAGGGCGACGGTCCACATGCTCAGCGCACCCCGCCCCGCACGGAGGCCGAGGCGCCCTGCGCCGCACCCGTGGACAGCGCCGTCATGGCCTCGGTGACGGACTCCACCGTGGGGCCGATCAGCTCGCCGGCCAGCACGCCGTCGGCGAGCAGCACCACGCGGTCCGCGGCGGAGGCCGCCACGGGGTCATGCGTGACCATGATGATGGTCTGGCCCATCTCCCGCGTGGAGCGGCGCAGCAGGCCCATGACCTCCGCGGAGGCGGCGGTGTCCAGGTTGCCGGTGGGCTCGTCGCCGAACACCACGTCCGGGCGGGTGAGCAGGGCGCGGGCGACGGCGACGCGCTGCTGCTGGCCGCCCGAGAGCTCGTGCGGGCGGTGCTTCAGGCGGTCCGTGAGGCCGAGCGTCGCGGTGATCTCCTCGAGCCACGCGCGGTCCGGCTTCCTCGACGCCAGCTCGAGCGGCAGCACGATGTTCTGCTCCGCGGTGAGGGTGGGGACGAGGTTGAAGGACTGGAACACGAAGCCGACCCGGTCCCGGCGCAGGCGGGTCAGCGCGGTGTCGTCCAGGCCCGTGATCTCGGTGCCGCCCAGCATCACGGACCCGGAGGTCGGGGTGTCGAGGCCCGCGAGGCAGTGCATGAGCGTGGACTTGCCCGAGCCGGACGGGCCCATGATCGCGGTGAAGCGGCCGGTCTCGAAGTCCACGTCCACGCCCCGCAGGGCGTGCACCTGCGCGTCGCCCTTCCCGTAGGAGCGGGTGAGGGCGCGCGCCGAGACGGCGTGCGCCGTCGTCGTGGTGGCGGCGGGTCCGGGCGCACCGGTGGCGAGCGGGGAGGACGCGACGGCGTGGCCGGCGGTGGGGGAGGTGTGGTCGCGGGGCGAGGCGGCTGCGGTGCTCATGGGCCCACCCTCCCGCGGGCACCGCCCGCACGGGATCGGAGCACGGGATGGACTGCGGCGCGCCTCGGGTCATACCGGGGGTGGACCGACACCTGACCTGAGGAGGATGGGAGGATAGGGGCATGAGAGCCGACGCCCGCGCCAACCGCCAGGACCTGCTGGCCGCGGCCGCACACCTGCTCCAGGAGCAGGGCGCCGGGATGTCCCTGCGCGCCGTGGCGCAGGAGGCCGGTCTCGGCGTGGGGACGCTGTACCGGCACTTCCCCACCCGGCGCGACCTGCTCACGGCCGTCCTCGAGCAGGTGGTGGTGCGCATCCGCCGCATCCTCACCCGCTTCATCGCGGGCGTGGGGGACCCGGAGGAGCGGTGGCGCCGGCTCGCGAGCGAGCTGGCCGAGGTGAACCTGACGTCCATGCTGGCCGCGCTGGACTCGGTCACGGCCCGCGACCTCCCGCAGCACGACCTCTTCGACGAGGCCGAGGAGGAGATCCTCGACCTCGCCGACCGGGCGGTGGCGATGGCGGCCGAGGCGGGCCTCGTGGGGGAGGACCTGACGGCCCGGCACTACTTCATGGGGCTGCTCACGCTCACGAGGCCGCTCACCTCGGACGTGCTGGACCGCTTCCCCGAGCAGAACGACTGGCTGCTCGACGTGTACCTGCGCGGGCTGCGGCCCACGGCGGGCTGAGCGCGGCTCAGTCCTCCGTGCGGCAGAGCACGGAGACGCTCACCCCGGCCAGCGTGGTGATGGCCCCGGTGAGCAGGAGGCGCGGCAGGCCCTCGAGGTCGGTGAGCAGGGCGAGGCCGAGCATGGCCAGCGCGCCGGTGACGAGGCAGACGAAGAACACGAGGCAGTCGCCGTCGCGCTCGTCCCTGACCGTGGAGGTGCTCCCGCGGCCGGCGGGGCCGGTGGGACGGGTGGGTGCCGCGGCGCTGGTCGGTGCCGACTCGTGCGGTGCCGTCGGCTGGGGCTCGGTGTGCATCGTGGTCATGGCGGTCACTCCCCGGGTACGAGACAGGCCCATCGGGGCGCTGTGACTCCATCATCCGGGGCGCGGCGCGCGGGCGGGACCGCCGTCCGGATGACTTCCCCTCGGGCGGGTGTCATACCCGGGTATGAACGGTGAGGGCCGTCCGCTGCGGCGGCTCGGCCGGGCGCCGGCGCCGGTCCGACGCGGCGGCCTCAGTACTGCACGAGGCCTGCGCGGAGCGCCGTGAGCACCGCGTGCACGCGGTCCCGCGCGCCGAGCTTGGCGAGCACGCGGCCCACGTGGGTCTTCACCGTGGCCTCGGAGAGCACGAGCTGCGCGGCGATCTCCAGGTTGGACGAGCCCTGGGCCATGAGCACGAGCACCTCGCGCTCGCGCGGGGTGAGCGAGTCGACGGCGGTCTGCTCCGCGGCGCACTCGGAGGTGCGGGCCTGGTCCGTGCGCAGGCGGGGCGCCATGTGCTGCAGCAGACGGCGTGTGGTGGACGGGGCGATCACGGCGTCGCCGCGGTGCACGGTGCGGATCGCGGAGAGCAGCTGCTCGGGCGGGGCGTCCTTGAGGAGGAAGCCGCTCGCCCCGGCCTCGATCGCTTCGAGCGCGTACTCGTCGAGGTCGAAGGTGGTCAGCACGACGACGCGCGGCGCGTGGGGGAGGCGCAGGAGGGCGCGCGTGGCCTCGATCCCGTCCATCTCCGGCATGCGCACGTCCATGAGCACGACGTCGGCGCTCGCCACGGCGACCGAGCCAGCGGCCTCGCGCCCGCTGCCGGCCTCGGCCACGACCGTGAGGTCCGGCTGGGAGTCCACGAGCATGGCCAGCCCTCCGCGGATCAGGGCCTGATCGTCCACGAGGGCCACGCGGATGGGGGCGTCGGACGGGTCGGTGCGCTCGGGGGCAGTGCTCATGCTCGGATCCTCTCAGACGGACGGCTCTCATGCCGCCGGGCGCAGTACTGCCAGGTGACCCCCGTGGTTGCTTGGCAATACTGCGCCCGGCAGAGACGCGGGCGGGTGTTCGACGGCGGGTGTTCGACGGCGGGTGTCCGGGGGCGGGTGTCCGGGGGCGGGTGTTCGGCGGCGGCCTCTCGGCGGCGGGCTCTAGACCGCGGAGTAGGGCAGGTGCGCGCTCACGCGGAACCCGGCCCCGACGCGCGGGCCGGTCTCCACGGTGCCCCCGAACAGGGTCACGCGCTCGGCGAGCCCGCGCAGCCCCTGGCCCGAGCCTGCCGTGGCGGGGTCGGCGCCGGCGCCCCGCCCGTCGTCGTCGGCCTGGATGTCCAGCCCGCGGGCGGTCCACGCGAGGGTCACGAAGGCGCGCGCCCGCGGGCCGCCGTGCCGCAGCGTGTTGGTGAGCGCCTCCTGCACGATCCGGTACGCCGTGAGCTCACCGCCCGCCGGGAGCGCACGGCGTGGGGTGCCCGTCTCCAGGAGCGAGATCTCGAGGCCGGAGAGGCGCATGGTGTCGACGAGCGAGGGCACGTCCGCCAGTCGGGGCTGCGGGCGGTGCTCCACGGGACGGGAGCCGAGGCCGCCGGGCGAGGCGGCGGGGCCGGGGGCGCGGGGCGTCGACGGCGCGGAGGGCTCCACGGTCCCCGCGCCCGTCCCGGACTCCGCGATGCCGGGCACCCCGGCCACGGTCTGGCCGGTCTCCCGGAGCACGCCGAGCAGCTGGCGCATGTCCGCCAGCGCCGCGCGGCCCGTCTGCCCGATGGTGCCGAGCGCCTGCACGGCGATCTCGGGCCTGGCGGCCGCGGCGTACCGGGCGCCGTCGGACTGGGAGATGATCACCTGCAACGAGTGGGCCACGATGTCGTGCATCTCCCGGGCGATGTGGTTGCGCTCGTCCGCGGCGGCCAGCTGGCGCTCCTGGCGCGCCTGCGTCTCGAGCCGGCGGGCGCGGTCCTCGAGAGCGCGCAGGGCCAGCCGCCGGTGGCGCACGGTGTCCCCGAACGCCCACGCCGTCAGCACCACGGAGCCGCAGCCGATCGTCATGATGACGAACGCCTCGAGCGTGGGCGGGGACTGCACGCCCTCGGCGCCGGTGAACGCCGCGGGGAACAGCCATACGCGCAGGCCGTTGAGCAGGCCGCCCGCGAGCGCGGTCAGCAGGCCCGCGAACGAGACCCACCGCGGGGCGTTGGCCGCGAGGTTGTAGACCGTCATCGGCACGAGCACGAGCACCGCGCTGAACTCCGGGCCGAACAGCAGGTGGAGCACGGCGAACACCACGACGACGACGGCCGAGGCGACCGGCCGCGTGCGGCGGGCCGCCCACGGGAGGACCATCCCTGCGGAGAGCACGATGGCGATCGCGGCCTCGACCGGAGCCGGGCCCGCGAGCGTGCCCAGCATGACCCACGGCCCCGCGCCGAACACCAGGAGCAGCAGGACCGTGGCGATCACGTCGGTGCGCACCGGGTGGGCGCGCATCCACTGGTCGATCCGGTGCAGGGGGTTCACGCGGGCCAGCCTAGGGGCGTGGCCGCTCGCCGCGCGTCAGACCGGGGGATGACGCCCCCGGCACGACGGGTCTCGGAGCGGGCCTCGGGGGCGCTCAGCGGGGGTCGAGGGAGGCCAGCACGGCGGCGGCGTCCGCCTCCCGCACGCGGCCCGCGCCGGTGCCGGCCCACAGGTGCACGCGGCCCAGGTCCCCGCGCTGGGCGGCCGCGGCGCGCAGCCCCGTCGTGAGCACGTTGACCTCCGGGTACGCAGCCGGCGCGTCCGGGAACGCCGCCATGAAGGGGGTCCGCAGGGACCGTGCCCAGCGCCCCGTGTAGGCGCGGGTCACGGCGGTGTCGGCCGCGCCGTCGTCGCCGGTGAAGGCCACGCCCGCCGCGGCCTGCCGCAGGCCCTCGCGGTGCGCCGCCGAGGTGCCCGCCTCGGGCGTGAGCAGGAACGCGGTGCCCGCGGCCACGGCGGTGGCGCCCGTGCCGAGGAGGGTGCGGACCGGCGCCGCGGAGGCGACGCCGCCCGCCGCCACGAGCGGCATGCCCGGCCCGACGGCGGCGGACACCTCCGCCACAAGGGCGACGGCTCCCGTGGTCCCCGGGTCCGCGGCCGGGTCCAGCGTGCCGCGGTGGCCTCCCGCCTCCGGGCCCTGCACCACGAGGAACGCCGCCCCGTTCCGCACGGCCGCGCGCGCCTCGGCCGTGCTCGTCACGGTGACCCCGGCCACGATGCCCGCGGCGGCGAGCCGGCCGAAGACCTCTGCGGCGGGCAGTCCGAACGTGAAGGTCACCATCGGCCAGGCCTGCTCCTCGGCCGCGGCCAGCATCGCCTCGAAGGCGTCCCGCTCGGCGTCCGGGTCCGGGGTGGCGTCCTCGATCGTGGGCAGGGCCGCGCCGAGCTCCTCCGCCACCGGCGCGAGGCGCTCGCGGTAGGCGGCGACGTCGTCGCGCCGACGGGCGCGCGCGGCGGCGGTGCGCGCCCCCGCCGGGACGGCGGTGTTGACCGCGTCCGGGACGAAGAGGTTCACGCCCCAGTGCTCCTCCCCCCGGGATCCGGCGGTCAGGAGACGCCGCAGCTCGTCCACCTGCGCGCGGACCTCCTCCGGGGCTCGCATCCCGCCGGCCAGGACGCCGCCCCCGCCCGCGCGCAGCACGGCGGCGACGAGCGCGGGCGTCGAGGGCCCGCCGGCCATCGGGGCGGCGAACACGGGCACCGCGGGGGAGAGGACGTCATGCGGGGAGACGGGGGTCATGGCCATGCCGCCATCCTAGGAGGAGGGGCCTACAGTGGGTGGGTCCGAGGCCCGGGAGAGGGGGTGCGTGTGCAGGTCCTGTGGTCGCTGGCCCCCATCCTCCTCACCCTCGCCCTGCTGCTGACGAAGGTGCCCGCGTGGGTGGCCCCGGCCGCCGGCGCGCTGCTGGCCGCCGTCCTGGCTCCCACCGTGTTCGGCGTGGACCCGGGGGCGCTCGGCGTCGCGGTCGCCGGCGGCGTGCCCACGGTCCTGGAGATCCTCGCGATCATCGCCGGCGGCATCACGCTCTCCCGCGTCATGGAGCACACCGGTGCGCACCAGCGCCTCGGGCAGTGGCTCTCCGCGGGGGCGGGTCCCTCGATCGCCACGGGCCTGCTCATGGTGCACGGCGTGATCCCGTTCCTGGAGACGGTCACGGGCTTCGGGGTCTCGCTGATCGTCGGCGTGCCGCTGCTGATCGGCCTGGGGTACACGGCGTTCCGGTCCGCGGTGATGGCCGTGCTCGCCCTCACCATCGGGCCGTGGGGGTCCATGGCGCCGGGAACCCTGCTGGGCGCCCGGCTGGGGCACCTGGACTTCCAGCAGCTCGGCGTCACCACGGCGGTGTTCAACCTCCCTGCCTCGCTGCTCGCGGGCGTGGTCACGGTCCTGCTGCTCCGGGGGTCACGGGGCACGCGGTTCGACGCCGGCCCGGCCCGTCTCGCCCCGTGGATCGGGGTCGCCCTGCTCTCGGGCGTGGCCCAGTGGGCGCTCATCCTGGGGGCGAACCTGCTGGTCGGCACGGCGCCGGCGGGCGCCCTCGGCACGTTCGTGCTCACCGCGGCCTGGCTGCTCGTGGTCCGTCGGGGCCGGCTCACGCCCGGACCGGGGCGCGACGTCGTCCCGTACCTCACGCTCATGGTGGGCACCGTCATCGGCACCACGGCGGAGTCCGCGCTCGCGCTGAGCGGGCCGCTGTCCGTCGTCGGGACCCCGGCGCTGTGGGCGTTCGTGGCGGTCGGCGTGGGGGTGCGCCTGCTGCACCTGGACGCCGCGGGGCGGCGCGCCGTGCCCGGGGAGGCCGCGCGCCTGTGGGTGGGCACCGCCATTCCCAACGCGCTGTACGTGGCGTTCGGCCTGACGCTCTCGGCGGGCGGGGTCTCCGGCGCGCTGGCGGGCGCGCTCAGCGGCATGGGGGAGTCCTACCTGGTGGCCGTCCCCGTCATCGCGGCCCTGGGCGGGTTCATCACGGCGTCCAACACGGGCGCGATGGCGCTCTTCGGCCCGCTCCAGATGGACACGGGGGCCGCGTTGGGCGTGCCGCCCGTATGGACCAACGGCCTCCACAACGCCGCCGCAGGCTGGGGCATCATCCCGGGCCCGGCACGCATCCAGGTGGCCCACGGCATGGCCGCCGGCTCCCAGACCTCGGAGATGCCCGGCTGGGCCGTGAGCCGCGGCGCCCTGTTCGCGGTGCTGTTCCCCACCATGCTGGCCGGCATCGTTCTCATGTCCGTGATGGGCTGGTTCCTGCTGCCGCGGTGAGCGGCAGGCGGGCCCACATCCCGACCTTCGGCGGAGGCGCCCGCCCCGCTCGCGCGCCTAGGCTGAACGGCATGATCCGTGTAGTCGTGGCCGACGACCAGACCCTCATGCGCACCGCCCTGGAGCACTTCGTGGCGCAGGCCGACGACATGGAGGTGGTCGGCTCCGCCGAGGACGGCCTCCAGGCCCTGGACCTGGCCCGCGCCCGGACCCCCGACGTCGTCGCGCACGGCCTCACCGTGATCACCATGCAGGCGGCCATGCTGCCCACCCAGACCGACCCCGCAGCGCGCGCCGCCTCGGAGACGGCGATCGAGGAGGCCGCTCGCCAGTCCCTCGTGGACCTGCGGCGCATGCTCACGGCCCTGCGCGGCTCGGACCGCAACGCGCAGACCGCCGAGGGCGACATCGCCGTGGACCTGCCGGCCCGCTTCGACGAGTTCGAGTCGCGCCTGCACGCGGCCGGCTTCGCCGTGGAGCGCACCCTCGCGGACCTCGACCGTCTGCCCCGCTCCATGGAGCTCACGGTGCTGCGCGTGGTGCAGGAGTCCGTGACCAACATCCTCAAGCACACTCCGCGCCGCGGCACGGTGCACCTGTGCTCCCGGTTCGACGACGACGGCCACCTCGTCCTCGAGGTGACCAGCCCGCTCACCACGGGCGAGCCGCGGGCCAGCCGGGTGGTCTCGGCCATCCCCTCCGGCTTCGGCCTGGCGGGCATGCGCGAGCGCGTGGCCGTGTTCGGCGGCGCGCTCACCGCCGGCCCGATGGGCGACGGCTGGACCGTGCGGGCCGTCCTGCCGACCCGCTGACCTGCACCCCGCCCCGCCCCCCTGCGGCCCTGCGTTTTCGCTAGGGAAATCGTCGTCTCCCTCCCAGCGGATCGGGATGGAGACGACGATTTCCCTCGCGAAAGTCCTGGCGCCCGGGGGAGGAGGACTCAGCCCAGCGGGACCGTGATCTCCTGGCCCGGGCAGAGCGTGTGCTCCTGGCCCGCGATGACCATGGGGACCTCATGCCACATGCCGTCGCCGGCCCGCACGGTCACCTCCGTCTGCGCCATGTGGATCTCCACCGGCTGCTGGTGCCACCGGATCGTGAAGCGCGCGCCGGGCAGCTGGGAGGGCAGGCGCGGGGAGAGGCGCACGACGCCGTCGCGCGTCTCCAGGCCCGCGTAGCAGCGGATGACGGTGTCCACGGTGCCGGCCATGAGGCCGAGGTGGATGCCCTCCTTCGTGGTGCCGCCCTGGGTGTCGGAGAGGTCCGACTCGAGCGCCTCCGTGAAGAGGTCCCACGAGCGGTCCGGGTCCGTGCGGGCCGCCACCCACGCGTGCACCAGACGGGAGAGCGTGGAGCCGTGCGTGGAGCGGGCCTCGTAGTAGGCCACCATCCGCTGGTAGGCCTCCTCCGGGAGCTCGTAGCCCATGCGGCGCAGGATCTCGTCGAGCTCCTCGGCAGAGAACAGGTAGCCGAGCATGAGGGTGTCGGCCTGCTTGGAGAGCTTGTACCGGTTGGTGGCGTCGCCCTCCGCCTGCAGGATCAGGTCCATGCGACCGATGTTGCCGTACGTGGCGCGGTAGGCGTCCCAGTCGAACTCCTCCAGGTCCTGGTAGCCCTCGAACTGCGCCAGGATGCCGGCCTCCTCGCCCTCGGTGAAGAACGGGACCGTGAGCCTCGCGCTGATCTCCTCCCAGCGCTCGATCTCCTCCTCGGTGACCTCCATGACCTCGGTGAGGCCGTCGTCGAGGGTGTCCAGCCAGCGGACCAGGCGTGCGGTCTCGGCCAGGACCCATGAGGTCAGCACGTTGGTGTACGCGTTGTTGCGCAGGCCCGAGCCGGGGGTCTCCGGGTAGCCGTCGTGGAACTCGTCCGGGCCCATGACGCCGTGGATCTCGTAGCGGTCCGTCTCCGCGTTGTGCAGGGTCATGGACACGAAGAAGCGGGAGATCTCCACGAGCATCTCGGCGGCGTAGTCCGAGATGAACGCGGCGTCCTTGGTGATCTCGATGTACCGCAGCACCGAGTACGCGATGTCCAGGGAGACGTGGCGCTGGTTGTGGGAGTTGTCCGGCATCCACATGCGCGAGCGCGGGTTCCACAGCTCGGTCGGGGTCTCCTCGCCGCCGTCCGCGCCGGACTGCCACGGGAACATGGCGCCGGCCCAGCCCTCGGCCTGCGCGTTGGCGCGGGCCTCGCCGAGGCGGCGGAACCGGTACATCAGCAGGCCGCGGGTGATCTCCGGGCGGCGCAGCGTGAGCATCGGGTAGACGTAGATCTCGTCCCAGAAGATGTGCCCGCGGTAGCCCTCGCCGTGCAGGCCGCGGGCGCCCAGGGAGGCGTCCAGGTCCCGACGCCGGCCATAGGCCGTCTGCAGCACGTGGAAGGTGTGCAGGTTCAGGGCCAGCTGCTGGCGCAGGGATGCACCGTCCTTGCCCACGGTGACGGCCGAGCCCACGGAGGCGGAACGGCCGGCCTCGAACACCGGGGTCTCGTACTCGGCGCCCTCGGCGAGCTGCGCCGTGGAGCGGCGCTGGTTGCGGTGCGCGTTCGCGAGGTCGATCCGCACGGCGAAGCGGTCCCAGTTCATCCCCCAGCGCTGCTCGTGCAGGGTCAGCAGGTTGCGGAAGTTCTGCGCGCGCTGCACGGTCTTGACCGCCGACTCCCACACGGAGGCGTTGGCGTGGTCGTGCGTGGTGGCCACGGCCGCGGTCTTCTCCAGCACGAGCGGCACGCCCTCCTCCACGTGGAGGCGGATGTCCTGGCCCGCGACGAGGGGCGAGTCGTCCACGGGGCGGCGGATCGGCTGGTGGTGGCCCACGGGGGCCACCTGCCGGGTGCGGGCGGCCACGGCCACGTGGATGCGGGACTGGCTCGTGACCGTCTCCAGCAGGACGGTCTCGCCGTCGATCTCGCGGGCCTGCGAGGGCTCGAGGTGGTGGTTGGCCAGCGTGCGGTCGTCCGAGACGTTGAGGTTGGCCACGCGGCCCTCGATCAGCGAGCGCACGGTGAGGTCGCCGGACCAGTTCTCGGCCACCACGGTGAGCTCGATGGCCGCGATGTGGCGGTTGGCGAGCGACTGGAACTGGCGGGTGTGCAGGGTGGTGCGGCGGCCCTGCCCGTCCTCGAACGTCATGGTGCGGGAGAGGACGCCGCGGCGCAGGTCCATCTCCTGGATGAACTCCACGAGGTTCTCGTCGCTCGGCAGCAGGGGGCGGCCGCCGCGGGGGATGACCACCAGCGGCGTCCAGTCCTGGATGTTCACCATGTGCTCGGTGACGACCTCGCGGCCCTGGACCATGGAGGTCAGGCGGTTGAACACGCCGGCCATGTAGGTGCCGGGGTAGTGCACGTCCGTGATGACGGTGCCGGGGATGGCGCCGCGCGTGCCCCAGTACCCGTTGGCCATCGTGCAGAGCACCTCGCGCGTGCCCTCGGCGGCGGCGTCGAAGTCGGTCCAGCGCAGCACCCAGGCGGCGTCGAAGGGGGCGGCGGTGCGCTCGTCCAGCGCGAGCGTGCCGTAGTCCTCCACCACCAGGTGGGCGCCGGCGTCCTTGAGGCGGCCGCGGCCGAGGTCCGGCTCGCGGTCCACGCCGATCACCAGGCCGAAGCGGCCGTCCGCGGCGGCCTTGACGCCGGAGACGGCGTCCTCCAGCACCATCGCGTCCGCCACGTCCACGCCGAGCTCGCGCGCGGCCTCCCAGAACATGGCCGGGTCCGGCTTGCCGGGCAGGCCGCGCTCCACGGCGGTGTTGCCGTCCACGATCACGGGGAAGAAGTCCAGCACCCCGCCGGCACCGAGCACCGCGCGCGAGTTCTTGGAGCTGGTCACGAGGGCCACCGGAACGCCGCGGCGGCGCAGCTTCTCCAGCAGGTCGAGCGCCTCGGGGAAGACGCGCACGCCGTCGCGCTCGAGGACCGCCTCGAAGTAGCCCTGCTTGCGCTCGGCCAGGCCGAGGACGGTCAGCTCCGGGGCGGACTCGGCCTCGGGGGCGTCGGCCTCCGGCACGCGCAGGCCGCGGGAGGCGAAGAAGGCCCGCACGCCGTCCTCGCGGGGGCGCCCGTCCACGTGGTGCAGGTAGTCGCCCGCGGCGTCGAAGGGGCGCAGGCGCTCCGGGTCCGCGGCGACGGCGGCCTCGTTGGCCTCCAGGGCGCCGACGGCGGGCAGCGCCTCGTCGAAGAGCTCCTTCCACGCCGCGGCGTGGACGCCGGCCGTGTCGGTGATGACGCCGTCCATGTCGAAGATCACCGCGCGGTAGCGGCGCAGCCGGTGGCGGCGGGCGTTCAGGTCCTGCGAGGCAGCGGGCGTGAGGGTCTGCGTCATGAGCGGGAGGGGCCTTTGCGCTGGTCGGGGAGAGGCCGCGGGTGGCCTCGGGCACTGGGAGACAGCCTAGGTGTGATGTCCAGGGAGGTTGTTGAGCCTGGTGGCAGGCGCGGCGCCGATCGCGGAGTGGACGCGATGATGATTGTAGAAGTGCAGCCA
>NZ_JBFBLX010000015.1:0-78940 GCF_040702705.1 Micrococcus sp. NPDC078436 | reverse complement strand
CGTGGTTGGAGTACTACAACACTGAGCGGGGTCACGCCGCGCTCGGAGGACACCCGCCCATGAACCGGGTGCCACCAACCTCATGACCGGGTACACCTAGGGGGAGCGGTCGGCGCGCGTCCCGCCCTCGCGGGGCGAACTTCCGGTGAACCCGCTCACGGGGCGGAGCCGTCAGCGGCGCACGAGGTGCACGAGGGTCTCGGCGTGCCCGGTCTGCGGGAACATGTCGAACACCCGGGCGCGCTCCACGCGGTAGGCCGGCAGGGCCGCGAGGTCCTTCGCGAGGGAGGCCGCGTTGCAGCTGGAGTAGAGGACGTGCGGCACGCCCGAGGTCTGCAGCCCCGCCGCCAGCTCGGGGCCGATGCCCCGGCGCGGCGGGTTCACGACGACGGCGTCCGGCACCGGCGCACCGGCGACCCGGCTGGGGTCGGCGGCGGCGTGCGGGCCCTCGCCCCGTCTCGCCGAGGACAGCGCCTGGGTGGCGTCGCCGGCGTCGAGGTGCACGCGGTCGGCCAGGCCCAGCTCCACGGCGGTGAGCCGTGCCGCGGCGATCGCGTCCTCGCTCGTCTCCATCCCCCAGACCTCGGCCACGCCGGCGCCGCCGTCGGCCACGGGACGGGCCAGGTGGAACGCGAAGCCGCCCACGCCGCAGTACAGGTCCCACGCGCTCGCGGGGCGGGCCTCGGCGAGCCACGCCGCCGCCGTCGCGTAGAGGGCGCGGGTCACGGCGGTGTTGGTCTGGAAGAAGCCCTGCGGACGCAGGCGCAGCCCGATCCCGTTGAGCTCCATGCGCAGGGTGGCGTCCCCGGCGAGGTGGACCTCCTCGCGGCCCTCGGGCAGGGCCACGTGCTCGGGCAGCAGGTTCGCCGTCACCACCCTCGCCGGCGTGCCGGCCTCCTCGAGCGCCGTCCGCAGCGCGGGGACCGCGGCCCGCAGCGCGTCGAGTCGGTCACGGGAGCGAAGCACGAAGCGCACCATCGCCTCGCGGTCCGGGGAGAGCGTCACGATCACGTTCTTCAGCTCGCCGGTGCGAGCGGCCACGTCGTAGGGGGTCAGGTCCGCGGCGCGCACCGTGTCCGCCACGGCGGCGGCGATCCGTTCCATCCCGGGCTCGTACAGGGGGCAGTCGCGCAGGTCCCAGCCGGTGCCGTCGTGGTGCCTGGGGTGCTGGTTCGGGTCCAGGATGCCCAGGCGCGGGTCCTGGGCCGTGCCGGTCACCACGAGCTTGGCCTTGTTGCGGAATCCGGCCGCGGGGGAGGGCGCGGGGTCCAGCCACCGGGTCCCGGCGTCCGACACGTCCGCGAGGCGCTCGCGCACCGCCGCGGCCTTGTCCGCCAGCTGCACGGCGTAGGGCACGCCCAGGAGGGTGCAGGAGCGGCAGCGGCCGGCGTCGTAGTGGTGGCAGAGAAGGACGGGCGAGTCCACGGCGCGGCTCAGAAGTCCGTGCTCGCGCGCAGCTCGGGGCGGTCCAGGCGCTCGGCGAGGTGGTCCAGGGCGAGCTCCGCCGCGGCAGCGATGTCCGCATCCACGTCCATCACCAGGGCGGAGAGCACGGGCACGGCGGCCTCGAGGTCGTTCGGGCCGGCCAGGGCGCCCAGGGCAGAGGCCGCCGACGCGCGGACCTCAGAGTCCGGGTCGCAGCACCCCGCGCCGACGCGGTCCACGAGCGCGTGGTCCACCGCGGCGTCGGCGCGCAGGGCGTCGGCCCGTGCGGCCAGCACGAGGTGCACCGCGGAGCGCACCTCGGGCTCGGGGGCGTCGAGGGCGGCCACCAGGGCGGGCAGGGCCCGGCGGTGCCAGGCGCGCGTGAGCGCCAGGGCGCCGGCCGCGGCGGGGGTGAGGGCGTCGTCGTCGCCCAGGATGGCCTGGGCCGCCCCCGAGGTGACGTCCTCCGGGGTGCTGGAACCGGCCAGCAGGCGCGTGGCCACACCCACGACGGCGGCCTCGCCGCGCTCCTCCACGGCGCGCGCCACGCGGCGGGAGAGGCGGTTGAGGGGAGTCTGCGGTTCCGCGGGCAGCGGCAGGGGTTCGCGGGGGGTCATGCGCCCATTCTCCCGCTGTCCGGGGCGGTGATACGTTCGGTGACATGAAGCACATCGGAGCCCTGTCCCTCGACTTCCGGGCGGACAGCTTCGACCATCCCTCCGGGATCGTGGACGCCGGCACCGCGATCTCCTGGATCGACAAGGTCTGCTATGCCGTCGCCGCGAGCTGGTCCGGCTCCTTCGTGCGCGCCCGCTACATGGGGAACATGCAGTTCCGCCACGCCGTGCCCGTGGACACGCAGGCCACGGTGCAGGCGCGCGTCGTGCACACGGACGGCTCCGACGTGCACGTGCAGACGCGCCTGATGCTGCCGGAGATCCCCGACGCCGCCGGCGACCCCACGGTCTGCACCTCCTCCATCGCGGTGTACTCGGCCGAGGAGGGCGGCACCCGCCTCACCGTCCCCCAGTGGGTCCCCGCCACCCCGAACCAGGTCGAGCGCGACGAGCAGGCCCGGCGCTCCACCGTGGCCCGGCGCGAGGTGGAGCGGGGGATGGCCGAGCTGCCCTTCCCCGCCTCCGCCGCGGACCTCGAGGAGATGACCACCCTCTCCTTCCTCGCCCCCACGTCCGAGGCCACCGTGGGCGGCACCGTGAACGCCGGCGCGGTCATGCGCTGGGTGGACGAGGCCGCGGGCGTGTGTGCGGCACGCTGGACGGGCCATGAGAACGTGGTGGCCGTGTTCGCCGGCGGCGTGCGGTTCGTGCGCAACGTGCGGGTCGGCGACCTCGTGCGGGTGGACGCCCTCCTGGTGCACACCACGGACCGCTCCATGCACGTGGCTCTGCGCGTGTACGCCGGGCGTCGCACGAGCCGACGCCCCCGGCTCGTGGCCCACTCGATCTCGGTGATGGTGGACGTCTCGGACGAGGGCCGCGCCGGCGTCGTGCGGCGCTACGTGCCCGTGAGCGAGGCCGCCCGGCGGCTCGAGGAGTCCGCGGTCGAGCTCGTGCGCCTGCGCTCCGAGATGGGGGCGGCCTGGACGTACGCCCGTCCGTAGAATGCGCGGATGAACGAGATCCCCGTCCTCGGACGCCCCGCCCTCCGCCGGACCGTGGTCCGCGGCCTCACCGCCGGAGCCGCCGCCCTCGTCGTCCTCCCCACCGTGACCGCGGTCGCGCTCACCGGGATCGACCTCGTCAAGCGCCGCGGACGAAAGCAGCGTCCCGCCCAGCGGCCGGGCACGTTCCACGTCGAGGCCGGGGAGTCCTCCGTGAGCATCTTCACCTCCGGCGAGGAGCTCTTCGAGGCGATGATCGCCGCGATCGACGACGCCCGCGAGTCCGTCAAGCTCGAGACGTACATCTGGAAGGGCGACGAGACCGGCCAGCGGTTCATGGACGCGGTCAACCGGGCGGCCGAGCGCGGCGTGCGGGTGTGGATCTCCTACGACGGCTTCGCCAACCTCGTGGTGAGCCCCCGGTTCTACCGGCAGTTCCATCCCGCCGTGCAGGTGTACCGAATGCCGGCCTTCACCCGCCCGTACTGGCGGGGGATCGTGCGGCACACCGGCTTCAACCACTCCAAGATCCTCGTGGTGGACCACGAGGTGGGGTTCGTGGGCGGCTACAACATCGGCGACGACTACGCCCACCACTGGCGGGACACGCACGTGCGCCAGGTGGGGCCGGCGGTCTGGGGGCTGGACCACTCGATCGCCACCGTGTGGAACGCAGGCCACGCGCCCGAGGAGCGCATGGAGTGGCACACGCCGGACTCCTGGAACCAGGCCGTCACCGTGGCCTCCAACCTGCCGATCCAGCTGGTCTACCCGGTCCGCCGCGTGTACCTCGAGGCGATCGAGCGGGCGCGGGACCACATCTACATCAACACCCCGTACTTCATCCCGGACCAGCAGATCCTCGAGGCGCTCAAGGACGCCGCACGCCGGGGGGTGGACGTGCAGGTCATGCTGCCCAAGGACTCCAACCACGTGGTGGCCGACTGGGTCTCCCGCGGGTTCTACGCCGAGATGCTCGAGGCCGGCATCACGGTCCTGCTCTACAGGGCGAGCATGATCCACGCCAAGACCGCCACCGTGGACGGTGAGTGGGGCACCGTGGGCACCGCCAACATCGACCGCCTCTCCCTGGGCTACAACTACGAGACGAACCTCTCCGTGGTGGGTGCCGAGTTCGCCGCCCGCATGGAGGAGATCTTCCGCGCCGACGCCGCCCACTGCGACGTGGTCACCTCGCCGCGCTGGGAGGACCGCCACGGCATCGCCCGCGTGGTGGAGACCCTGCTCGTGCCGCTGCGCCCGCTGCTCTGACGGGCAGGGCCTCCGGGGCGCCGAACGTCTGAGGCACTGAGGCACTGAGGCGCCGAGCATCCGGGGCGCCGACCCGGGGCGTCGGCCGCCGGCTCTCCGTCGCAGTCCTCCCCCCCCCAGCCCGGCGCCCCTGCCCCCCTGCGCGACCCCTCCGTTTCGACCGCTGCGAGTCCCTCGCGCTGTGGGGCGCCCTCCTGCTTGCATACCCCCAGGGGTATGTTCTACGCTGACCTCCTCTATACCCCAGGGGGTATCGCGCCGGCGTCGCCCGCCGTCGTCGCCCCAGCCCCGATCCCAGGAGGACCCCATGCTGCTCGAGCGCATCTACGACGAGGACCTGGCCCAGGCCAGCTACGTGATCGGCTGCCAGGCGAAGAAGGAGGCCATGGTGGTGGACCCCCGCCGCGACGTGCAGGTCTACCTGGACTTCGCCGCGCACCACGGCATGACCATCACGCACGTGACCGAGACCCACATCCACGCCGACTTCCTCTCCGGCACCCGGGAGCTGGCCGCCCGCACCGGCGCGCAGATCCACCTGTCCGGGGAGGGCGGCGAGGACTGGTCCTACGGCTTCGAGGGGAACCTCCTCCACGACGGCGACGAGATCCGCCTGGGCAACATCACCGTCACCGCCCAGCACACACCGGGGCACACCCCCGAGCACCTGAGCTACCTCGTGCAGGACGGCGCGTTCGCGGACGGCCCCGGCTACTACCTCACCGGCGACTTCGTCTTCTCGGGCGACCTCGGCCGCCCCGACCTCCTGGACGAGGCCGCCGGCGGCCAGGACACCCGCTTCCTCGGCGCGAAGCAGCTCTTCGCCTCGCTGAAGGAGAAGTTCGTGGGCCTGCCGGACCACGTGCAGGTCTTCCCCGGCCACGGTGCCGGCTCCGCGTGCGGCAAGGCGCTCGGTGCCCTGCCCTCGACGACGGTCGGCTACGAGCGCGCCTACGCCTGGTGGGCGCCCTACGTCGAGAAGGACGACGAGCAGGGCTTCGTCGACGAGCTGCTCGACGGCCAGCCGGACGCCCACGCCTACTTCGCCCGCATGAAGCGCCAGAACAAGCAGGGCCCGGCCGTCCTCGGTGAGCTGGCCCCGCTCACGGAGCTCAGCGGCGAGGCGGCCGCGGCCCGCGTGGCGGACGGGGACGTCCTCGCCGACACGCGCCCGGTCGACCAGATCCACGCCGGCACCGTGCCCGGCTCGATCGCCCTCCCGGCCAAGGACAAGGCCGCCACCCACGGCGGCTGGGCGTTCGACCCCGAGGCCGAGCGGAACGCCGGCGTCGCCATGATCCTGCTCGCGGACGACGCCGACGACGCCGGCCGGATCCGCGACCACCTGATCCGCGTCGGGGTGGACGCCGCGGACGCCTTCGTCACCAGCCTGGAGGGCTTCGACCTCGAAGCCCCGGCCACCATCACGGCGGAGGAGCTCGAGCGCCGGATCTCCGCCGGCGGCGTCGTCCCCGCGGTTCCCGGCGCCGCGCCCGGCCAGGACGGCCTCGCCCTGCTCGACGTCCGCAACCGCTCCGAGCACGCCGCCGGCACCATCCCGGTCAGCGCGGGCGCGGACGGTGACGACGCGGGGGCCGCCCAGCTCTCCGCCGGCAAGGTCGCCTTCCACGAGGAGGAGCTGCCGAAGGACGCCACGCTCGTGACGTTCTGCCAGTCGGGGCTGCGCAACGTCGTCGCCGCCCAGGCGCTGCGCCGTGACGGCTTCCGCGTCGTCGAGCTCGAGGGCTCGTACAACGCCTGGCAGCAGCGCGTCCGCGGCTGAGACGCCCCGCGCCACGCATCCCTGACACGCCCCAGAATGGAGACCACCATGACCGTCACGACCCTGACTCCCGTGAGCCCTGAGACCCTGCGCGAGCGCATTGCCGCCGGCGAGGCGTTCGTGCTCGACGTGCGCACCCCCGGCGAGTTCGAGGCCGAGCACATCGCCGGCTCCTACAACGTCCCGCTGGACACCCTGAAGGAGCACGCCCGCGACGTCGCCGAGCGCCTCGACGGGCACGTCGTGCTCGTCTGCGCCTCGGGGGCCCGCGCCTCCGACGCGCAGCAGCGCCTCGCCGCGGCCGGCTTCCGGGAGGCCGCCGTGCTCTCCGGCGGCATCGGCGCCTACGCCCAGGCCGGCGGCGACGTCGTCCGCCGCGGCTCCGGCTGGGCCATGGAGCGCCAGGTGCGCATGACCGCCGGCACCATCGCGCTCACCGGCGCCGTGGCGTCCCAGCTCGGCTCGCGGCGCTTCGGCCTCATCCCCGCGGCCATCGGCGCGGGCCTCACGTGGTCCGCGGTGTCCAACACGTGCGCCATGGCCTCGGTGCTGTCGAAGATGCCGTGGAACCGGCCCGCCGTCGAGCGCTCCGCCGCGGACGTCCTGGGCGGTCTCCCGACGACATCGGGCGCCTCCGGTGCCGGCCGTGCCGCCGCCGTCGCCCCGGGGACCGCCGTCCCCTCGGTCACCGGGCGGGCCTGACCGATGACCGGGCTCGCGATCGCCCTGGCGCTCGTCGTGGGCATGCTCGTGGGCATGCTCGGCGGGGGCGGATCCATCCTCATGGTGCCGCTGCTGACGTATGTGGCCGGGCTGGAGCCGCACGCGGCGATCGCGAGCTCGCTCTTCGCGGTGGGCATCGCCTCGCTCGTCTCCGTGGGCCTGCACGCCCGTCGGGGCACCGTGCGATGGCGCACGGGCGGCCTCTTTGCGGCCGGTGGCATGGTCGGCGCGGTGCTGGGCGGCGCGCTGGGCTCGCTCCTGCCGGGGCCGGTCCTCATGATCGGCTTCGCGGTGATGATGCTCCTGACCGCGCGGGGCATGATCCGGGGCCGGCGCGGCGGCGGGGAGCCCGAGGGTGAGAGGAAGGTCCGGGTGGGCCGGCTGCTGGCCACGGGGCTGGGGGTCGGGCTGATCACCGGCCTCGTGGGCGCCGGGGGCGGCTTCCTCATCGTCCCCGCGCTGGTGCTGCTGGCGGGGCTGCCGATGAGCGCCGCCGTCGGGACCTCGCTCATGGTGATCGCGGCGCAGACCCTCGCCGGGTTCGCCGGCAAGCTGCCCGGCGTGAGCCTGGACTGGGGGCTCCTGCTGGCCCTGACGGGCATGGCGGTCCTCGGCGCGCTGATCGGTGTGGCGCTCGGGAAGCGGGTGCCGGACCGGGCCCTGCGGATCGGCTTCGGCTGGTTCGTGCTCCTGATGGGCGTCGGAGTGCTGGCGGCGGAGATCGCCGGCCTCGTGGCCTGACACGTCGCCCGAGACACCCCCGGGGGTATCCTGAGCGCCGACCTGCGTGGGCCTGGCCAAGCCCCGACTCACCGTTCTCCTGTTCTCTGACCGTCCCCGAAAGGACCCGCCATGCGCGCCGCCGACGCCGAGACCCAGCGCAAGATCCTCAACCGCCTCAAGCGCGCCCGCGGGCAGCTCGACGCCGTCATCCGCGAGGTCGAGGGGGAGGGGAGCTGCCGCGACGTCGTCACCCAGCTCTCCGCCGTCTCCACCGCCCTGGACCGGGCCGGCTTCGCGATCGTCTCCTCCGCCATGAAGTACTGCGTGAGCGACCCCGAGGGCGCCGCCGAGTCCGAGGAGAAGCTGACCGTGGAGGAGCTCGAGAAGCTCTTCCTCAGCCTGGCCTGAGCGGCCCCACCTCCGGCCCCTGCCTTCCGGCCGAGTCGTACCTGGAAACCGTTATCCGGCCTGGATAGCGGTCTCCGGATACAACTCGCCGACTGCTGAACCCCTGACATCCCCGATCGAGAGGAACCTCATCATGTGCCGTCCCGCGAAGTGCGACGTCTGCGGCAAGACCACCTGGGCCGGCTGCGGCCAGCACATCGACTCCGTGAAGGCCACCGTGCCCGCCGGCCAGTGGTGCGCAGGCCGTCACACCGACGCCGAGCGTGCGGCCGCCCGCGCCGGCGGCCAGGGGCCCGGCTTCCTGGCGCGCCTCTTCCGGCGCTGACGCCGACCGGAAGCTGTGCCCGGGCCAGCTCGGCCCGGGCACAGCCTCACCTTCCACCGACCCATACTTTCGAGCCGCAACGTCACCCCTGTAGCGGCTTGAAACCACGGGTCACGCGCCAGCTGTGCCGGTCACGCGCTGCCTGCCTCCCCTGCGCCGGACCCGCCGGCGCCCAGCAGGTGGTCGGGCAGGCGGTTGCCGGGGGCCTTCGCGCGGATCTCGAGCAGGTCGCGGGCGTGCTGCCACATGCATGCCTTTGTTGCCGGTGTAGATCAGCCGGGCCTCCACCTCCACCAGGTCGCCGATGTGCAGCGGGCGGTAGAAGCGCACGCCGCCGGAGAACACCGCCACGGTGTCCCGCCCGGCCCAGCGCGTCGCGCAGAGGTAGGCGGCGGTGATCTCGTCCCGCACGGCGATGCGGGAGATCGCGTACTCGCGCGCCAGCTCCTGCTCCAGGCTGCGGGGCACGAACTCGGGCACCTTGACGGGCTTGCCGTCCTCGACGGCGACGAACACCACGAGGCACCGCGTCGCCTCGCTCAGCTCACCGGTCTTGGGGTCGCCCGAGCGCACGACGGTGTTGATGTGCATCGAGCTGGACCCGGTGTAGAGGACGCTCGCGGTGACCTCCACCATCTGCCCGACGGTCACGGGCTCGCGGAAGTGGATGTTGCCCACGTACGCGGTGACGCAGTAGGTCCCCGCCCAGGCGGTGGCGGCGGCGAACGCGGCCTTGTCCACCCACTCGAGCACGCGGCCGGCGTCGACGGTGCCGGAGTGGCCCTGGTCCGTGGGGGCGGCGAGGAAGCGGAGGGTCACTTCGTGGCGAGGGGTCTCGGTCATGGACGAGATTTTGGCAGGGCCCGGCCGGGGGATCTCGACCCACCGACTCTTCTTCACTCGACCGAGCCCTATGGGGGCGTTTCCGTGAACAGGAGTCGGTCCGACGGGATGCAGGACCCCGACCCGCGCTTCGCCCGTGCCTTTCAGCCGCTTCGGACCGTGCGTCGCGGTCCGGAAGTGCGGGTCGTCGCAGGTGAGCGGCGAGGCCTGGACGAGGTGAGTCCCGAAGCCTGCGCGAGGCGAGGAACGGGGTGGTGCACGGACGACGGCGGCCCGTCCTGGCCCGTCCGCCGCCGGGTGCAGAATGGGGATCGACGGGGCCCGACGACGCGCCCCGTCCCGCCGCCCGCGGCGCCTTCGTCAAGGCCTCACCAGGCGCGCCGCCGCCGCCACCCGATCCGCCCCGATCCGCCCCGCACCAGCCACCCCTAGGACCCCCATGCTCTGGACCCTCCTGCGCCGCCACGGCCGCCCGTACCTCGGGGCGATCCTCGCCGTGCTCGTGCTGCAGCTCGTCAGCACGCTGGCCATGCTCTACCTGCCCAGCCTCAACGCCCGCATCATCGACGAGGGCATCGCGAAGGGCGACACCGGCCGCATCTGGGACATCGGGCTCGTCATGCTCGGCGTCGCGCTCGTACAGGTCGTCGCGGCCATCTCCGCCGTCTGGTTCGGGGCGAAGGCCGCGATGGGCGTGGGCCGGGACCTGCGCCGCGCGATCTACACCCGCGTGGACGGCTTCTCCGCGGAGGAGCTGGGCCGCTTCGGCGCCGCCACGCTGATCACGCGCGGCACCAACGACGTCAACCAGGTCCAGATGCTCACGCTCATGGCCCTGAACTTCATGGTCGCGGTGCCGATCATGGCCATCGGCGGCATCGTCATGGCCATCCGCGAGGACGCCGGGCTCTCCTGGCTCGTGTGGGTCTCCGTGCCCGTGCTGCTCGTCATCGTGGCGTGGATCGTCAGCCGCCTCATGCCCCTCTTCCAGCGCATGCAGGACAACATCGACGACGTCAACGGCGTCATGCGCGAGCAGGTCATGGGCATCCGCGTGGTCCGCGCCTTCGTGCGCGAGCGCCACGAGGCGCAGCGGTTCAGCGACGCCAACGCCGTCCTCACGGACACCTCCGTGCGCATCGGCCGGCTGTTCGTGCTGCTCGGCCCCGTGATCACGATGATCCTGCACCTGGCCACCGCCGCCGTGCTGTGGTTCGGCGGCCACCGCGTGGACCAGGACCTCGTGCAGATCGGCTCCCTCACCGCCTTCATGCAGTACCTGCTGCAGATCCTCATGGCGGTCATGATGGGCACCTTCATGATGATGATGCTCCCGCGCGCCGTGATCTCCGCCCGCCGCATCGGCGAGGTCCTGGACACGGTCCCGACCGTCGTCGAGCCCGCGAACCCCGTGACCCCGGCGCGCCGCGCCGGCGCGGTCGAGTTCCGCGACGTCACCTTCGCCTACCACGGCGCCGAGGCCCCCGTGCTCGACGGCGTGAGCTTCGCCGTCGCCCCCGGCACCACGACGGCGATCATCGGCCCCACGGGCTCCGGCAAGTCCACGCTCATCAGCCTCGTCCCGCGCCTCTACGACGCGACGTCCGGGCAGGTCCTGGTCGACGGCGTCCCCGTCACCGACCTCGCTCGCGCCGAGCTGACCGACGCCGTCGCGCTCGTCCCGCAGCGGCCGTACCTGTTCTCGGGCACGGTCGCGGAGAACATGCGCTTCGGCGCCCCGGACGCCACGGACGAGGAGATCTGGGCCGCGCTGGAGACCGCGCAGGCCGCGGACTTCGTGCGGGCCCGCACCACCCCGGCGCCCGCCCCCGAGGAGGGCGAGGTGTCCGGCCTGGAGTCGCGCATCTCCCAGGGCGGCACGGACGTCTCCGGCGGCCAGCGCCAGCGCCTCTCCATCGCGCGCGCGCTCGTGGCGAAGCCGCGCGTCCTCGTCTTCGACGACTCCTTCTCCGCGCTCGACGTCACCACGGACGCGCGCCTGCGCGCCGCCCTGGACGACGCCGCCGCGGACACGACCCGCATCGTGGTCGCCCAGCGCGTGGCCACCATCACCGACGCGGACCAGATCATCGTGCTGGACGAGGGGCGCGTCGTCGGACGCGGCACCCACGCCGAGCTGCTGGCCTCGAACCGGACCTATCAGGAGATCGTGGACTCCCAGATCCGCGAGGAGGAGCTGGCATGAGCGCCGAACTGACCGACGCCGAGATCGCCGACATCCACGAGTCGGGCGCCACCGACGAATGGGGCGGCGGCCCCGGCCGCAAGGCGAAGGCGTTCTGGCCCTCGGCCAAGCGCCTCCTGGGCCTCTTCGGCGCCGAGCGCGCGGGCGTGGTGCTCGTGGCGCTGATGGTGCTGGTCGCCGTCGTGTTCAACGTGTGGGCGCCCCACCTCCTGGGCCAGGCCATGGACGTGCTGTTCGGCGGGGTGCTCTCCGCGGACATGCCCGCGAACCTCAGCCGGGAGCAGGTCATCGAGGGCCTCCGTACCCAGGGCCAGGGGCAGGCCGCGGACATGCTCTCCGGCATGGCGTTCACGCCCGGCGCGGGGATCGACTTCGCGGAGCTGGGGCGGCTGATCCTCATCGTCCTGGGCATGTACCTGGTGGCGCAGACCTTCATGTGGCTCCAGGGCCGCGTGCTCAATGACATCGTCATGCGCATCGTCTTCCGCCTCCGCGAGGAGATCGAGGCCAAGCTCAACCGCCTCCCGCTGAGCTACTTCGACACCCGCCAGCGCGGCGACCTGCTCTCCCGCACCACCAACGACGTGGACAACGTCCAGCAGGCCATGCAGCAGGCGTTCGCCACGCTCGTGTACTCGGTGCTGACCATCATCGGCATCGTCGGCATGATGTTCTGGCTCTCCTGGCAGCTGGCGCTCATCGCGCTCATCGCGCTGCCGGTGGCCGGCGTCGTCGTCGGCGTGATCGGCAAGAAGTCCCAGGCGCTGTTCACCGCGCAGTGGCGCGAGACGGGTCAGCTCAACGGCCACATCGAGGAGTCCTTCACGGGCCACGAGCTGGTCACCGTGTTCGGCCGCCAGGCGGACATGGCCGAGCGCTTCGACGAGCGCAACGACGCCCTCTACGAGTCCGCGTTCAAGGCGCAGTTCTTCTCCGGGATGATCATGCCGATCATGCAGTGGGTGAACTGGCTGGGGTACGTGGGCATCGCCGTCGTGGGCGGCCTGCGCGTGGCCAGCGGCCAGATGACCCTGGGCGCCGTGACCGCGTTCATCCAGTACTCGCGCGAGTTCAACCAGCCGCTGGGGCAGGTGGCGGGCATGTCCAACATGCTCATCTCCGGCGTCGCCTCGGCGGAGCGCATCTTCGAGCTGCTGGACGAGGACGAGGAGGACCGCGACGCGGCCCCCGCGCACCTGCCGCAGCCGGTGCGCGGGCGGGTGGAGTTCGAGCACGTGCGGTTCTCCTACTCGGAGGCCAAGCCCCTCATCACGGACCTCAACCTGGTGGCGGAGCCGGGCCAGACGGTCGCCATCGTCGGCCCGACCGGCGCCGGCAAGACCACCCTGGTCAACCTGCTCATGCGCTTCTACGAGGTCGACGGCGGCCGCATCCTCGTCGACGGCGTGGACACCCGCACGGTGAGCCGGGAGGAGCTGCGCTCCCACACCGGCATGGTCCTCCAGGACGCCGTGCTCTTCGGCGGGACCATCCGGGAGAACATCCGCTACGGCCGGCAGGACGCCACGGACGAGGAGGTCGTCGCCGCGGCGCGGGCCACGTTCGTGGACCGCTTCGTGCACACCCTGCCCGAGGGCTACGACACCGTCATCGAGCAGGACGCCTCCAACGTGTCCGCGGGCGAGCGCCAGCTCATCACCATCGCCCGCGCGTTCTTGGCCCAGCCCTCGCTCCTGATCCTGGACGAGGCCACCTCCTCCGTGGACACCCGCACCGAGGTGCTGGTCCAGGGCGCGATGGCGGCGCTGCGCTCGGACCGCACGAGCTTCGTGATCGCCCACCGGCTCAGCACCATCCGCGACGCCGACGTGATCCTCGTGATGGAGCACGGCGACATCGTGGAGCAGGGCAGCCACGCCGAGCTCCTCGCGGCCAGGGGCGCCTACCACCGGCTCTACATGAGCCAGTTCAAGGGCGGGGAGGATGACGGTGGCGCGGCCCGGCGAGAGGACGCTCGGTGAGGGCTGCAGCGAGCGTGAAGGGAATCGGGCCGGCCTGAGGAGGCCGGGAAGAATCCCTTGCTGTGGGGGGGGTAGCGTCTACTATGTGACGTAGCTCATATCCGGCTGGAATCCTGAGGAGGATCGTCATGGGACTGAGGGCTTCTGGTCATGAGCGGGCCTGACATCACAGGGAGACGTGGCCGGGGTCTGGCAGTCGGGCTTGCACTCACGTTCGTTCTCGTCGCGTGCGGGAACGAAGGCGGATCCGCAGGACAAGACCTCGCTGACTCCGCAGGCGCGACAGCGCCGGAGGAATGGAGTCCATCTCGGTGGACGCCGCCAGTCGCGATTCAACCGGTCTTGACGGCGGAGGCCGAGAAGGAAGCGGCCTACCGCTCCGCTCTCGAACGGCGGGCCCAGACGCTCGGCATCACGGACCCCCCTCGCGTGCAGCGGAGGGACTGGTCCGCATCGCCCCTGGAAGTGGATACGCGAGTGAGCGCGTGTCTCAACGAGAAGGGGTGGGACACCTCCGTGGGACCCCTCGGAGGTGTCGAGTACCAGAACATCCCCGTTGCACAACAGGGTGCTTGGTCCTTGGCGAACTATGAATGCGATGCCCGACATCCGCTCGACCCAAGTATCCAACAGGACTGGAACCCGGACCAGCTGCGGGTGGTCTACGCCTATTGGGACCAGTACTACGTTCCCTGCATGAAGGCCCACGGCTACGTGGTGGACACCTCCGAGCGACCCACGCTGGAAGCGTGGGCGGCGGCGTTCAACACCCCCGACAGGATCAGTTGGTGGCCGGAGTACCACCTGGATCGCCATGTGTCTGAGGAGCAACTGGCCGAACTGGAGAAGACCTGTCCGCGGCTGCCCCCGAACGATGTCCTCTACGGAGTCACCGGATGAATCGCACCGCCCGCTGGGCCGCCCTCGTCCTTCGGCCTCGCTTCTGCTGTCGGGCACCTACGGCTACTGCTATTACCCCTACTGAGGTTGAGCCCAAGATGAAGACGAAGTTCGCAGCGGTCACCGCCGCGGCGGTGACCGCTGTTCTGACTCTGTCTGGATGTGCGACCACTGCTCCGTCCACGAGCGCCGCGGCGACCGGTTCCCCTACAGAGAAGGTGTGGGATCCCGAGACCTGGACGCCCACCGAGAAGATCGAGCGGCGGATGACCGAGGCTGACGAGCGGGAGCGCTGGTATGAGTCACAGCTCGCACGAAACGCCGCCTTCTTGGGCATCAGCAACCCCCCGGCCGTCACCCGTCGCGGGTGGGCCACCTCCAGGCAAGAGCAGGCGAGATGGTCCGCGCAGTGCATGACCGAGCGAGGGGTTCCCGCCACGTACAACGAGGTTATGGTGGGGGTGACGTATGACACTCCGCCGCCCTCGCAGGAGGCGGCCGTGAAACTGGTCTCATGGACCTGCGATGCCCTGTTCCCCATCGATCCGAGCCTGGACCAGGAGTTCTCTGACGCTCAGTTGCGCCTGCTCTACGACTATTGGGACCAGTACGCCATCCCGTGTCTTGAGGACCATGGCATCACCGTGGACACATCCCAGCGGCCCTCGAAGGAAACATGGCTGGCGGCCTTCAACACGCCGGAGCGGATCAGCTGGTGGCCCGTGCAAGACTCCATCATGGGCCTCACGGACGCGCGCTCCGCCGAGGTCTCGGAAGCCTGTCCGGTTCAGCCCCCGGACTCGATGCTCTTCGGATACTCCGAATGAGCAAGGTCACCCGCTGGGCCGCTCTCGTCCTCACGCTCGTGCTCGTCGCCGCCCTCGCCTTCTGGGCCGGCCGGGCCACGCTCACCCCTCCGGCCCAGGCCGATCAGCGTCCGTCCGAGGACGCCGTCGTCACCGTCGCCGAGCAGGAGCTCGGCCGCGTCATCACCCTCGGCGTGTCCGTGGCCCGCGAGCAGGCGCCGGCCGCCGTGAACGCGCTGTCCGGCGTCGTCACCCGGGCCGGGGAGTCCGGTGAGGTGGCCGCCGGGGACGTGCTGTACGCCGTCGCGCAGCAGCCCGTGATCGCCGTGCAGGGCGAGCTGCCCCAGTGGCGGGCGCTCGACGAGGGCGCCACCGGCAGCGATGTCGCCGCGTTCCAGCGAATGCTCGCCGCCACGGGGGCGAAGGTGGAGGTCACCGGCACCTGGGACGAGGCCACCGCTGTCGCCTGGAACGGCTGGCTCACCGAGCGCGACTACCCGGCCGCGGGCACCGTGGAGCTGGGCCAGCTCGTGGTGCTGGAATCACTCCCCGCCGCACTCAGCGTGGACGCGAAGGCAACGGCCGTCGGCGGCGCGCTCGCGGGAGGCGAGACCATCGTCGCCCGCCCCGGCGACGAGCCCACGTTCGCCATCGAGGTCAACCAGGACCAGGCCGCCATGATCCCGGCCGGCACCGCGGTGACCGTGCCCCACGGCGAGCACGAGTGGGAGGCCGTGGCCGGCGAGTCCACCGCGGACGACCAAGGGCTGATCCGCATCCCCCTGACCGCCCCCGACGGCGGCGCGGTGTGCGGCGCGGACTGCGACTCCCTGCCAGCCGAGGCCTCCACCTCCCTGCTCTCGAAGGTCAACGTGGTCCCGCCCGTCACCGGGCCCGTGGTCCCCGTGTCCGCGCTGCGCACCCAGCCCGGCGGCGCCGTCGTGGTCACCGTGGTGCAGGACGGCGTCGAGGAAGAGCGCACCGTCACCGTCCGCGGCTCCGCGGACGGCCTGGCCGTGGTGGACGGCGTGGACGCCGGGGAGACCGTGCGCGTGCTGAACGGCGCGCCGTGAACGCGGAGCTGTCCGTGGCGGACCTGCGCTTCGCGTACACGCGCGGCGCGGAGGAGCTGTTCGACGGCCTGACCCACCGCTTCACCCCTGGCGCCGTCACCGCGCTCACCGGCCCGTCCGGGCGCGGCAAGTCCACGCTGCTGTACGTGCTGGGGCTTATGCTCACGCCCTCGGCGGGCGTGGTGCGCCTGGGCGACGTCGAGGCCTCCGCCCTGCCGGACCGGCGCCGGGCGCGGTTGCGGGCCACGTCCGTGGGGTTCGTGTTCCAGGACGCCGAGCTGGACCCGTCCCGGCCCATCCTGGACTCGGTGGTGGAGCCCGGTCTGTACGCAGGGCTGGAGCGTCGGGTGCTGGAGGAGCGGGCCCGGGCGCTGCTGGAGCGCTTCGGCCTGGGACACCGGGCCGAGCACCGGCCGGGCCAGGTCTCGGGCGGCCAGGCCCAGCGCGTGGCGGTGTGCCGGGCGCTCGTGAACACTCCCGCGGTGGTGCTGGCCGACGAGCCCACGGGCAACCTGGATCCGGACAACGCCTCCCTCGTGCTCGACGCACTGGCCGAGACGGCCGCCGAGGGGCGCACCGTGGTGGTGGCCACGCACGACCCGGCCGTCGTCGCGCGGGCGGACGAGGTGGTGCGGCTATGACCCTCGAGGCCCGCCCATGAATCTGCGAACCCTGCTGCGCGAGGCCCTCACCGCCGCGCGCACCTCGCCCGTGCCCTCCGCTCTCGTGCTGCTGGTGGTGGCCGCCATGTGCTTCGCCGCCGTCGCCACGGTGGGCCGTCAGGCCGCCACGGAGGCCGCCGTCGCCGCGGAGCTCTCCGGGCCCGCGGCGCGCGTGCTCACCGTCACGGACTCGGGCGGCACCGGCTTCCTCACCGGCGCCACCGTCACCACCCTCGCCGGTCTCGACGCCGCCGAGGCCGCCCTGGCCCGCGACATGCCCGTGGACACGGTGAACGCCGCGATCGGTGCGGGCGGGACGCGCGTGGCGGTGACCCACGTGGTGGGCACCCTGGACCGCGGCGTCGAGCTCACGCGCGGCCGCCTGCCGGGCCCCGGGGAGGTGGTGGTGCCCGAGGCGAAGCTGGCCGAGCTGGGCCTGGCCCAGCCCTCCGGGGCGCTCGAGTCCGGAGACGGACGTCAGTGGGCCGTGGTGGGCGCGTTCGAGGCGCGCACGCCGTTCGAGGACCTCGACGGGTACGCGCTCGCCGTGCCCGCCGCCCCGGCCTCCCTCGTGGTCCAGCAGGTCCGCGTCCTGGCCCCGGACACCGCCGGCACCCGCGCCATGCAGGACTCCGCCCTGGCCGTGATCGACCCCGACCCTCGCTCCTCGCAGGTGCAGACCGCGCGGGCGCTGGCCGCCGGGAACGAGACGATCACCGGGGAGCTGGCCGGACTGGGCCGATCCCTGCTGCTGCTCATCCTCGGGGCGGGCGCCTTCTTCGTGGCGATCGTGGTGCTCGCCGACGTGCTCATCCGTCGCCGCGACCTCGGCCGCCGCCGCACCCTGGGCATCGGCCGCGCGGACCTCGTGCTGCTCGTGGCGGTCCGCACCGCCGCGCCGGCGGTGCTCGGGGCGGTGGTGGGTGCGGGGACGGGCTACGCCGTCGTCGTGGGGCAGGGAGGTGCTCTGGGAATGGACTTCGTGGTGGGCGTGGCTGTGCTGGCGGCCCTCACCGCCGTGGTGGCGAGCCTGCTCCCGGCGGCCTTCGCCGCGTTCCGGGACCCCGTGCGGGTGATGCGCACCGCATGAGGCCCGTCGGGTGGCCTCAACGCGCGCCCTGGTCACCCGCATCACCCCCAGCGACCACCGCTACCCTCGACGCATGCCCTCCTCCGCCTCCGTGGCCGCGCCCGACCGCGCGCCCACGCCCCTGGAACGCCAGTCCGTCCTGCGCGCGCTCCGCACCCCGCGCTGGCTGCGCACCGAGGTCCTCGCGGGCCTCGTGGTGGCGCTGGCGCTCATCCCGGAGGCCATCGCGTTCTCGGTGATCGCGGGCGTGGACCCGCGCGTGGGGCTGTTCGCCTCGTTCACGATGGCGGTGACCATCGCGATCGTGGGCGGGCGCCCGGCCATGGTCTCGGCGGCCACGGGCGCGGTGGCGCTCGTCGTCGCCCCGCTCTCCCGCTCGCACGACGTGGACCACCTGATCGCCGCCGTCATCCTGGGTGGGGCCCTGCAGATCCTGCTGGGCGTGTTCGGGGTGGCCCGGCTCATGCGGTTCGTGCCGCGCTCGGTGATGGTCGGCTTCGTGAACGCGCTGGCCATCCTGGTGCTCACGTCCCAGCTGCCCGAGCTGATCGGCGTGCCGTGGCTCGTCTACCCGCTCACGGCGCTCTCGCTGGCGGTGGTGCTCGCCCTGCCCCGCCTCACGACCGCGGTGCCGTCCACACTCGTGGCGATCGTCGTCGTGACCGTGCTGGCCGTGGCCGCCGCCCTGGATGTGCCCCGCGTGGGCGACCGCGGCGCCCTGCCCGACGCCCCGCCGGTGTTCGCGCCCCCGCACGTGCCCCTCACGTGGGAGACCCTCCAGGCGATCCTGCCCTTCGCCGTCGGGGTGGCGTTCGTGGGTCTGCTGGAGTCCCTGCTCACCGCCAAGCTCGTGGACGACATCACGGACACCCCCTCGGACAAGTCCCGCGAGTCCTGGGGGCAGGGCGTGGCCAACGTGGTCTCGGGGCTGTTCGGCGGCATGGGCGGCTGCGCCGTGGTGGGCCAGACCATGATGAACGTGAAGGCCAACGGCGCCCGCACGCGCCTGTCCACGTTCCTCGCGGGCGTCTTCCTGCTGCTGCTCGTGGTGGTGCTCGGCGACGTCGTCGCGCAGATCCCCATGGCCGCGCTCGTGGGCGTGATGATCTTCGTGGCCGCCTCCGCCTTCGACTGGCACTCGGTGCGCCCCTCCACGCTGCGGGCCATGCCCCGCTCGGAGACGGCGGTCATGCTCGTCACCGTCATCGCGACCGTGGCCACCCACAACCTCGCGGTCGGCGTGGGCGTGGGCGTGCTGACCGCGCTCGTGCTGTTCGCCCAGCGCGTGTCGCGGCTCGTCACGGTGGAGCGGGAGCTCGACGACGACGGCGCCACCGCCGTCTACCGCGTGCGGGGCGCGCTGTTCTTCGCCTCCTCGGACGACATGTACTCGCAGTTCCAGTACGCGCTCGACCCCGCGCGGGTGGTGGTGGACCTGAGCGAGGCCCACGTGTGGGACGCCTCCACCGTGGCCGCCCTCGACGCGGTGCAGACGAAGTACGCGCGGCACGGGGTCCAGGTGGAGGTGCGGGGGCTGAACCAGGCGAGCGCCGACATGCACGGCCGGCTGACGGGCCGCCTCGGGGCGTGAGCGGGGGGCTGGCTCGGTCCCGCTCGGGTCGGCTCGGGCTGGCTCGGTCCCGCTCGGGTTTTTGGGCGTGTCTTGCCGACAGACACGCCCACAACTCGATTCTGGGCGGGATGTTCGCCCAGAATCCTGAGGGCTGAAGGGGAAGATCGCCCAGAATCCTGAGGGCTGAAGGGGAAGATCGCCCAGAACAGCCGGCGCGGACGTGGACGAGGCGAGGCCCCGCCGTCGTGGTTCTGACGGCGGGGCCTCAGACGTTCTTCAGACCTCAGAAGGTGTAGGGCACGCGCTCCCAGGTGAGCAGCTCCTGTGCGGCGTTCTTGCCCTTGCCGGCGCTGTTCGGGGCCACGGTGAAGCGGGTCCACTCGTTGGAGGTGGCGTCGCCCTCGACGGTCACGCGCTGCAGGTTCTCGACGGCGCCCACGCCGTAGGCGTCGACCCAGGGGGAGCCGGCGGCGAGGGGCTCGTCGGCGTTGTAGCGGTGGGAGTCGCCGTTGATCAGGTAGACCGGGCCGTCGAAGGCGCGGGCCTGCTCGGCGATGGCGCCGACGAACGGGCGGAACGCGGCCACGTCCGTCTCGGTGATGCCGGCGGCGGCGAGGCGGGGCTCGAACATGTCCGCCTGGGTGAAGATCACGACGCCGCGGGCGTGGGTGCGGCGGGCGTCGTCGAACGCCTCGCGGACCTGGGCGATGTTCGCGGCGTCGCGGTGGGCGACCTCGGCGAGCTGCTCGGGGGTGGGGACGGTCAGGCCGAGACCGGCCCACGGGTCGGTGGAGTTGTGGGAGCCCTGCACGTCGATGGCGACGAACTCCACGCGCTGCTCGCGGAAGCGCTGGTTCTCCGGCAGGCCCAGCTCGTCCTGGGAGTCCACCTTCATGGGGACGCCGAGGGTGCGGTCGGCGACGGGGAAGAAGATGTCCCGGACGGTGTCGAGGCGCTCGAGCGGGTTGTAGGCGCCGTTGTTGGGGCGGTGGCAGTCCACCCAGTCGTTGTCGCCGGGGGTGAAGACCAGCGGGAGGGTGAGGCGGTCGAACTCGCCGCGGATCATCTGGAAGTACTCGTCCGAGCAGACAGCGGAGCCGGCCTTCACGTCGCCCACGTGGGCGAGGAACTCGAGCTCGTCGCTCTGGGCGGAGAGCTCGTCGATCATGGCGGGGAAGCGGTCGACCTGGGCCTGGCCGTAGGGGACGTCGCCGATGACGCCGAACTCGAAGGCGTGCTTGGCCGTGGCGGTGGCGGAGTGGGCGGGCTTGCCGGTGCCGGTGCCGTGGTCGGAGGCGGCCTGGGCGGGGGCGGCTGCGCCGGAGGCGAGGCTTACGGCGGCGAGCAGGGCGAGCGTGCGGTGCGAAGTGCGCATGGGGGTGCTCCTGGATCCGGTGGCCGCGCCGGGGAGGGCGGGGCCGGGCTGACGGCGCCGACGGCTGTCGGCCGCGTCAGGGTAGGAGCCGTGGGTGACGGCGTCCCGCGTCCCGGGTGACGTGCGGGCGAGCGGTGCGTGTCGTCGTCGTGAACGTGCCCCGCTCAGGCGGTGATGAACTCCCACTGGTGGCCGTCCGGGTCCACGATCTCGCGGGAGTGCATGCCGGAGCCGGCCATCTCGTCGCGCAGGTCCGCGGGGAGCGGGACCTCCTCGGCGCCGGCCTCCACCGCGCGGTCGGCCAGGGCGTCGACGGCGGCGGCGTCGCCCACGGTGAGCGCCATCAGGGCCGCGTTGGTGGTCATGCAGTCGGCGATCTCGCGGTCGCCGATGAAGTCCGTGTAGTAGCCGGGGCTCAGGTACATCGCGTACGTGGACTCGGTGAGCTCGATGCACACGGAGTTCTCGTCGGAGTAGTCGTCCATCGCGGTCGCGCCGAGGGACGTCCAGAAGTCGCGGATGCGCTCCACGTCCGTCGTGGGGAGGTTGATGAACACCGGCTGGGAGAACAGGGCCATGACGTGCACCGTAGACCCTCCGCCTCGCCCCCCGCCAACCGGCCGCCCACCGGTCCCCGTCGGCCGGGGCTGCGTGCGCTCCGGTGGCTGCTCGGGTATCCGTCCCCGCGTCCGCCCCCGTTGGTAGCGTGGCCGCCATGAGCCTTCCCCCCGCCCCGCCCGCCGGCTGGCCGCCCTCGGGCTGGCCCGGCCGCCCCGCCCCCGCGGCCCGGACCACCCCCGACTGGACCCCTGGCCGCTTCCACTGGGGCGATCTCGCGGTGGTGCTCGCCTACGGGGCGCTCATGATCCTGGGGCTCGGCCTCTTCGCGGCCATCGCGCTGGACCTCGTCCCGGCCAACCAGGAGGACTTCCAGGTCCTGGACGCCTTCCGGGTGAACCTGCTCAGCTACGCCGTGCTGGTCCTGCTCGTGGTCGCCGTCGCGTGGCGCCCGCTCGTCACCTCGCTGCGCGTGTTCCGCACGGGCACGTGGTGGAAGATCCTGCTGCTGCCGGCCACCTGGTTCGCGTGCATCGTCGTGAACGTGCTGGTCCTCAGCCTGCTCGGCCAGGCCCAGACCAGCGCCAACCAGGCCGCCCTCGAGGAGATGACCACGCAGGCCCCGCCGCTGCTCATGGTCCTGATGACGGTGGTCGCCGCCCCGCTCGTGGAGGAGTACCTCTTCCGCCACCTGCTGGTGGGCAAGCTGTCGCGCTACGTGAACGTGTGGGTGTGCGCCGTGGTGTCCATCCTGGCGTTCACGCTGCTGCACTTCCTCGGCACGGGCGGGGACTTCGACCTCGTGGAGACCATCCCGTACGTGACCCTCGCGGTCGCCATCACGGTGTCCTACATCCTCATGGGGAAGTCGTTCGGGTACGCGGTGCTCCTGCACATGACCAACAACGGCATCGCGATCGCCATGCTCTACCTCGTGGCCCCCCTCCTGCCCGAGGTCCCCCAGCCCGTGGCGCCCACCGCGTTCCTGCCGTTCCTCACCGCGCTCGTCGGATGAGGGATTCCCGCCCCCTCGCCCGCCGCATCCTCGCGCTCGCGGTCCCCGCGTTCGGCGCGCTCATCGCGGAGCCGCTGTTCCTCCTCGCGGACACCGCGATCGTCGGACACCTCGGCACGGCGCAGCTCGCGGGCGCGGGCATCGGCACCACCGTCCTGCACACCGCCGCCGGGCTGCTCATCTTCCTCGCCTACGCCACCACACCCGCCGTCGCCCGCCTGGTCGGGGCGGGGGACCTCGCCTCGGCCATGTCCCGCGGCCGCGACGGCGTCGGGCTCGGCCTCCTGCTCGGCGCGGTCCTCGGGGTGCTCGGCTGGGCCGCCGCCCCCGCCCTGACCGGAGGGCTCGGCGCCACGGGCGAGGTGCAGGCCCACGCCGTCGCCTACCTGCGCTGGTCCATGCCCGGACTGCCCGCGCTCCTGGCGGTCCTGGCCGCCACGGGGATCCTGCGGGGACTGCAGGACACGCTCACCCCGCTCGTCGTCGCCGGCGTGGGGTTCGCCGCGAACATCGGCCTCAACCTGGCGCTCGTCTACGGGGCCGGGATGGGCGTCGCCGGCTCCGCGCTCGGCACCTCGATCGTCCAGTGGGCCATGCTCGCCGCCTACCTCGCCGTGCTCGCGCCCCGCTTCCGGCGGGCCGGCACCGGCTGGCTCCCGACGGCGGCCGGCATGCGGGCCACGGCGCAGGTCGGCTCGTGGCTGCTGCTGCGCACCGCCAGCCTGCGCGCCGCGATCCTGCTGACCGTGGTCGCGGCCACCGGCGCGGGGGAGACCGTGCTCGCCGCGCACCAGCTCGTCTTCACGCTGTTCTCCACGCTCGCGTTCGCCCTCGACGCCCTGGCCATCGCGGCGCAGTCCCTCATCGGCGCGGAGCTCGGCGCCTCCCGTCCCGACGCCGCCCGCCGCCTCACCGCGGTCATGGTCCGCTGGTCGCTGGGCTTCGGCCTGCTCACCGGCGTGGCGCTGGCCGCCGTCGCGCCGTGGCTGCCCTCCCTCTTCACCGCCGACCCCGCGGTCCAGGCCGCCGCGACCGCCGGCCTCTGGGTCCTCGCGATCACGCAGCCGCTCGCCGGGTTCGTGTTCGTCCTGGACGGCGTGCTCATCGGCGCCGGGGACGCGCGCTACCTCGCGCTCGCGGGGCTGGTGAACCTCGCCGTCTACGCGCCCGTGCTGTGGTTCCTGGCCCGCTCCGGACCCCTGCTCTCCGCCCCCGACGCCGGCACGCGGGTCGTGGCGCTGTGGGTCGGCTTCGGCGTCGTGTACCTCGGCATGCGCGCGCTCACCCTGGGCCTGCGCGCCCGGGGCGGCGCGTGGATGAGGCTCGGGACGGGCTGAGCCCCGACAGCGGCACGGTCGCCCGCGCCCCCTCCTCACGCCCCGTCCCCGCGCCCCCGGGACGACCGCGCCTAGACTGATGCGGTGCCTGCCGTGACCACCCCCCTCGAGATCTCCTCCGTGGTGTTCAAGCCGATCCTCGTCCGCGCCGCCGTCGCGCTCGTGTTCGGCCTGTCCACCGTGTTCGTGCCGAACCCCGGCGTCACCTGGATGAAGGTGGCCTTCGCGCTCTACCTGGTGTTCTCCGGCTCCGCGATGTGGGAGTATCTGCGCCGCGAACCCGTGCCCGTGGCCATGCGCTCCCCGCTCTCCCTCGCCGCCGCGGCGTGGATGCTGGGGACCATCGTCATGCTCTTCCTGGGCTCTCCCTCGCCCATCGGCGTCACCGTCGCGGTCGCACTCGTGGCCGGCGGCGCGGCCGAGCTCGTGGCGTGGGCCCGGCACCGCCGGGAGTTCATCCCCGCCCGGGACCAGCTCTGGACGGGCGCCGTGGGCCTGCTCTCCGGTCTGGGCCTCGCGGTCGGCGCCCTTCAGGGGCTCAACCCCCACGGCCAGCTCGGCATCGTGGGCGGCGGCGCCATCATCATCGGCGTCCTCCTGCTCATCTCCGGACTCGGCTTCCACCACGAGGTGCGCCGGGATCGCGGTAGCGCCCGCGGCCTCTGAGCCGGCTCGGCCACCCGGCGTAGACTGAGGGCGGCCCGTCGTCGTGCCCGCGGGGAGGATCCCGCCCGGGCCGACATTGCCGTCACCCCCGTGCGCCCGCGCGCACGCCACCCGAGCCCGTAGGAGGCGCACCGTGAGCGCACCGTCCCCCCGTCCGTCCCACGACCGCGCCGGCACCAGTGCCGGCCGTCCGGCACGCGGCGGGCTGCGCACCACGGTCAAGGGCCCGCTGATCTTCTCCGCCGTGCTCGGCCTCGTCGGCGGCGTCATCGCCGCCCTCACCGCCTCGGGGGGCACTTCGAACCCGCTGCGCGTGGACATCGGCCTCATCGCCTTCGGCGTGTTCTTCATGACCTCGCTCGTGGTGGTCGCCATGCTGCAGCTCTCCACCCGCGAGAATCCGCCGCGCCTCTCCCATGGCTCCGGCGTGAACCTCTCCTCCGAGGAGACCTTCCGCAAGGCGGCCGCCGAGCGCCGCGCCAAGGCGGCCGCCGAGCGCGCCGCCAAGGAGCGTGGGCCGCAGGGCTGAGCTCGCCGGCTGGAGGACCCCCGCCCGCGCCTCACAAGCCGGACCGCCCCTCAGAAGCCGAACCGCGCCGCCGTCGCCCGCAGCGCGGCGGCCGAGGCCTGCAGCTTCGCGGTCTCGGCCGCGTCCAGTTCGAGCGGGATGACCCGCTCCACCCCCGCCCGCCCGACGACGGCCGGCAGCGAGAGCGCGACGTCGTGCAGCCCGTGGGGGCCGTCGAGCACCGTGGAGACCGGCAGGATGGCGTGCTGGTCCCGCAGGACCGCCTCGAGCAGGCGCGTCGTCGCGACGCCCACCGCGTAGGTGGTGGCGCCCTTGCCCTGGATCACCTCGTAGGCCGCGTTCGTGACGGTGTGGGCGATGGCGTCCAGGTCCGCGAGCGAGAAGAGCGGCGCGGCGGCGTCGGGCCACTCGAGGATGGGCATCGGCCCGATCCGCGCGGAGCTCCACGCCGGGAACTCCGTGTCCCCGTGCTCGCCCAGGATGGACGCGTGCACCGACGACGTGTGCACCCCCGCCCGACCCGCCAGCAGCCAGCGCAGGCGTGAGGTGTCCAGGAGGGTGCCGGAGCCGATCACCCGTCCGGCGGGCAGCCCCGTGATCCGCTGCGCCACGAGGGTGAGGACGTCCACGGGGTTGGTCACCAGCACGATGAGCGCGTCCGGCGCCGCGGCCTGCACCCGGGGGAGCAGGTCGTGCAGGATCGCCACGTTGCGCTCGGCCAGGTCCAGGCGGGTCTGGCCCGGCTTCTGCTTCGCGCCGGCCGTGACCACCACGATCTCCGCCTCCGCCAGCACCGCGGGGTCCGCCCCGCCGGTCATCGCGTCCGCGGAGGTGAAGGGCGTGCCATGGGCGAGGTCGAGGACCTCGGCGCGCACCTTGGGCTCGTCGATGTCGTAGAGCGCGACCTCGCGGGCCACGCCGCGGATCAGGGTGGCGTACGCGATCGCCGTCCCGACGCCGCCGGCTCCCACCACGCCGACCTTGCGGTGGGCGGGGACGCCGGGGTCGCTGACCGCCCACGGGGACGGGGCGGGGGAGGGGGCCGGGTCGCGCTGGTCGCTCATGGGCGCCAGCGTAGGGGCGACCCGCGCCGCGCAGAAGGGGGCCGCGCGCCCCGTCACCGGGAGTTCAGACGGGCGTCAGTCGTCGGACTTCTCCGTGTCCTTCTTCGCCTTCTTGTCCTTCTTGCCCTTCTTGGCGGCCTTCTCGGCCTCCTTGGCCGCCTTCTTCTCCGCCTTCTTGCGGGCCTTCTTCTCGGCCTCCTTGGCCGCCTTCTTCTCGGCCTTGGCGGCGTCCTCGGCCTTGCCCTCCTCGGCCTTGCCCTCCTCGGCCTTCACGGGCTCTTCGACCGGGGCGTCCTCCTTCACGGGCTCCGCCTTCCCGCCCGCCTCGGGCGCCGGGGTCTCCGCCGTCTCCTCGGCCAGGCGCGCGCGGTAGCTGCGCACGTGCGTGCGGTTGGCGCAGTTGGCGGCGTCGCAGAAGCGCTTGGAGCGGTTGCGGCTGGCGTCCACGAGCGCGTTCTCGCAGTCCTCGCCCGCGCACACGCGCAGGCGGGAGAGCTCGCCGTCGACGGCGGCCTCGGCCATCGCGAGGGCGGCCAGCGCGGTGAGGCGCTCGACGGCGTCGGACGGGGTGTCCGCGGGCGCGAAGTCCACGGCCTCCTCCCCGGCCACGAGGCGCAGGGGGCCGACCGTGGCCAGCAGCTCGTTGACGCCCTCGGTGGCGGCGGCCTCGTTCGTGGCGGCCAGCGCCCAGGCGGAGGTGAGGCGCTCGCGCAGGTCCTTCGCGCGCACGACGGCGGCCGCGGCCACGCGCAGGCGGGCGTCGCCCTCCTGCAGGGCCGGGACGAGGTCGGCGAGCTGGGCGCCGGCGGTCAGGCGTTCGGGCTGCTCGGCACCGCCTCGCGGGCCGGGCGCGGTGTTGAGGAACGCGGCGATCGAGGAGAGCAGGGTGAGGGTGCGGGCGGAGAGCATGGGCCAACTGTACGGGGGAGTGCCACGTCACACCGCGTGGCACGCCTCCCCGGCCCGCGCGTCGTCAACTACTGTGACCGCAGGCCCCTCGATCCCAGTGCCGGGGCCGGACCGACCGGGGTGCGAGGGCGCTCCCGGAGCACGCCGACAGGAGCCCCCATGACGCAGAACCCCGAGGCCGCCGAGCGACTGAGCGCCGGCCACGTGATCGTGAAGACCCTGGAGTCGCACGGCGTGAAGCGCGTGTTCACCGTGCCCGGTGAGTCCTACCTCGACGTCCTCGACGGCCTGCACGACTCGGGGATCGAGAACGTGGTGTGCCGCCACGAGGGCGGGGCCACCTACATGGCCGAGGCCGAGGGCAAGATGAACGAGGTGCCCGGCGTCGCCATGGTGACCCGCGGTCCCGGCGCCGCGAACGCCCACGTCGGTCTGCACACCGCGTGGCAGGACTCCACCGCCATGGTGCTGTTCGTGGGCCTGATCCCGTTCGAGCACCGAGACCGCGAGGCCTTCCAGGAGTTCGACCCGCACGCCTGGTTCGGCAGCGGCGCCAAGCGCGTCATGGTCCTGGACCACCCCGAGCGCGCCTCCGAGATCGTGGCCGAGGCGATGTTCGCCGCGTCCTCCGGGCGCCCTGGGCCCGTCGTCGTCGGCCTGCCGGAGGACGTCATCCGCGTCGAGGTCGAGGATCACGTGCACCCGCAGATCCCCGTGGCCCCGGGCGGCATGCCGGTGGAGGACTGGAAGTCCCTGCACGCGGCGCTGAAGGAGTCGAAGAAGCCCCTGTTCATCACCGGCGGCAACGACTTCACGGACGAGGGCGCCCAGCAGCTCACCCAGTGGCTCGAGGACCACAAGATCCCGGCCGCCGCCGAGTGGCGCACCGAGGGCACCGTGCCGTTCTCCTCGCCCTCCTACGTGGGGCCCATCGGCTACGGCCGCCCCAAGCCCACCTACGACCTGCTCGAGGAGACCGACCTCATCGTCTTCGTGGGCACCGTGCCCGGCGACGTCGTGACCAACGGCTTCACGATCCGCCAGAACTGGGACAAGAAGAACTTCCTCGTCACCATCGACCCCTCGCTGCGCGGCCGCTCCGGTCCCGTGTCCCACCAGATCGTCGCGAAGCCGGACGTGTTCGTCCGCGACCTCGTCCGCATGGAGCTCGAGGTCAAGCCGGAGTGGGAGGAGTGGACCGCCCGCATGCGCGGCGAGCAGGAGAAGTTCGCGGCCCTGCCCCCGGCCGAGCCGTCCGAGGGTCAGGCGAGGATGGCCACGCTCATGGCCAACCTGGTGCCGAAGCTGCCGAAGGACTCGATGGTCTCCCTCGGCGCGGGTGAGCACACCAACTGGGCGCACCGGTACTTCCCGACCGAGGGCTACCGCGCCATGATCTCGGCCCGCAACGGCTCCATGGGCTACTCGGTGCCGGGCGCCGTGGCCGCGTCCCTGAACTTCCCGGACCGCACCGTGGTGACCATCGCCGGCGACGGCGAGTTCCTCATGAACGGCCAGGAGCTGGCGACCGCCGCGCAGTACGGCGCCACGCCCCTCGTGATCGTCATGGACAACCAGGAGTACGGCACCATCCGCACCCACCAGGAGAAGCAGTACCCCGAGCGCATCTCCGGCACGCAGCTGAAGAACCCGGACTTCGCGCAGATGGCGCAGGCGTTCGGCGGGTTCGGCGTGCGCGTGGAGCGGGACGCGGACGTGCCCGCGGCCGTCGAGGCCGCCCTGAAGGCCGTGCAGGAGGAGGGCCGCTTCGCGCTCATCCACCTGATCGTGGAGCAGCGCGTCAAGGCGTACTGAGGCCGGCGGCGCGGCGCGGTCCGCGCCGCCCCTCCGGTCAGGCCGCCGTCGTGGGGACGTCGAAGCGCAGCTTCGGTTCGGGGAAGGGCGCACCGTCGAGGTCCGTCTCGACCCGGTCCCGCAGCACGCCCCCGCACGCGCGGATCGTGGCCACGGAGGCGGTGTTCGTCTCGTCGCACGTGAGCAGGGCGGAGGGCGTCCCGCGCGCGGCCAGCAGCGTCAGGGCGCCGCGCAGCAGGCGCGCGGCGTGCCCCCGCCTCCGGAACGCGGGGCGCACCGCGTAGCCCACGTGCCCGTTGACGTGCCGCAGCGCCTCGTTCAGCTCCCACCGCACGGACACCCGGCCCACCAGCTCGCCCGCCTCGTTCACGCCCACGTAGAAGGACGCGGGCACCCGGCCGGGTTCGACGTCGCCGCGCGCCTCGGCGGCGAACGCGCGGCGGATCGCGGGGAAGGAGAGAGTGGCCCCGCCGAGGAGGAAGTCGAAGCCCTCGCGGTGCAGCTCGGCGTCCGCCTCGCGCGCCGCGATCTCGTCCGCGGCGCGCAGTGGGCGCAACAGGAGGCCGTCCACGGTGACGGTGGGGCTGGGGTCCGGGAGCATGCGCCGAGTGTACGCGGGGGGACGCCGGGCGCGGCCGAGTGAGCCGCCCGCCGCCCCAGCCCTCTTCCCCTCCCCATCCCCGCGCCGTGAGCCAGACGTTTCGGTGGTGATCAGCCCCTGATTGCAGCCGAAACGTCTGGCTCGCGGCGGAGCACGTGGCCCCGCGCGACCCAGCCCGCGGCTCAGCCCGCGGCACAGCTCTCGGTGCACCCTCCGGGCCGCCGCGCCCCCCACCACGACAACGGGGGTGACGTGGATCACGTTGAGGGCTAGGGTGTGGGGACCGACGATCGCCCACCCCAGGAGGCCGCGATGATCGTGCCGTCCCCGTCGGCGGAGCACGCGCCCGCGCTCGAGGCTCGCCCCGAGCTGCCGGGCGAGACCGTGTCCCGCGTCGCCATGACGCCCGCGGCGCTCGAGCTGATCCGCCGACTCCTCTCGATCCACGGCCCGCTCATGTTCCACCAGTCCGGCGGCTGCTGCGACGGCTCCGCGCCCATGTGCTATCCCGCCGGCGACTTCACGACCGGCGCCGCCGACGTCCTGCTGGGCACCTTCGCGCTGCCGGCCGAGGGGGACCAGGCCGCCGTCGAGATCCCGTTCTGGATGTCCGCCGCCCAGTTCGAGTACTGGAAGCACACCCACCTCACCCTGGACGTGGTGGACGGGCGCGGCTCGGGCTTCTCCGTCGAGGCGCCCGAGGGCAAGCGGTTCCTGATCCGTTCGCGGTTGATGGCCGGCTCGGGATGAGCTCGACCCTCGCCACCGGCGCCTACCGACGCGCCGTGGACCGGGCCCACGAGTCCCTCGACTCGGTCCGCCTGTCGCTCGCGCCGTCGTCGCCCACCGCTCCGGCCGGCGCGGACCAGGGCCTGCGCGCCGCCCTCCAGGGGCTGCGCCGGGAGGTCCGCGAGTCCTGGCTGCGCTCCCTCGGCGCCCTCACCCCCGCGGGGTCAGCCCTCGACGCGGGGGCGTCCGCGACCGCCCCCGGGGTGCCCGGCCAGAGCGACCCGGCCACCCTCGCCGACGACGACCTCGCCGCCGCCCGCCGCGAGCAGCGCCTCGCCGTGGCCCTGCCGGTGGTCCGCCGCATGCTCATCCACCCCGCGGCCGAGGCCGGGATGCTCGCCGCGATCGGCAATGCGCGCGGCCACCTGCTGTGGGTCGAGGGCGATCGGACCGCGGTGGGCCACGCCGAGACCATGGGCTTCGTGGCCGGCGCCGACTGGTCCGAGGCGTCCATGGGCACCTCCGCCCCCGGCATCGTCCTCGCGACCGGCGCCCCCACACAGGTCAGCCGCGGCGAACACCTGAGCCCGCGCGTGCACCCGTGGAGCTGTTCGGCCGTCCCGCTCACAGACCCGGCCACCGGGCGGCTCGTCGGGGTCCTGGACCTCACCGGGGGCGAGGACGCCGTCAGCCACCTCGCCCTGCCGCTGCTCCAAGCCACCGTGGACGCCGTGCACGCCGCCTGGCGGGACCTGCCCGCCCCGTCCCGGGGCCGCCCCCGCGGCACATTCCCGACGCCGGGCCCCTCGGCTCCGCCGTCCGCCTCGCCGGGGCCGAGCCCCGCCGGCGCGCCGCACCGCCACGACGACGCAGCGGGCCTGCTGCGCGTCACCGGCCACCTGCCGCCCACGCTGGACGGGGCCGAGCTCACCCGCCGGCACGCCGAGATCCTCGCCCTCCTCGCGTGGCACGGCCCAGGCCTGACCGGAGCCGAACTCGAGATCGCGCTGTATCCGGAGGAGACGGCCAGCCCCCGGCCCGCGCCGGGCGATGCCCCCGCCCGCGCCATCTCGCTGCGCGCCGAGGTGCATCGACTCCGCCGGGCACTGCATGACGTGGGGGCGCCGGTGGGGCTGCTGTCCCGGCCATACCGGCTCGTGGGGGAGGTGCACGCGGACCTGCTGTGCGCGCGGGAGGCGCTGCGCGCCGGGGATCTGGACCGTGCGCTGCACGCGGCGGCCGGGCCGGTGCTGCCGCGCTCGGTGTCCCCCGGTGTCGCCTCGATCCGAGCAGAGTTGGGGGAGGCGCTGCGCGAGGCCGTCGCCCAGGACGCGGATGTCGAGCAGCTCTGGGCCTACCTGGGCCGCCCCGAGGCCCGCGACGACGTCGACCTCTGGGGTGCCGCCCTGCGTCTGCTGCCGACGGACTCGCCGCGGCGCGCGCTCGCCGTGGCCACGCTCGAGCGGATCGAGCGGGACCTGGCCTGACCCGGCCCACCCCTCATCCGCGCCCGGTGCAACCTTCGTGCAACCTCCTTGTGACTAGGGTCACAGCCACGGCAGGGCGCCACCCGGCGCCGAGGCAACCGCAGGCAAAGGAGCCAGCACCATGACCGTCTACGCATTCCCGGGCACCGAGGGAGCCGAGGTCGAGTTCAAGTCCCGCTACGAGCACTTCATCGGTGGAGAGTGGGCGCCCCCGGTCAAGGGCCAGTACTTCGAGAACGTCACGCCCGTGACGGGCAAGGTGTTCTGCGAGGTCGCCCGCGGCACGGCCGAGGACATCGACGCCGCCCTCGACGCCGCCTGGAAGGCCGCCCCGGCCTGGGGCGCCACCTCGGCGGCCGAGCGGGCGCTCGTGCTGCATCGCATCGCGGACCGCATGGAGGAGAACCTCGAGATGCTGGCGGTCGCGGAGACCTGGGACAACGGCAAGGCCGTCCGGGAGACCCTCAACGCGGACGTCCCGCTGGCCATCGACCACTTCCGGTACTTCGCCGGCGCGATCCGCGCGCAGGAGGGCGGCCTGTCCCAGGTGGACGAGGACACCGTCGCCTATCACTTCCACGAGCCGCTCGGCGTGGTCGGCCAGATCATCCCCTGGAACTTCCCGCTGCTGATGGGGGTGTGGAAGCTGGCACCCGCGCTGGCCGCGGGCAACGCCGTCGTGATCAAGCCCGCCGAGCAGACCCCGGCCTCGATCATGGTGTTCATCGAGCTGATCGCGGACCTGCTGCCGCCGGGCGTCGTCAACGTGGTCAACGGCTTCGGCCTCGAGGCCGGCAAGCCGCTCGCGCAGTCGCCGCGCATCCGCAAGATCGCGTTCACGGGCGAGACGACGACGGGCCGGCTGATCATGCAGTACGCCTCGGAGAACATCATCCCGGTGACCCTGGAGCTGGGCGGCAAGTCGCCCAACGTGTTCTTCGAGGACGTCATGGCGAACGACGACGCCTACTGGGACAAGGCGCAGGAGGGCTTCACCCTGTTCGCGCTGAACCAGGGCGAGGTCTGCACGTGCCCGTCGCGTGCGCTCGTGCAGGAGTCGATTGCGGAGAAGTTCCTCGACGCCGTCGTGGAGCGGACCTCGCGCATCGTGACCGGCAACCCCCTGGACACGGACGTGATGATGGGCGCCCAGGCCTCCAACGACCAGCTCGAGAAGATCACGTCCTACCTGGACATCGGCCGTCAGGAGGGCGCCGAGGTGCTGATCGGCGGCGCGCGGGCCGAGATGGAGGGCGAGCTGGCCGGCGGCTACTACGTGCAGCCCACGATCTTCCGCGGGGACAACTCGATGCGCATCTTCCAGGAGGAGATCTTCGGGCCGGTGGTCTCGACGACCACGTTCACCGACTTCGACGACGCCATGCGGATCGCCAACGACACGCTCTACGGGCTCGGCGCCGGCGTGTGGTCCCGGAACGGCAACACCGCCTATCGCGCGGGCCGGGCGATCCAGGCCGGCCGCGTGTGGGTGAACAACTACCACGCCTACCCGGCCCACGCCGCGTTCGGCGGGTACAAGTCCTCCGGCATCGGCCGCGAGAACCACCTGATGATGCTCGACCACTACCAGCAGACCAAGAACCTGCTCGTCTCCTACTCCGAGGACAAGCTCGGGTTCTTCTGAGCCGACGCCGGCACCGCACGACCCCCCTCCCCAGCCCACGAAAGGTGATCCCCCATGGCCACGATGAAGGCAGCCGTCGTCACCCAGTTCGGCACAGAGACCGACGTCCAGGAGGTCGAGCGCCCGACGCCCGGCCAGCACCAAGCGCTCGTGAAGCTCATCTCCTCGGGCGTCTGCCACACGGACCTGCACGCGATGGAGGGCGACTGGCCGGTGAAGCCGACCCCGCCGTTCATCCCGGGCCACGAGGGCGTGGGCATCGTCGAGGAGGTCGGACCCGACGTCGAGAACCTCAAGGTCGGGGACATGGTCGGCAACGCGTGGCTGTGGGGCGCGTGCGGCCACTGCCAGTACTGCCGCACCGGGTGGGAGACCCTGTGCGAGGAGCAGGTCAACGGCGGCTACTCCATGAACGGATCCTTCGGCGAGTACATGCTCGTGGACGCCCGCTACGCGCCCCTGATCCCCGAGGGCGCGGACCCGATGGAGGTCGGCCCGATCCTGTGCGCCGGCGTCACGGTGTACAAGGGGCTCAAGCAGACCGAGGTGCGGCCCGGGCAGTGGGTCGTGATCTCCGGCATCGGCGGCCTGGGGCACATCGCGGTGCAGTACGCCGTGGCGATGGGCATGCGCGTGGTGGCCGTGGACGTCGCGGACGACAAGCTGGCGCTCGCCTCCCGGCACGGCGCGGAGCTGACCGTGAACGCGAACGTCGCGGACCCCTCCGTGGAGATCCAGGAGAAGATCGGCGGTGCCCACGGCGTGCTCGTCACGGCCGTGCACCCGCAGGCGTTCGGCCAGGCCATCGCGATGACCCGCCGCGGCGGCACCATCGTGTTCAACGGCCTGCCCCCGGGCGACTTCCCCGCGCCGATCTTCGACATCGTCCTCAAGGGCCTGACCATCCGCGGTTCGATCGTGGGCACCCGGCAGGACATGGTCGAGGCACTCGAGTTCTACGAGGCCGGGAAGATCCACCCGACGTTCCACACCCGCCCGCTCACCGAGATCAACGACGTGTTCGACGAGATGCGCCACGGCAAGATCGAGGGCCGCGTCGTCATCGACTACGCGATGCAGGACTGACGTGTCGCCTGGGCGTCGGCTGGGCGCGGGGTAGTGTCGACACATCACACGCACCAGTGCGACGGCGGTCGTCCCGCCCGGAGATCCGGGCCGGGGCGGCCGCCGTCGTCGTCGCGGGGACGGGGCGGGCCGCAGCGCGCCCGACGCCCGAGCCTCAGCGGGCCGCGGCCGGGACGACGCCGTCGCGCAGCCACTCCAGCGTGGCCGGCCAGAAGGTCGGCGCGAACCGCGCGTGGAACAGCCCGAAGTGCCCGATCTCCGCCACACCGAGCTCCTCCGGCCGCACCCGCCAGCGCACCGTCCGCCGGCCCGGCGAGTAGGCGCCCGCGCGATCGAGGGCGGCGTCGGTGCCGAAGTCGTCGTCGACGGGCGCCACGATCAGCGCGTCCGCCGTGAACGCGGCCAGACGACGGCGCAGCTCGTCCCGGCCGGCGGCGGTGCGGGCGCTCGCGGTGAAGTCGCGCCGACTGCGCGCCCAGTCCAGGGCGACCCCGCGCGGCAGGTCCTCGAGCCAGCCGAGCCGCCGCCCCGGGAAGTGCCCGCGGGCCAGCGTGACCACCGGCATCGCCGCATGCCAGCGACCCCACATCCGCGCCCGCCCCGGCCGCGCCCGGTAGTCCCGCCAGTAGGCGTGCTGCCCGCCCACGGCCACGTGCCGGGCCACATGCCGCGCCTCGTCCGCGAGCCCGATGCCGAACCCGCCGTAGCTGTGGCCCACCGTCAGGAGGGGGCCGGGCAGGTGCGTCCGGGCCCAGCCGAGCACGGCGTCCGCGTCGAGGGCGCCCCAGTCCGCCCAGCGCGCCCGCCGGGCCACGGCGAACGGCTCGCGGGACTCCCCGACGCCCCGGTAGTCGAACGTGACCGCGTGGAATCCGTGGCCGGCGAGGAACTCGGCGTAGCGCCGGTAGTACGTGGCCTTCACCCCGGTCGCCGAGGCGATCACCACGGTGCCGGCAGGCGAAGCCGGGGGCGTCGTCGTCGTGGGGGAGAAGTGACGGGCCGCGAGCACGAAGCCGTCGGGGGCGCGGAGGCGCACGGGGGTGGAGGTGGTCTGCGTCACGTCGCCACCCTAGGTGCGGGGCGGCGCGACCTGCGACACAATGGGCCCATGACTGAGACCCCCCAGAGCTCGCCCGGCCAGAGCCGGGACGAGATCCTCGCCCGCCTCGAGGAGATCTACGCGAACGACCCCGCGGTGCGCGAGCACGGCGTCACCCTCGGCGAGGTGGCCGAGGGCCGCGTGGTGCTGCACCGCGACGTCACTGCGGTCATGGTGAACTCCCACGAGATCTGCCACGGCGGCTTCCTGTTCCACCTCGCGGACTCGGCGCTGGCGTACTGCGTGGCGACCTTCGGCGCCGCTCCCGTCACCCGGCGCGCGGAGATCACCTACGTGGCGCCGGCCCGCCTGGGCGCGCGGCTCACCGCCACCGCCCGACAGTCCGTCGAGTTCGGCCGGGACCGCATGATCGAGGTCCGCATCGAGGCGGACGGCCAGCTCGTCGCCTGGTTCACCGGCCACTCCACGAGCCCGAGGCCGCGCGCATGAGCGCCGCGACGCCGTCGGGGCCGGTCCGCGAGATGGTCGAGCTGCACGTGGCCGAGGGTGCCGAGGAGGCATTCGAGACCGCCGTCGCCGAGGCCGCCGCGCTGTTCCGGGACAGGGACGCCACGTCCTTCGAGCTGGTCCGACAGGTGGAGGACCCCCTGTGCTACCGGCTGATCATCGGGTGGCGCCGCCTCGAGGACCACACCGTGGGCTTCCGCGAGTCGGACGCCTTCCCGGCCTGGCGTGCCCTCGTCACACCGCACCTAGCGGAGCCGCCGGCGGCCACGCACTGGACGACGGCGCACGGCGCCTTCTGAGCACCCCCCCTTCGACGACGACGGGGGCCCCTCAGAGGTGGCGGGCCGCCAGCCGCGTGAGGCTGGCCTGGATGCCGCGGGCGTTGTCCTTGGTGAGCCGCAGCGTCTCGAGCGCCTTCCCCACGGCGGGGCGCGTCCAGGAGTAGTCGAAGATCTCGGTGACCTCCGTGGTGCCGTCCCCGTTGTCCAGGAACTCCCAGCGCCAGCGGTGCCCGCCCGGGTGCGCCCACTCGATCAGGCGGTCCGGCTCGGAGGCCGTGGTGGTCAGCGTCATCCGGTACGGCACCCCGTACTTCTTCATGGCGACGGTGAACCGGTCGCCCACGGCCAGCCGGTGCGGCCCGCTGACCTTCGGCTTCACGGTCCCCGAACCGTCCGCCTCGTGGTGCCGGTGCGGGTCGGCCAGCGCAGCCCACAGCTCCTCGGCGGGGGCGTCCACGGTGAGCCGGTAGGCCACCTGGCGCTCGCCGACCTCGACGCGCGTGGGCCACGCCGCCTGCGCTGCGGCACGGGGCAGGGCGGCGGACGACGACGGTGCGCCCGGCTCGCTCTGTTCGGACGGGGAGGTCGCGGGGGTCTCGGGGCTCGCGGAGGGGGTCGGCTCGGTGCTCATGCGGCCAGTCTAGGAACCCCTGGGAACCGGCCGGAGTCCTGGCCCCGGCGGCGCGGCGGGCCTAGTGTTGCTCCATGAGCACCTGGGGAATCCACGTCTTCGAGAACGACGCCGCGCAGGAGCTGGTGGACGAGGTCCTGGACGGGACCTTCCGGCTTGACGAGTACCGCGGCACCTTCCGCTCGGAGGAGGATGAGGACTTCATCCCCGCGGACCCCGGCGCCCGGCTCCTCGCCATGGGTGCGATCCTGCGGGTGGCGGACGACTCCGAGGCCCCCGCGGCAGCCGCCCTCGAGGAGATCGCCGGCACGGACGAGCTGGACCTCTCCACCTTCCGGGCCCAGTTCTCCGACGAGGACGTCCTGACCCTGCACGAGCTGATCGGCGTCGTGCTGCGCGAGCCGGCCTCCTCCGAGCTGTTCGAGCGCTGGGAGGAGTCCGGCGAGCACGAGGAGTGGCTCGCGGTCTCCCGCGCGGCCGCCGTCCCGAACTGAGCCGGTGCTCAGCGCCCGTAGCGCGTGAGCCGCAGGGAGTTCAGCACCACGAGCACGCTCGAGGCCGCCATCGCGCCGCCGGCGATCATCGGGTTCAGCAGGCCCGATGCCGCAATCGGGATGCCGAGCACGTTGTACGCGAACGCCCAGAACAGGTTCATCCGGATGATGGCGAGAGTCCTCCGGCTCAGCTCGAGCGCCTGCACCACCTGGTCCAGGTCGTCGCCGAGCACGGTGATCTGCGCGGCCTCGCGGGCCACGTCCGTCCCCGAGCCCATCGCGATCCCCATGTCTGCGGCGGCGAGCGCGGGGGCGTCGTTGACGCCGTCGCCCACCATGGCGACCACGCGGCCCTCGGCCTGCAGGCGGCGGACCACGTCCACCTTGTCCTCGGGGCGGACGCCGGCCACCACGTCCTCGGGTGCGATCCCGACGGCGGCGCCCACCTGGGCGGCCACCGCGGCGTTGTCACCGGTCACCAGCAGCGGGCGCAGGCCCAGGTCCTTGAGCCGGGCGATCGCGGCCGCGGAGGAGGGCTTCACGGTGTCCGTCACGGAGACGATCCCGGCGAGCCGGCCGTCCACGGCCACCCACACGGCGGTGGCGCCGGCGGACTCGGCGGCCGCGAAGGCCTCCGCGTGCTCGGCGGGGATCGGGCCGCCGAGGGCGTCGTCGACCACGGGTCCACGTCCCACGGCCACGCGGCGGCCCTCGACCACGCCGGTCACGCCGCCGCCCGGGGTGGAGGCGAAGTCCTGCACGGCGGCGAGATCGAGGCCGCGCTCGCGGGCGCCGTCGACGATCGCACGGGCGATCGGGTGCTCGGAGCCGGTCTCGACGGCCGCGGCGAGCGCGAGGACGCGGTCCTCGACCGGGTGCGCGGCGGCGCCGGGGGCTCCCGTCCCGCGCACGGAGGCGTCTGGAGAGGCTCCCGCTTCGTCCACGGAGACGGGGCGGACGGCGGCCAGGCGCATGCGGCCCTCGGTCACGGTGCCGGTCTTGTCCAGCACGAGGGTGTCCACCGTGCGGGTGTCCTCGAGGACTTCGGGGCCGCGGATGAGGATGCCCAGCTGGGAGGCGCGGCCGGTGCCGGCCAGCAGTCCCACGGGGGTGGCGAGGCCGAGCGCGCACGGGCACGCGATCACCAGCACGGCGACGCCGGCACGCAGGGCGGGGGCCACGTCGCCGCCGGTGACGAGCAGCCACACGGCGAACGTGAGCACGGCCAGCGCCAGGACGACGGGCACGAACACGGCCGAGATGCGGTCCGCCAGGCGGGCGACGCGGGCCTTGCCGGTCTGTGCGTCCGAGACGAGGCGGCCCATCTGGGCGAGCGTCGTGTCCGCGCCGGTGCGGGTGACGCGTGCGATCAGGCGGCCGGAGGTGTTCAGGGTGGCGCCCGTGACCTCGTCCCCGGGGCCGACCTCCACGGGCACGGACTCGCCGGTGAGCAGGGAGGCGTCCACGGCGGAGGCGCCCTCGAGCACCACCGCGTCGGAGGGGACCTTCTCGCCCGGGCGGACCACGACGACGTCGCCGGGGTTCACCTGCTCTGCGGGGACCACGCGCTCGGCGAGGCGGTCGCCGGAGGGGCCGTCGCCGGCGTCGGCGCTGTCCCAGCCGGGGAGCAGGGTGGCCTGGGCCGCGCCGAGGTCCAGGAGGGCGCGCAGGGCGGCGCCGGCCTCCCGCTTGGCGCGGGCCTCGAGCCAGCGGCCCAGCAGCAGGAAGGTGGTGATGACCGCCGCGGTCTCGAAGTAGAGGCTGTGGTGCATCATCGCGGCCATGCCGCCGCCCACGTGGGCGGTCATGCCCGGGTCGAGCAGCAGCTCGATCGCGGAGTAGCCCCACGAGACGAGCACGCCCACGGACACGAGGGTGTCCATGGTGGAGCTGCCGTGGCGGCCCGCGCGGACGGCGGCGGAGTGGAACGGCCAGGCCGCCCAGAACACCACCGGCGCGGAGAGTGCGAGCGCCGCCCAGCCCCAGTGCGGGAACTGCAGCGCCGGGACCATGGAGATCAGCAGGACGGGCAGGCTCAGCAGGGCCGCCCCGATCAGCCGTGGGCGCAGCACGTCCTCCCGCGGGCCGTGCTCCAGGTGGTTCACGTGGTCGTGGTCCGCGTGGCCGGGGCGATCGCCGCGAGCTGCGTGGTGGCCGGTGCTGGAACCCGCGGGGCCTCCGGCGTGCCCCGCGTCCTCCATGGCGCCGGCGTCCGCGGTCGGCTCCGCGCCCGGGGTGGGGGCCGTGGTGACGGCGGGCCGCGCGTGCGGGTCATCGCGCACCCGCGCCGTGTATCCGGCCTTCTCGACGGCGGCGATCAGCTCGGCGTCGCTCACGCCCTCGGGCGCGGTGACGGTGGCCCGCTCGAGGGGCAGGTTCACCGAGGCCTCGACGCCGTCGATCTTCCCGAGCTTGCGCTCCACCCGGCCGACGCACGAGGCGCACGTCATGCCGGAGACGTCGAGGTCCACGCGGCGCCCGCCGGTGCTGAGCACCTCGGCGGCGGCCTGCGCGGGCGTACGGGTGCGATTCTCCGTCACGGGTCAGCCCTCCACGATCTGGTAGCCGGCCTCCTCGACGGCGGCGCGCACGGCGGCGGGGTCGAGGTCGGACTCGGAGATCACGGTGGCGGTGGACGCGCCGCCCTTGACGAGGTCCACGTCCACGGCGGTCACGCCGGGGAGCTCGCCGAGCTCCTCCGTCACGGACGCGACGCAGTGGCCGCAGGTCATGCCGGTGATCTTCAGGTCGGTGGTGGTCATGGGGTGCTCCTTCGGGTGGGCGGTTCCGGTGGTTCCGGTGGTGTCTGAGGTCTGGGCGGTGAGGGCGCGGACGGGGGTGCGCGTCAGCGCAGCAGCCGCCCGATGGCGGCCGTGGCCTCCGCGACCTTCTCGTCGATGAGGTCGGTGCGGCCCTGCGCCTCCGCCTGCACGGCGGCCTCCGCCACGCAGTGGCGCAGGTGCTCCGAGGTGAGGTTGAGGCTCAGGGCCTGCAGGGCCTTGGTGACGGCGGCGACCTGCGTGAGGACGTCGATGCAGTACACGTCCTCCTCCACCATGCGGTGGATGCCGCGGACCTGCCCCTCGATGCGGCGCAGCCGCTTCAGGTGCGCGTCCCTGTCACGGTGGACGGCGTGGGGCGGCTCGGGGCCCTCGCACGGGTCGACGGCGTGGCACGCGGAGGTGCCGGCTGATTCGCTGTTCACCCCTGGACCATATACCCCATGGGGGTATGCCGTCCATGGGCCGATCCCGCCGCGCGCGGTGTGTCCTTGCGCGGCGCCGCCGTGGCCGCGCGACCCCGTCGCGCCTCCGCGCCGGCTCGTGCGACGGCAACGGCCGCCCGGCGAGCGGCCGGGCGGCCGTGGGGGAGGGCAGGGGCGACGCTCAGGCGGCGGCCCGCTCCTCCAGGTCGGCGATCAGCTCGCGCACCTGGAGGTCGAGGGCGTCGCGCACGCTCCGCACCTGCTCGATTCCGAGGCCGCGGATGGAGGGGACGGACCAGCGGCGGACCTCCGCGCCCGCGGGGATCTCGAACGGGTCCGCACCGTCGAAGAGCACCACCAGCTCGGTCGTCCGCAGGACGTCCGCGTCCAGCCCCTTGGGGTAGGCGTGGTGCAGGGGGATGCCTGCCTCGGTCATGGCGTCCAGCGCGGTGGGGATGATCTCGCCCGCGGGGGAGGTGCCGGCGGAGCGGGCCTTCACCGCGCCGGCGGAGCGGTTCTCCAGCAGGGCCGCGGCCATCTGCGAGCGGCCGGCGTTGCCGTGGCACACGAAGAGCACGCGGGGGTGGCGCGACTCGATGCTGCCCTGCGCGATCGCCATGGCGCGCAGCCGGTCGGCCGCGTGGCGCACCGAGGTGGTCGCGAGCATCTCCGGGTGACGGCTCGTGGCGGACAGCGTGGCGTAGGACTCGGCCAGCACGGTGCGCGCCGTCGCCACGTCGCCCACCTCCGGGTACCGCGCGTGCAGGCGCACGGCCTCGCGCTCCAGCACGCGGGCGGGCATCCCGTGCGGCGCCGCCTCCGAGGGCTGGTCGGCGACGGCGTCGAGCGGGACGCCGTCCTCGGGGGTGCGGGGAGCGGCGTCGGGATCCGGGGGGATGGGGCACATGGGAAGGACCTCGGGTGGGCGGGCGTTCGAGGTGAACGCGGGGCTAACGAACCCCTCCACGCTAGTGCATCGCGTCTGCGAGGAGGCGGCGGTGCGGCCGGGCGGGGCCGTTCGCGACGGCCCGGCCGTGGGAGAGAATGGACGCCATGTGTGCCCGATCCGCCCTCCCGGACGTCGGCCCGGCCGTGGCCGGCGTGCTCGACGCCGCCGCCTCGCCGTTCGCAGACGCGGTGGTCTGGGCGCAGGGGGACGTCGCATGGCGCGGCACCGGCGGGTGGACGGTGCTCCTGACGGGGCGGGATCGGCTGCGCCGGCTCTCCGCGCTGTGGCAGGCCGCCGTCGCGGGACGGCCGGACCCCGCGGCGCCCGTGCGTGGCTGGATCTCCTCGACCTTCGCCGACGACTCCGCCGAGCCCGCCGTCCTCCGCGTGCCCGAGCGGCTCGCCCGGGCGGATGCGGACGGGGTGCGCGGCATCGAGCAGCACGCGGACGGCGCGGCGCTCGCCGCGGCCGCCGCCGCCGATCCGGACGCGCGCCTGCTGACAGGCGAGGATTTCCCCCTGCCCGCGGACACCGCGGAGCACGCGTGGGACGACGTCGGCTACGCCGCCGGGGTGCGGGAGGTCCTGGAACGCCTGGCGCGCCCCGGGGACGGGGCCGGGCGGGAGCCCCTCGAGAAGGTCGTCATCAGCCGCACGTTGACGGTGCCGGCCGAGGACGCAGACCTGTGGCGCGCGGTCGAGGCGCTGCGGGCGGACTACCCGCAGACGTGGGTGTTCGCCGTCGGCGGGCTCGTGGGGGCCACCCCGGAGATCCTCGCGACGCGCCACGCGGGCGAGGTCTCCTCGCGCGTGCTGGCCGGCTCCCTGCCGCGGGGTGCGACGGCGGCCGAGGACGCCGCGCTGCGGGCCCGCCTCGCCGCGGACGAGCGCCTCGGCCATGAGCACCGCTGGGCTGCTCGATCGGTGGTGGACGCCCTCGCACCGGTGGTGGAGCTGGAGGACGCGGATCCGGCGCCCACCGTGCTGACCCTGCCCAACGTGCACCACCTGGCCACGGCCGTGCGCGGGCGGCTTCGGGACGGGGGCGGCACCGTCCTGGACGTCGTGGCGGCCCTGCACCCGACGGCGGCGGTCGGCGGCACGCCGCGAGAGGCGGCCGTGCGGCTGATCGCCGAGGTCGAGCCCGTGGACCGCGGCCGCTACGCCGGGCCCGTGGGGTGGATGGACGAGACCGGCGACGGCGTGATCGCGCTCGCCCTGCGCTGCGGCCAGCAGGTGTCCGGCGGGATCCGGCTGCACGCCGGCGGCGGCATGGTGCCCGGGGCGGTGCCCGAGGAGGAGGTCGTGGAGGTCGGCGTGAAGCTCCAGCCGATGCGGCGGGCGCTCGGGCTCCGCTGACCCCGGGGCGGCTCAGGCGGCTCAGGCGGCCTGGGCGACCCCGGGGGCCGCAGCATGCGCGGCCTCGCGCAGGCGGCGGCCGGCCTCGTGCTCGGCGAGGGCCGGCAGGAACGTGGTCAGGCGGGCCTCGGCCTTGAGGTCGGCGACGACCGCGCGGACGGTGGCGCGCACGGCGTCGGCGGGGACCTCGTCCGCGAAGCGCTGGGCGAGCTTGTTCTCGACGCGGGCCAGCACGTGGCGCTGCATCAGGGGGCTGGGGGCGGTGGGCAGGTGGTGGTCGGTGTTCGGGGTGGTCATGGGGATGACTCCTCTCTGAGCCGGGCGTGACACTCGGCGGCTGATGCGGGGCGGGCCCCGCCGGATGGATCGATGTGTCCCACCCTTCCAAAGTGAACGAAAGGTGAACAACTTGTTAACCAGCCTACTCGGGCGGCGGGATTTGGCAAGTCTTCGCCGGTGGTCCGGAGCGTCCGTCGAACCCTCGTAAGGTCCCTCAGAGGTCCAGAAGATGCCGGAACCGTGCGGATCCGGGCGATGGGTCCCTGGTCGGCGAGACCTCGGGCGCAAGGTAAACGAAAGGTGAACGCAGCCATGGTGCCCCTGTCCTGGCCGGCGGGGCGCGGTGGCGCGCCGGATCGTGCGGGGGCTGCCGACGTCGTCGTGAACCGACCCGCCGGGACCGCCGCCCCGTCTGGGAGAATGGACGGGATGTCTGACTACCAGCCCCGCCGCCCCGGCTCGAAGCCCGCCCCCGCCCATCGCACGGACCGCACCGGCAAGCCCGCGTTCAAACGGCCCGAGCGCGGCATGATCGACGAGTCCGAGGCCCGCCAGCTCGCCGAGGACCGCGAGCGCATGCACCGCGCCGGGGTCGGCCACCAGCTCTCCGCGCCGAAGCGCCGCGAGGCCGCGGCCGCCGAGCGCCCCCAGGTGATGCCCAAGACCGAGGGCTGGGCCCAGCCCATGGGACCGGACGGACGCCCGCAGCTGCAGTTCAAGCAGCCGCGGGTCTCCCAGCCGCCGCAGCACCTCGCCGACCTCACCCTGGCCGAGCGCCAGGAGAAGGCGAAGGAGATCGGCCTGCCCGCGTTCCGCGCGAAGCAGCTCTCCGTGCACTACTTCGAGCACTTCACCACGGACCCGGAGCAGATGACGGACCTGCCCAAGGACAAGCGGGAGGCGATCGCCGAGGCGTTCTTCCCGCCGCTGCTCACCGAGGTCCGCCGCATGGAGACCGACCGGGGGGACACGATCAAGTTCCTGTGGCGCCTGTTCGACGGCGCGCTCGTGGAGTCCGTGCTGATGCGCTATCCCGGCCGCGTCACGCTGTGCGTGTCCAGCCAGGCCGGCTGCGGCATGAACTGCCCGTTCTGCGCCACGGGCCAGGCCGGGCTGACCCGCAACATGTCCACGGCCGAGATCGTGGAGCAGATCGTGCGCGCCAACCAGGTGATCGCCGCGGGCGGCCTCGGCGGCAAGCGCAAGGACGGCGGGCACGACGCCGACCGCGTCACCAACGTCGTCTTCATGGGCATGGGCGAGCCGCTGGCCAACTACAAGCGCGTGATCGCCTCCGTGCGACGCATGGTGGACCCGGCATCGGAGGGCCTGGGCATGTCCGCGCGGCACGTCACGCTCTCCACGGTCGGCCTGGTGCCGGCCATCCGCAAGCTGACGGAGGAGGGCATCCCGCTCACCTTCGCGCTCTCCCTCCACGCGCCGGACGACGAGCTGCGCGACGAGCTCATCCCCGTGAACTCCCGGTGGAAGGCGGACGAGGCCATCGACGCCGCCTACGACTACTTCGTGAAGACCGGCCGGCGCGTGTCCATCGAGTACGCCCTCATCAAGGACATGAACGACCACGCGTGGCGCGCCGACCTGCTCGCCAAGAAGCTCAACGCGCGCGGCAAGGGCTGGGTGCACGTGAACCCCATCCCGCTGAATCCGACGCCGGGCTCCATCTGGACCGCCTCGGAGCGGGACGTCACCCGCGAGTTCGTCGACCGCCTCAACGCGGCCGGCATCCCCACGACGCTGCGCGACACCCGCGGCAAGGAGATCGACGGCGCGTGCGGCCAGCTCGCGGCCGAGGACGAGGACTGACCCCGGCGCTTTCGCTGACGGAACGGGGTTTCCCGGTCACTCGCACTCGTGGAACGGGGGCACCCGCACCCGACGGCGCCCCGCACCTCTTCTCCCAGAGGTGCGGGGCGCCGTCGTCGGTCTCCAGCTCGGGGCCTTGCCGAATCCGCCCCTCAGCGGATCAGAACTCCACGGTCGTCGAGTCGCCCGGCTCGGCGGTGCCACCGGTGACCTTGGCCCTCACGACCTCGACCGCGGTGGCCACCGCGCCCGCGGATTCCCAGTACTGCGCGGACTCGGCGTCCACGCGCACGAGCACGATCTGCGGATCCTCGGGCGTCGAGCCCTCACCGAAGAAGGACTCGTTGACGGCGCTCCAGTACGTCCTCTTGCGCTCGTCGTCACGGACCACCTGGCCGTGGCCGGAGACGGACGCCCAGAAGGACTTCTCCTGGACAGCCACGTTCACGGGACGCTGGGCGGCCTCGTCGGCGACGTCGGAGCTCGCGCGGGTCACGAACCACAGGGTGCCGTCCTGCTCGGCCTCCTGCAGGCCCATGGGGCGGGTCACGAGGCGGCCGTCGGCCTCAGAGGTGGTGAGCATGGCGACACGGACGTCGGCCAGCCTCTCGAGCAGGTGGGTGCGGGGGTCCTTCTCAGCCATGACGGCTCTCCTTCGGTCTCACGGTCAGTGCGTGACGTTCGGTCTCACGGTCAGTGCGTGACGCCGACGCTAGGCCCCTGCACCGGGGCTCGGCCAGGCTCGGGCGCCGGAGGCGCCGCGCGCCGGACGACGGCGGCCGGCGTCGTGCCTCAGTCCTCGGACGCGAGGTGCGCGATCTGCTCCACGGCGTACGCGTAGCCGTGCACGCCCGCACCGGCGATGACCGCCTCGACCACGGGGGAGAGGTAGGAGTGGTGCCGGAACGGCTCGCGGGCGTGCACGTTGCTCAGGTGCACCTCCACGGCCGGGATCTGGACGGCGGACAGCGCGTCCCGGATCGCGACGGACGTGTGGGTGAAGCCGCCCGGGTTCAGCACGATCCCGACGGCGGCCTCCCGCGCCTCGTGGATCCAGTCGATCAGCACGCCCTCGTGGTTGGACTGGCGGAACTCCACGGCGAGGCCGTGCTGCGCCGCGCGTGCCTCGGTGAGGGCGCGGACGTCGTCGAGGGTGGCCGTCCCGTAGACCTCCGGCTCGCGCGTGCCGAGCAGGTTCAGGTTCGGGCCGTTGAGGACGAACACGGTGCGGGCGCTCTGGTCGGTCATGGCGTCTCCTGGGGGTGTCGGAGGGGAGGGCGGGGCGGGCGGACGGGGCCGGACGGCGACGGCGTCGTCCCCTGCGAGCGTACGTCGCCGGCGCCGTCCGCGACTCGCGCGCGGCCCGGTCTGCCTGCTTCTCTGGAGGCGGCCCCACCAGAGAGAAGGACGACCAGTGACGACTGACCCGCACGCCACGGAGCCCCGCGGCCCCCACGCCGCCGCCCCCGACCTCACCGCGCCCGACCTCGGCGCCGACGTCCCCGCCACCGTCACGCTGACGGGCACGGGCGTGGCCGGCGTCGAGATGCCCCGGATCGGGCTGGGCACGTGGCGCCTGGCCGGGGAGGAGGGCGCCGACGCGGTGCACGCGGCCCTCGCGGCCGGCTACCGCCACGTCGACACGGCGGAGAACTACGGCAACGAGGACGCGGTGGGCCTCGCCGCCGCCCGGGCCCTCGCCGAGGGCGTGCTCACCCGCGACGAGCTGTTCCTCACCACGAAGCTCAACAGGGAGCACCACGGCGGCCCGGAGCGGGTGCGGCCCGCCGTCGAGGCCTCCCTGCGCCGCCTGGGCGTGGACCATGCCGACCTCGTGCTCATCCACTGGCCCAATCCCGAGCAGGACCGGTACGTGGAGACGGCGGCCGCGCTCGCGGGCCTCGTGGAGACGGGCCTGATCCGCGCGTGGGGCGTCTCCAACTTCACGGCCGAGCACCTGGACCGCCTCGCGGAGGCCGGACTGCGGGCCCCGGTCGACCAGATCCAGGTGGACCCCGTGGCCGCGATCCCCGGCTGGCAGGCCGCCGTCCGCGCGCACGGCGCCGTGGTCACGGCCTACTCGCCCATCGGCCGCGCCGAGCTCGGCATCGAGACCCGCGAGGCGATCACGGCCGCCGTCGCCCGGACGGGGCGCACCGTGCAGCAGGTGGTGTTGCGCTGGCACCTGCAGCACGGGCGCGTCGTCATCCCCAAGTCGGCGGATCCGGCGCGCCAGGCCGAGAACCTGGACCTCCTCTCCTTCTCCCTCACGCCCGCGGAGATGGCCGGGATCGACGCGCTCGACGACGGCTCCGGCCCCCGGCAGCACCCGGAGACGTTCGGGCACTGAGCGCGCCGGAACCGGCGCGGTGCCGGGGGTCCCGCGCGCGGGGACAGAGGCGCGGGGGCGGAATAGCCGCGCTCGACGGCCTGTTCCACCCCGTGAACCACTGACGGCGCCGCCCCGCTCGGGCGCCGACGTCGCCACCGATGAAAGGACCTCCCATGGCCACCACCGATCTCACCCTCGACGCCTTCGGCTCGACCGTCTCCGAGAACGACACCGTCCTGGTGGACTTCTGGGCCTCGTGGTGTGGCCCGTGCCGACAGTTCGCCCCCGTCTTCGAGGCCGCCTCGGAGAAGCATGAGGACGTCGTGTTCGCCAAGGTGGACACCGAGGCCGAGCAGCAGCTCGCCGCGATGGCCGGGATCACCTCGATCCCCACGCTGATGGCGTTCCGCGGCGGCGTGCTCGTGTTCTCCCAGGCCGGCGCCCTTCCCGGCTCGGCGCTCGATCAGCTCCTCGAGCAGGTCAAGGGCCTGGACGTGGACGAGGTGCGGCGCATGGCGCAGGAGTCCGACGCCGCCGAGCCCGCCCCGGAAGAGGCCGTGGAGTCGGCTGCCGCGCAGCTCGACGAGGTCAACGGCCGCTGACGCTCCACCCCCGTCTCACCCGGCGTCGAACGCGCCCTGCTCCCACTGCGCCACGAGCCACGGGCTGAACGCCCGCGGCACGGCGGCCAGGGCGGCGGTCAGCTCGGCGACGCCCACCCAGCACCACTCGGCGACCTCGTCCTCCTCAGGGGCGGGGTCGCCGTGCAGTGTCGCGCGGAACACCGGGCAGACCTCGTGCTCCTCCACGCCGGCCGCGTCGGCCGCGCGGTACCGGAACCCCGGCAGCAGGGGAGCCACGTCCGCCACCTCCACCCCCAGCTCCTGGGGCGCCCGGCGGCTCACGGCCTCCTCGGGGGTCTCGCCGACGGCGGGATGGCCGCAGAACCCGTTGGTCCACACGCCCCCGAAGGCCTTCTTGCCCAGGGCCCGGCGCGTCAGCAGGAAGCGGCCGTCGGGGCTGTAGACGTGGCACGAGAACGCCAGGTGCAGCGGCGTGCCGCCCTCCGCGACGTTCCGGTGCACGGTCGCCTTCGGCTCGGCGCCGACGGGAGTGCCGTCCGCGTCCAGGAGCACCACCCGCTCCACGTCGGAGGCGGTGGCGTCGGAGGCATGCGGGCCGGCGGTGTCCATGCGCACCAGTGTGACAGGGCGCGCCCGGGGGTCGCCCCTTCGGTGTGCGCCATCTCACTCTGCCCTGTGATACGCGTCTGACCTGTGGCGATAGAATCCCCCGCGAGCGTCCCGTTCCGTGGGCCGCACCACTTGTCGTCCAGGAGGACCCCCATGACCCTCGCCCTGCCGCGCCCCGCCCGCCTCACCGCGCTCTCCGCCGCCGCCCTGCTCGCCCTCACCGCGTGCGGCGGCCAGGACACGGCCGAGTCCTCGGCCTCGTCCCCGGAGGCCGGCGCCCCGACGTCGGCCGCGGCCTCACCGACGGAGTCCGCCTCGGCCTCGCAGGCCGGATCCTCCTCCGCCGCCCCGGTGGAGCACGGGCCGGGCACGTGCTTCACCGCCCCTCTGGGCGCGCGCGACCTCTCCAACTTCGAGGAGACCGACTGCGCGGAGGAGCACACGGCGGAGTACCTGTGGCCCGTCCCCGCGGTCGCCGAGGGCGAGGAGGCCTCCTCCACGTCCGCCGCGGTCTGCCAGGCCGCAGGAGAGCGGCTCTCCGAGCGTGAGGAGATCGGCGCGGGCACGGTGCTCTCCGCGGCGGAGCTCAGCTCCTTCGGCACGGAGGGCACCCACTGCGTGGTCTACGCGGTCTCCGGCCAGTGGAAGGGCCAGATCGTGGACCCGGCGACCACGCTGGAGAAGGCGGCGCAGGAGGCGCCCGCCGCCACGTCCTGACGCTCGCTCCGCCGGTCCACTCCCGTGCGCGGGACCGCGGCGTCCGGGAGTGGACCGGCGGAGCAGAGGCGCGCTAGCGTGGCGTGGAGATTCGACCGTCGAACTATTTTCGGCACGCCGCGTTCCCCGCACCGGCCCCATCCTCACTCGCACCGCCAGCCCAGGAGGCCCCATGCCGGATCCCGACGCCTGCTCCCGCATGTCCGGCATCCTGGACGAGGCGCTCACCCACGCGGCCTCGCGGGCTCCTGACTCCGCCGCCTTCGCGGGCCTGGTCGAGACGCTGCGCGCCCCGGTCGCCGGGGGCAAGCTCGTCCGACCGCAGCTCGTGGACCTCGGCTACCGCGCGGCAGCCGGCGGCCCGGTCCCGCCCGCGGACCGGGCCGCGGTGGACCGTCTCGGCGCGGCGTTCGAGCTGCTGCACACCGCGCTGATCGTGCACGACGACGTGATCGACCGCGACACCGTCCGCCGCGGCCGCCCCACGGTGGCGGAGGAGCACCGTGTGCGCCTCGCCGCGGCGGGCGTGCCCGCGGGAGAGGACGCCCACGCGGGGCTCTCCGTGGCCGTGATCGCGGGGGACGCGCTCCTCGCCGAGGCCCTGCGCCTGGCCGTGACCTGCACCCCGGACCCGGTCCGCGCGGTGCCGGTGGCCGTCGTCGTGATGGACGCCGCCACCGCGACCGCCGCCGGCGAGCTCGAGGACGTGCTCCTGGGCCTGTCCCGCCACACCGGGGACGAGCCGGACCTCGCGCGCATCCTGGCGATGCAGCGCCTCAAGACGGCGCGCTACTCGTTCGACGCGCCCCTGCGCGCCGGCGCGCTCCTCGCAGGGTCGTCCGAGGAGTTCGCCGCGGCCCTGGCCGACGTCGGCGCGGACCTGGGCGTGGCCTACCAGGTGGTGGACGATGTCCTCGGCGTCTTCGGCTCGCCCGCGGCCACCGGCAAGTCGGCCGCGGGGGACCTGCGCGAGGGCAAGGCCACCGTGGTCACCGCGCACGGCCGGCGGGACCCGGCCGTGCGCGCCCTGCTGGACCGCGCCGCGGCCTCCCCGGACGCCGTCGACGCCGCCCGGCGCGGCCTCGAGGGCGCCGGCGCGCGCGAGCACGCCCGCTCCGTGGCCGCCGAGCTCGTGGAGCGCGGGCGCGCCCGCCTGGCCGCGCTGCCGCTCGGCACCGCGGAGCGGTCGGAGCTCGAGGCCGCGTGCCGCGCCGTCCTGGAACGGGAGGCGTGAGCGTGGGCGCGCCCGTCTCCGACCCCGTCTCCACCCCCGCCTCCGACCTGGACCGCTACACCCGCACCGCCCTCGCGGCGTCCGGGCGGGTCATCGGCCGCTACTCCACCTCCTTCTCCTGGGCCTGCCGCACCCTTCCGGCCGCCCAGCGCCGGGACATCGCCGCGATCTACGCGATGGTGCGCGTGGCGGACGAGATCGTGGACGGCACCGCCGCGGCCGCCGGCGCGGACCCGGCCGAGGTGCGGGCCGCCCTGGACGGCTACGAGGCCGCGTGCGAGCGCGCCATGGCGAGCGGGTTCTCCACGGACCTCGTGCTGCACGCGTTCGCCGACGTGGCCCGCCGCCACGGGATCACCCCCGCGCTGACGGCCCCCTTCTTCGCCTCGATGCGCGCGGACCTGTCCACGAGCGAGCACGGCGAGGAGTCCCTGGCCCGGTACATCCACGGCTCCGCCGAGGTGGTGGGCCTGATGTGCCTGCGGGTGTTCTTCTCCCTGCCCGGCACCCGCGCGGACACCCCGGCCGGGCGGGAGCTGCTGACGTCGGCGGCGTGCCGGCTGGGAGCGGCGTTCCAGAAGGTCAACTTCCTGCGGGACCTGGCGGCGGACCACGACGGCCTGGGCCGCACCTACCTGCCCGGCGCCGCCCCGGAGGTCCTCACGGAGGAGCGCAAGGCCGAGCTCGTGGCGGACCTGCGCGGCGACCTCGACGCCGCCCTGCCCGGCATCCGCGCCCTCGACCCGCGGGCCGGCCGGGCGGTGCTGCTCGCGCACGGCCTCTTTGCGGAGCTGGCCCGCCGGATCGACGCCGCCCCGGCCGCCGAGCTGGCCTCCCGCCGCGTGCGCGTGCCGGACGCCGTGAAGGCCCGCATCGCCGCGCGCGTCCTGGGGGCGAGCGCCCTGTCCCGTGTCCGAGGAGGAACCCGATGAGCACCCGTCCGCGCCGCGTCGTCGTGATCGGCGGCGGCTTCGCCGGCCTGGCCACCGCGGGGCTGCTGGCCCGCGATGGGCACGCCGTCACCCTGCTGGAGCGCAACGCCGAGCTGGGCGGCCGCGCCGGGCGGTGGAGCGCCGCGGGCTTCGCGTTCGACACCGGACCCTCGTGGTACCTCATGCCCGAGGTGATCGACCGCTGGTTCCGGCTCATGGGCTCCTCCGCCGCCGAGCAGCTGGACCTGCGCCGCCTCGACCCGGCCTACCGCGTGTACTTCGAGGGGCAGGACGCCCCCGTGGACGTGGTCACGGGGGGCGCCGAGTCCGCCGCGCTCTTCGAGGGGATCGAGCCCGGCGCGGGGGCCCGGCTGGGGGAGTACCTCGACTCCGCCGCGCGCGTCTACGCCCTCGCCAAGCGCCACTTCCTCTACACCGACTTCCGCCAGCCGCTCGCCCTCGCGCACCCCGAGGTCCTGCGCGCCCTGCCGACGCTCGGCCCCCAGCTGCTCGGCGGGCTGCGCGAGCACGTCGCGGCCCGGTTCCAGGACCGGCGCCTGCGCCAGATCCTCGGCTACCCCGCGGTCTTCCTGGGCACCTCCCCGCGCCGCGCCCCGGCCATGTACCACCTCATGAGCCACCTGGACCTGGTCGACGGGGTCCAGTACCCGATCGGCGGATTCGCCGCCCTTGTCGACGTCATGGCGGACCTGGCACGGCAGGCCGGCGTCGAGATCCGCACCGAGGCGGAGGTCACCCGCATCGAGGTGGAGGACGCCCCGGCGCCCCGCACCCGCGCCGCGCGCGTGCGCGCCCGCCTGGCCTCCCCACGGCGACGCCGGCGCACGGGCCGGGCGACCGGCGTCGTCTGCCGGGACGCCGCGGGCACCGAGCTCCGCCTGGACGCCGACGCCGTGGTGGCCGCCGCGGACCTGCACCATGTGCAGACCGCGCTGCTGCCGCCGGCTCAGCGGGTGCCCGAGTCCGCATGGGACCGCCGCGACCCCGGCCCCTCGGGGGTGCTCGTGTGCGTGGGCGTGCGCGGCGCCCTGCCGCAGCTGCTGCACCACACGCTGCTGTTCACCGCGGACTGGGACGACAACTTCGGGCGCATCGAGTCCGGGCGCATGCTCGCGGACGACACCTCGATCTACGTCTCCCGCACCTCGGCCACCGATCCCGGCGTCGCGCCGGAGGGGGACGAGAACCTCTTCGTGCTCGTCCCCGCGCCCGCCGAGGTGGGCTGGGGCCGCGGCGGCATCCGCGTCCGCGACGGTGAGGGGTGGCGCGTGGAGGAGCCCGGCGACCCCGTGGTGGAGGCCGTGGCCGACCGCGCCCTCAACCAGCTCGCGCGCTGGGCGCAGATCCCGGACCTCGCCGAGCGGATCGAGGTGCGCCGCACCTACGGGCCCGGGGACTTCGCAGCGAACGTGAATGCGTGGCGCGGCTCCCTGCTGGGTCCGGGGCACACGCTGGCGCAGTCGGCCATGTTCCGCCCGCCCGTGCGGGACGCGGGCGTGGCCGGGCTCGTCCACGTCGGCTCCTCCGTGCGGCCGGGCATCGGGGTGCCCATGTGCCTCATCTCGGCGGAGATCGCGCGGGAGGCCGTGGGGGAGCACCTGGGCGTCCCCGCGCCCCGGCCCGGTGTCCCGCTGCCGGGGGAGTCCGCGCGGGAGGACCGCGCGTGATCCGCACCCTCTTCTGGGCCTCGCGCCCCGTCAGCTGGATCAACACGGCGTTCCCCTTCGCGGCCGCCGTGATCCTCACCGGCGGGCTGCCGGCGTGGCTCGTGGTGCTGGGCGCGGTGTTCTTCCTCGTGCCGTACAACCTCGCGATGTACGGCATCAACGACGTCTTCGACTACGCCTCGGACCTGCGCAACCCGCGCAAGGGCGGGGTCGAGGGATCGGTGCTCGCCGATCCCGCCGTGCGCCGGTCCGTCCTCGCGTGGTCCACGCTGCTGCCCGTGCCGTTCGCGGCCGTGCTCGCGGGCTGGTCGATCGCGCGGGGCGAGTGGGCCGCCGTCGGGGTGCTCGTGGTGAGCCTGTTCGCGGTGGTCGCCTACTCGTGGGAGGGCCTGCGGTTCAAGGAGCACCCGTTCCTGGACGCGGCGACGTCGGCGACGCACTTCGTCTCCCCGGCCGTCTACGGGCTCGTGCTGGCCGGTGCCGCGTTCACCCCCGCCCTGGGGGCGCTGCTGGGCGCGTTCTTCCTGTGGGGGATGGCCTCGCAGATGTTCGGCGCGGTGCAGGACGTGGTCCCGGACCGCGAGGGCGGCCTGGCGTCCGTGGCCACCGCGCTCGGCGCCCGCCCCACGGTCTGGCTCTCGGCGGCGCTGTACGCGGCCGCGGGGCTGCTGATGCTGGGCACCGAGTGGCCGGGCCCGCTCGCCGGGCTGCTGGCGGCGCCGTACCTGCTCAACGTGCTGCGCTTCCGGGGCGTCACCGATGCGACGTCCGGTGAGGCCAACCGCGGCTGGAGGCTCTTCCTGCCGCTCAACTACGGCGTGGGGTTCGGCGTGACCATGCTGCTGATCGGCTGGGCGTTCGCGCGGGAGGGGGCGGCATGATCTACCTGCTGATCCTGCTGGGCGTGATCGGGTGCATGGCGCTGCTCGACCGCCGCTTCCGTCTCCTCCTGTGGCACCGCCCGGCGGCCGGCGCCGCGGTGCTCGCCGTGGGGCTGGCCTACTTCCTGGCGTGGGACGTGTGGGGGATCGCCGAGGGCGTGTTCCTGCACCGCGAGTCCCCGTACATGACGGGCGTGATGGTGGTGCCCCAGCTGCCCCTGGAGGAGTGCTTCTTCCTGCTCTTCCTGAGCTACATCACCATGGTCCTGTTCACGGGGGCCCTGCGGATCCTCGAGCACGTCAGGGGGAGGGGCGCATGACGTTCTGGGAGCTCAACGCGGTGTTCGTGGGCGCGGCGCTGGCCGCCGTCGCGGCGGCCGCGCTCACGGGGCGCCTGCGCCGCGCGCACGCCGCGGCCATGGCGGCGAGCGTGGTGGTGCTCTGGATCCTCACCGCGGTGTTCGACAACGTGATGATCGCCTCCGGCCTGTTCGACTACGGCCACGACCTGCTCTCCGGGCTCTACGTGGGCCTGGCCCCCATCGAGGACTTCGCGTACCCGCTGGGCTCCGCCCTGCTGCTCCCCGCGGTCTGGCTGCTGCTGACGGGCCGGCGCAGTGAGCACCGGGCTGACCGGCACCGTGAGGACGGCCGCTGACGTGCTCCCCCTGCTGCCGGCCGACCTGCTGCGCGCCCTCGGCCTCGCCCTGATTCCGCTCGCGGGCGCCGAGGCCGGCTGGCCGTCCGCGGCCGTGATGTTCCTGGTGTTCGGCGCGCAGTGGCAGCTGCGCTGGCTCGCCGGCGGGAGCCTGCTGGACTGGGCCGGCCAGGCCGTGCTGCTGGCCGCGGGGTGGTTCAGCGTGATCGGGCTGTACCACCGCGTGGGATGGCTGGACGTGCTCACCCATGCGGCCGCCTCCGCCGTGATCGCCGCCCTCGTGGCGGTCACGCTGCGCTCGTGGCTGCGGCGCCGCGGCGTGGACGCGGGGGAGCTCGCGCGGCACGTCGGCCTCGGGCTCGCCCTGCTCGTGCTCACCGCCCTGACCGTGGCGCTCGGCGTGCTGTGGGAGATCGCCGAGTGGTGGGGCCACCACGCGGTCAGCGAGGAGATCGGCGTGGGCTACGACGACACCTTGGGGGACCTCACCGCGGACCTGGTCGGCGCACTGGCCGGCTCGGCCCTCGTGGTGCGGGCGGCGGCGCCGGCACCGGCGGCAGCTCCCGTGCGCTCGGCGGACGGCCCGTGAGCGCCTCCTCCGCCGCGGACGGCCACACCGTCAGCGTGGTCATCCCCGTCCTCGACGATGCGGCCCACCTGCGCGTGTGCCTCGCCCACCTCGCCCGGCAGACACGGCCGGCGGACGAGGTCGTGGTGGTGGACAACGGAAGCCGCGACGACTCCGCGGCCGTCGCCCGGTCCTTCGGAGCGCGCGTGGTGGCCGAGCCCGAGCGCGGGATCCCGGCTGCGTCAGCCGCCGGGCTGGACGCCGCCATCGGGAGCCTGCTGCTGCGCTGCGACGCAGACACCCGTGCCCCCGCGGACTGGATCGAGCGGATCGTGGCGTGCTTCGCCGCCGAGCCCGGGCTGGACGCCCTGACCGGGCCGGGCGTGTTCTACGACCAGCCGGGACGGCGCGGGCTCGTGCGCTCGCGAGCCTACGCGGCCGCGTACCGGTGGGCGGCGGGCGCGGCGCTCGCGGGCACCCCCGTGTGGGGGTCGAACCTCGCGCTGCGGGCGGAGGCGTGGCGGGAGGTGAGCGGCCGCGTCCACCGGCGCCGCCCGGACGTGCACGACGACCTCGACCTCTCCTTCCACCTCGCCCTCGCCGGCCGCACGGTGCGGTTCGACCCGCAGCTGCGCGTGGGCGCGGCGGGGCGGATCTTCCACTCCCTCGGCGAGCGGGTGCGGCAGGGCCGCATGGCCGCCGCCACCCTGCGCGTCAACTGGGCGATCCTCCCGCCCGGTCTGCGGTGGGTGCGGCGGCTCAGCCCCGATCGCCCTCGCTCTCCTCGTTCTCCTCGCGGGTGGAGCGGTCCAGCGGGTTCTTCCTGATCGGCAGCCGGTCGGCGAGCACGCGCACGAAGCTGCGCGTGCGGGTCCGCTCGCCCCCGGTCTTGCGCCGCTGCGCCTCGGCCAGGATGTTGGCCGCCATCTCCGGGAAGACCACGGCGTGGAACGGGAGGATGGCCGTCCAGTAGGCGCGGCCCAGCAGGCCGTCTGGCATGAAGACGGCCCGCTGCCGGTACACGCAGCCGCCGCCCTCGCGGGGTTGCGTGGACAGCTGCAGCCAGGCCCGCCCGCCCGCGCGCATCTCCGCGCGCAGGGTGAGGCGGCGGCCGGGCTCGATGTCCTCCACGCGCCACCAGTCCACGACGTCCCCGCGACGCAGGTGGTCTGCGTCGCGGCGTCCGCGGGCCAGGCCGGGGCCGCCCAGGGCCTTGTCCATGACGCCGCGGATCCGCCACAGGTAGGGCGTGGAATACCAGCCGTTGGCCCCGCCCACGGACTCGATGACGGGCCAGACGTCCTCGGCGGCCAGGTCGGACTCGCGCTCGCGGTCGTCCGTGTAGACCGTGTGGCCGGTCCACTCGGGGTCGGAGGGCAGCGGCGCGGCCGGGTCGGCCACCGAGAACTCGTCCGCGTCCCAGATGACGTCCAGCGGGCCGGACTTCTCCCGGGCCAGCGCGCGGCGCACCGCCTCCCGGTAGTCCGTCAGGCCGCCCGGCGGGTCCGGGATGATCTCCGCCACCCGGTGGTCCGAGGTGACGGCGTCCTCCTGCAGGGAGGCCGCCAGCGGCATCGCCACGCCCACGGGGATCGGGGTGACCAGGCCGATCCACACGCCGGAGAGGTGCGCGGCGGGGATGGGCAGGGGGATCACGGTGCGCTTGGACAGGCCCGCCACTTCGGCGTACTCGGTCAGCAGCGAGGCGAACGCCTGGGGGGTGCCGTCTCCGATCTGGGCGCGGGCCTGCACGGGCTCGGGCAGGGCGCACGCCTGGGCGAGGTAGTAGAGGACGTCGCGGATGGCGATGGGCTCCACCATGTTCGTCAGCCACGTGGGGCCGGGCATCACGGGGAGGCGGTCCGAGAGGTGGCGGATCATCTCGTAGGACGTGGAGCCGGAGCCGATGATCACGCCGGCCTCGAACACGAGCGCGGGGGTCGCTGCCTCATCCAGGCGGCGGGCCACGAGCTTGCGCGAGCGCATGTGGTCCGAGAGCTCCTCCACCGGCTTCTCATCCGGGTGCAGGCCGGAGAGGTAGACGAGCTGGGCGACGCCGGCCTCGTCCGCCGCGGTGGCGACGACGTCGGCGATCCTCTGCTCGCGGGCCACGAAGTCGCCCTTGCCGCCCATCGAGTGCACGAGATAGAGCGCGGTGTGCACGTCCTCCATGGCGGCACGGACCTGCTCGGGCTCCGAGAGGTCCGCCTGGACGACCTCCACCGCGTCCGACCACGGACGCCCCTGGAGGTCATCCGGACGGCGGGCGGCGGCGCGCACCGTGAAGCCCGCGGCGACGAGCTCGGGGATGAGGCGGCCGCCCACGTAGCCGGTGGCACCGGTGACGAGCACGCGGCGGCCGGCCCCCTCGGGGAGGGCGAGGCCGAGGAGGGAGTCGGGGCGGTCGGCGGAGGAGGTCATGGGATCACCCTAGAGAGCCCCCCGGACCCGAGACGAGAGCCCACGGGCGCGGTGTGGCCCACAGGCGTTCGCGACGGGGGAGTCCGCCGTGGGAAACTGTTCGCTATGGCCATCGCAGACTCCGGAGACGTCCTGCCGCACCTGCGCACCGAGGCCATCCGGGCCGTCGTCGGCTCCACGATGGCCGACCGCGGGTTCGAGATCGCGGCGCGCGGCGCCGTCGGCCGCCTGCGCTACGACGCCGGCCAGGGGCTCCTCACCGCGTCCGTCCAGGGCTCGGCGCCCAGCCCCTACCGCGTGCGGGTGCACGTGCAGGAGGCGTTCGCCCCCGGCGAGGACGCCCCGGCCCAGGCGGAGCCCGTCGGCGGGCAGTGCACGTGCCCGGTGGGGACGGACTGCAAGCACGTGGCCGCCGTCCTCTACCAGGTGGTCCGCCTCGACGCCGGCCGGGCCCTCGACGACGCGCGCCGCAAGCTCGCGGACATGGTCACCACGGCCGACGCCCTGCCCGTGCCGCCCTCCTCGGACCCCGACGCCGTGGCTGCCGCGGCCCGGGAGCGCTCGGCCGCCCGCGGCACGGGCCTCGACTGGCGCCGCGTCATGGAGCCCCTGGCCGGGCTCGACGCCCCGCGCCGGCTCGGGGCGGCCCCGCCGCTGGGGATCGGCGTGGAGCTCGTGGCCGAGTCCTCCCGCAACGTCTACGCCCAATGGGGCCCCGCGCCCGCGGGCGAGGAGCACCTGCGGGAGGGCCGCCCGCTGTACGTGATCGTCCGCCCCCTCAGGCGCGGCGCGAAGGGCACGTGGATCAAGGGCGGACTGACCTGGCGGAACTTCCAGTTCGGCCGCGCCGAGTTCGCCCCCGCCCAGGAGCGCGCGCTGCGCCTGATCTGGCGCCAGCTGCAGGCCGAGGACTCCTACCCCACGGACGCGTGGTTCGGCCTGCACGCCTTCGACTCCCCGCGCATCTGGCAGCTGCTCGCCGAGGCGCAGGAGGCCGGCGTCGAGCTGGTGCCCCAGGGCCTGCTGGACGAGGTGGTGCTGGAGGCGCCCGCCGCCGTCGGGCTGGACGTCACGCGCGGCCCGGACGGCGGGCTGGAGGTGACGCCCGCGCTGGGCGGGCTCGCGGGCGGCATGGCCGGGGTGCACACCGTGGGCGGGGTGGGCTTCTACCGCGTCACCCACGACGACGGCGCCTACACGCTGCACCTGATCCCCGTCGAGGCCCCGGTGCCGGACGCGGTGCAGCAGCTCGTGCTCGCGGGCGAGCCCGTGCGCGTGCCCGCCGCCGACCGGGACGAGTTCCTCACCCGCGTGTACCCGCGGCTGCGTGCCGCCCTCGAGGTGGCCAGCCCCGACGCGTCCGTGGAGCTGCCCGAGTTCGAGCCCCCCGTGCTGCGCCTGCGCGCCGACTTCCAGAAGGACCACCGCCTCGTGCTGCGCTGGTCCTGGCTGTACTTCGACCCGCCCCGCGAGCTCGGGATGAACCCGGCGGGGGACACCCTGCGGGACGTCCGCCATGAGGACGCGGTCCTGCGCGCCGCCGCCGAGGCCTGGCCCCGGGCGGGCCGGGCCGAGGAGCAGGTGCTCGAGGGCGTGGCCGCGGCGCGCTTCTCCGAGACCGTGCTGCCGCAGCTGCAGCAGCTGGACCACGTGCGCGTGGACGTGCGCGGCGAGCGCCCCGAGTACCGCGAGCTGACGTCGGCGCCGCGGATCGAGGCGAGCACCACCGCCGCCCGCAACGACTGGTTCGACCTGGGCGTGCAGGTCTCCGTGGACGGGCACGTGCTGCCGTTCGCGCAGCTGTTCACCGCCCTCGTGCAGGGGCAGAGCTCGCTGATCCTCTTCGACGGCTCCTACCTCTCCCTCGACCATCCGGCGTTCGAGCGGCTGCGCGCGCTGCTCTCCGAGGCCGCCACGCTGCAGGAGTGGACCCCGGAGAACCCGTCCGTGTCCCGGCATCAGGTGGGGTTCTGGGAGGAGCTCAAGGAGCTCGCCGACGAGACGACGGAGGATCCCGCGTGGACCGCCGCCGTCGGCCGCCTCGCCGCCATGGAGCGCCTGCCCGAGGCGCCTGAGCCCGCGGGGCTGCAGGCGGACCTGCGCCCGTACCAGCAGGAGGGGCTGCGCTGGCTGCACTTCCTGTACGAGCAGGACCTCGGGGGGATCCTGGCCGACGACATGGGCCTCGGCAAGACCGTGCAGACTCTCGCGCTCATGGCGCACGCCCGCGCCGCGCACCCCGGCCGCGCGCCGTTCCTGGTGGTGGCGCCGAGCTCGGTGGTGTCCGTGTGGGCCGCGGAGGCGGCCAAGTTCACCCCCGGCCTGGACGTGCGCGTGCTGGACACCACCACGCGCAAGCGGGGAGCGGACGTGGAGACGGCGGTGGCCGGCGCCGACGTCGTGGTGACGAGCTACACCCTGCTGCGGATCGACGCCGCCCAGTACGGGAGGGTGACGTGGGGCGGCGTGGTCTACGACGAGGCGCAGTTCCTCAAGAACCGCGCCTCCAAGGTGCACACCGTGGCCCGGGACCTGCCCGCCCCGTTCCGGCTGGCCATCACGGGCACGCCCATGGAGAACTCGCTCAGCGACCTCTGGGCGCTGCTCGCCGTCGTCGTGCCGGGGCTGTTCCCGAGCCACCGCCGGTTCCGCGAGGCGTACGTGACGCCCATCGAGTCCGGGGAGCACCCGGAGCGGATGGCGGCCCTGCGCCGCCGCGTGCGCCCGTTCATGCTGCGCCGCTCCAAGGAGCTCGTGGCCAAGGACCTGCCGCCCAAGCAGGAGCAGGTGCTGCGCGTGGAGCTCGAGCCGAGCCATCGCAAGGTGTACGACCGCGTGCTGCAGCGCGAGCGCCGCAAGGTGCTGGGGCTGCTGGGCGACGTGGACGGCAACCGCTTCACCATCTTCAAGTCGCTCACGCTGCTGCGCATGCTCGCGCTCGCGCCGCAGATCGTGGAGGGGGAGTACGCCTCCATCCCCTCCTCGAAGCTGGAGCGGTTCCTGGACGACCTCACGGAGATCCTCGCCGAGGGCCACCGCGTGATCGTGTTCAGCCAGTTCACGAGCTTCCTCAAGGTGATCGCCGAGGAGCTGGACGCCATGGAGGTGGAGCACGCCTACCTCGACGGCGGCACGCGCGGCCGCGCCGAGGTGATCCGCGGCTTCCGGGAGGGCGAGGCGCCGGTGTTCCTCATCTCCCTCAAGGCCGGCGGCTTCGGCCTGACCCTGACCGAGGCCGACTACGTGTTCCTCATGGACCCGTGGTGGAACCCCGCCGCCGAGGCACAGGCGGTGGACCGCGCACACCGCATCGGCCAGGAGCGCACCGTGATGGTCTACCGCATGGTCTCCGAGGGGACGATCGAGGAGAAGGTCCTCGAGCTGCAGCGACGCAAGGCCGAGCTGTTCGGGGCGCTCGTGGACGAGTCCGACGACTCCGGCGCCGGCGCGTTCACGGACTCGTTGACGGCCGACGACATCCGGGAGCTGCTCGGCGCGGAGGAGTGAGGGCCGCGCGGGGCGGGCCGGACGTTTTCGTTCGGGAAACGGCGGCGGGTCGAGACGTTTTCGTTGATGAAACGGCGGCCCGCCCGGGCGTTTCGTCAACGAAAGTCGTCCCCGGGACGCCGTTTCCCGAACGAAAGCGGGGGGTAGCCTCGGGCCATGCGTCGCCCGTCCCGTTCCAGCACCGCCGCCCCCGCCAGCACCGCCGCCCCCGCCCCCGCCTTCGCGCCGTCCGACCGGTCGCAGGTGCCGCCGTTCACGGTGATGAGCATCCTCGGCCGGGTCGCCGCACTGCGCGCCGCCGGCCACGACGTCGTCAGCCTGTGCGCGGGGGAGCCGGGCGGGGGCGCCCCGCCCGCCGTCGACGCCGCGGCCGCCGCCGTCCACGCCTCCGGCCGTGCTCTCACCTACACCCCGGCGCTGGGCCTGCCGGAGCTGCGGGCCGCCGTCGCCGGCCACTACCGCCGCTGGTACGGGCTCGACGTGCGCCCCGAGCAGGTCGCGATCACCACGGGCTCCTCGGGGGCGTTCATGCTCGGCTTCCTCGCGGCGTTCTCCCCGGGGGACCGCGTGCTCCTGCCGCGCCCCGGCTACCCCGCGTACCGCAACATCCTCACGGCGCTCGGGGTGGAGGTGGTGGACGTGGACGTCGACGCCGGCACCCGCTACCAGCCCACGGTCGCCCACCTGGAGGCGGCGCTCGCGGAGGGCCCGGTCGCGGGGCTCGTGCTCGCCTCCCCGGCCAATCCCACGGGCACGATGGTCAGCGCCGACGAGCTCGCCGAGCTCGCCCGCTGGTGCGAGGAACGCGGTGTGCGGCTCGTCTCGGACGAGATCTACCACGGCATCGTGCACGCGGACGGGCAGGGGCCCGGCGCCTGCGCATGGCGCACCTCCCGCACCGCGCTCGTGGTCAGCTCGTTCTCCAAGTACTGGGGCATGCCCGGCTGGCGGCTGGGCTGGATGCTCATGCCGGACGACCTCGCCGCCGCGGTCGACGGCCTCGCCGGCTCGGTCGCCCTCTGCCCGCCCGCCGCGGCCCAGGAGGCGGCCGTCCACGCGTTCAGCGAGGAGTCCTACGCGTTCTGCGCCGAGCAGGCCGGCGGCTTCACGGCGACGCGCGGCGTCGTGCTGGCCGCCCTGCCCCGGCTCGGCTGGGCCGACGCCGCCCCCGCCGACGGCGCCTTCTACCTGTGGGCCCGCCTCGCCCCGGGCATGCTGGCGGAGTTCGGCAGCGCCGTCGGCTACTGCGCCGCCCTGCTGGAGGAGGCCGGCGTCGCACTGACCCCGGGGGACGACTTCGACGCCGTCCACGGACCCGAGTCCGTCCGCCTCTCCTTCGCCGCCGGCCCGGACGCCGTCCACGAGGCGCTCGAGCGGATCGCCGCCTGGCATGCGGCGCGCGGCCTGGCCGGAGGGGCTCCGCCGCGCGCCGCACCGGCCGGAGCCTCAGCCGCCCGACGCCTCAGCCGCCCAGCCGGTAGTGGCGCTCGAGCGACGTGCCGTTGACGGCCCGGTCGCCGAGCAGTCGGGCGCGGTAGATCAGCGGGTTGTGGCTGGCGAGCACCCGCGCATTGCGCCAATGCCGGTCCAGTCCGCGCGTGCGCAGCGTCGCGGAGGCCCCGCCCACCTCGAACAGGCGGGTCGCCGCGTCGAGGGCGGCCCGGGCGATCACCTGCTGGGCGGCGTAGACGGCGGCGTACACCGCGTCCACCTCGGCCTCGGCCAGGGGTGCGCCCGACGCCTCGGCCCGCAGCGCCCGGTCCAGGGGCCCGACGACGGCGTCGAGCGCCGCCTGCGCCCCGAACGCGGCGGCCTCCAGCTCGCCCACCACCTGCAGCACCTGCGGATCGTCGCCGGGCCGCGGGGCTGCCCCGTGTGAGAAGCCGCGCGTGCGTCCGGCCACATAGGCCGCCGCGTCGCGCACGACGGCGCGGGCGATGCCCGTCAGGCCCACCAGGTGGACGAACTGGAAGATCGCCTGCGAGGCGAAGATCGACGAGCCGTCGTCCAGGGACTGGCCCACCGGCGTGAGCTCCTCCGGATCCACCACCACGTCCGTGAACTCCGTGGTCCCCGAGGCGGACAGCCGCTGACCGAATCCGTCCCAGTCGTCGTGCAGGGTCACCCCGGGGGCGTCCGAGCGCACGGTCGCCGCGCGCTCGGCACCGTCCTCGTCCTCGACGACGACGATCGTCCAGTCCGCGTACAGCGTCCCGGTGGAATAGGCCTTGCGGCCGTTGACCACCGCCGAGCCGTCCGGACGCGTCGTCAGGCGGGTCTCGTAGTGGCCGGTGCGGTTGCCGATCTCCGTGGTCGCGTTCGCGACCGTCTCACCCGCGGCGAAGCGGTGCAGCCACCGTTCGCGGCGCGGCCCGGCCGGCGAGCCGAGCACCGTCTCCACGTTCACCACGTGCACCCGCAGGGCCTGCAGCACGTTCGAGTCGGCCTCGGCGAGCTCCACGTACAGGCGCGCGGCCTCCGGGAACGTCAGCCCGGCCCCGCCCGCGTCCTCGGGCACGCGCAGCCCCGGGAAGCCGGCGGCGGCGAGGCGGTCCGTGGCCTCGCGATCGGTCACGCGTTCACGGTCCCGCTCGGCGGCGGTCTCGGCGAGCCAGGCGAACACGGGGGCCAGCCGTGCGCGGGCGGCGAGGAACTGGGGGCGGTCGGCCGGGTGCGCGGTGGTCGGCACCCCCGAGTGGGTGGTCCCGACGTCGGCGGGACGGGAGATCGTGTCGGTGCGGTCGGTGGTCGTCGTCATCTCACTGCTCCTTCGGGGCGGCGGGGGTCGAGGGGGACGGGGAGGCGCTGTCGCGGGACGGATCGGCGCCGGTGGACGATGCGGTCTCGACCGCGTCCGCGCTGTGCGGGGCGGGGGTGCCGTGCAGCAGGCACTCCCCGATCTGGCGGCGGCGGTGCGGCAGGGGCGTGTGACTGGCCAGCACGCGGGCGTTGCGCCAGTGGCGGTCGAGTCCCGGGCCAGCGACGACGGCCGACGCCCCGGCCGTCTCGAACAGGTCGGAGGTCAGCCGCAGCGTCAGGTCGGCCGCCACGGAGGACGCCGAGGCTGCGGCGACCCAGGCCTCCGTGTGGGCGGCCTCGAAGGCCTCCGCGGCGCCGTCGTCCTGGGACTCGGACTCGGCCGCGCCGAGCGCGGGAGCCGCACCGGCCGCGGCGGTGTACGCCGCCTCGAGGGCAGGGACCGCGCCGAGGACCACGGAGCGCAGCGCGCGGACCTGCGCGGCGGCGGCCCCGAGCTGGTGCTGCAGGACCGGGTCGTGGGCGGGGCTGGCGCTCGCGGCGTGCTGGTAGGAGCGGGAACGGCGGCGGAGGATCTCGGCGAAGTCGTCGAGCGCGCGCTGGGCGATGCCCGCCTGGGTGGCCGCGAGGATGAGCCACAGGAACGGGTAGCCGGGGGCGGCGGCGGGGCGCTCCAGGTCGACGCGGCGCCAAGCGGGGGCGGGTGCGTCGGTGTAGACGGTGGTGCCGGAGGCCGTGCCCCGCTGGCCGATGCCGTCCCAGTCGTCGCGGGCCTCGACGCCCGGCCCGGCCACCCCGACGACGAGGGGCTGCAGAGCCCCGGCGTCGTCGTGGGCGGCGACCAGGGTCCAGTCCGCCAGCAGGGTGCCGGTGGAGTACTGCTTCGTGCCGGTCAGCAGGAACGCCTCCGGGTCGCGCGGGTCCCGGCGGGCCGTGACGCCCGGCAGGCCGGTCGCGGCCGGCGGGTCCACGAGCGCGTTGGCGAAGACCTTCCCGGCGGCCACCTCGTCCAGCCACCAGTCGGTCAGACGCGGGTGGACGTCACGGGCGACCTGCTCCGTGAACATGAAATGCCCGTGGAGGGCCTGGGGGAGGTTCGCGTCGGCTGCGGCGAGGTCCACGAGCAGGTCGAGGAGCTGCGTGAGGGTCGCGCCGGAGCCGCCGCGCTCCCGCGGCAGCCGGAGGGCGGTGAAGCCGGTCTCGGCGAGCAGGCGCACGGCCGCACGGGGCGGGACGGCCGTGTCCCGCCGCCTGGCCTCGTTCGCGGCGATCCGGGCGAAGACGGGGGCGAAGCGGGCTCGGAGTTCTGCGGTGTCGGGGGCGTCGGCGGCGGAGGTCGGTGCGGGACGGTCGAGGACGGGAGTGGTCATGAGCGGTCCTTCCGTGGGCAGGTGGGCCGACCGTAGGCATCCGCCCCGGGCCCGTCCCAGCCCGCCGACGGGTGGCGTCACGCGCCGGTTCCCGCGACGGGGGCGCGCCGTCGGCGCCGCCGGGATGACGGGGCGGGGTCCACCGCAGTATTGCGAACCATCCGCAACAGTCTTTATTGTGAATCAGTCGCATCTTTCCGCCCTCGTGAAAGGCCCCCCGTGTCCCACTCCGCCCCGCAGCGCCGTTCCACGCGCACCGCCGCCTTCTCCGCCACCTTCGCCGCCGCGGCCGTCGCCCTCACGGCGTGCGGCGGGGACGCCACCCCGTCCGGCCCGACGTCGGCACCCGCCTCCGCCTCGGGTGGCTCCGAGTCACCGGCGGGTGAGGCGACGGCGGCCTCCTCCGTCTCCGAGGAGGACCGCGTCGACCCGACCCAGACCACCGAGGTCTCCGCGGTGACTCCGCGCATCCTGCTCTCGCACGAGGACGGGCTCACGCTGCTCGACGCCGAGTCCGGTGAGGTGGTGAAGGAGCAGGACGTCCCGGGCTTCACGCGGCTGAGCAACGCCGGCAACGGCAAGGACGTCCTGGTGACCACCGGGAACGGCTGGGAGGTGTTCTCCACCGGCATCCAGGCCAAGGCCCACGGCGATCACTTTCACAACTACGAGTCCGCGCCCGGCATGACCGGCGTGACGTTCCCGGGTGAGCACCCCGGCCACGTCGTCACCCACAACGGCAGGACCACCCTCTTCGCGGACGGCACGGGAGCGATCCGCACCTTCGACTCGACCCACCTGGACAAGGCGACCCCGGACCTCATGCCCGTCATGACGGAGGCCGAGACCGAGGACCCGCACCACGGCGTGGCGCTCGAGCTCTCCGACGGCGCCCTCTTCACCACGCAGGGCACCGAGGACTCCCGGAACACGCTCCAGGTGATCGACCCGAAGACCGGCGAGGCCACGGCCGAGACCGACGACTGCCCCGGATCCCACGGCGAGGCCGCCGCCCAGCCGAACGCGTCCGGCGACGTCGTGGTGATGGGCTGCGAGAACGGGCCGATCGTCTACCGCGACGGCACGTTCCACAAGGTGGACGTGGAGCCGGCGTGGCAGCGCTCCGGTAACCTGTTCGGCCTGCACGACTCGCCCATCGTCCTGGGCGACTACAAGGTCGAGGAGGAGCCGGAGGAGGCCGTGGAACGCCCGACCAAGGTGGCGCTGATCGACTCCCGCACGGACGAGCTGACCACCGTGGAGCTCGGCTCCTCCTACTGGTTCCGCTCCCTGGCCCGCGCCGAGGACGGCTCCGGCGTGGTGCTCACCTACGACGGCGAGCTCAACGTGATCGACGAGGAGACCGGCGAGATCACCGCCGAGCACCCCGTGATCCAGCCCTGGAAGGAGAAGGACGAGTGGCAGGAGCCCGGTCCGATCCTGAAGGTCGCCGGGAACACCGCCTACGTGACGGACGCGGAGAACCGGAGGCTCGTGGCCGTGGACCTGGAGACCGGTGAGAAGGTCCTCGAGAAGGAGCTGGACTTCGCGCCCGTCGAGATGGCCGTGGTCACCGGCGAGCCCGAGTCCGTGAAGCCCGAGGAGGGCGCGCACGGTGACGAGGACCACGACGACGACGGCCACGAGGGCCACGACCACGGCGCCGAGCCCTCGGAGGGCCACGAGGGGCACGACCATTGATCGTGTGACGAGACTCCGGCCGGGCGCCCTTCGTGGGGAGGGGGGCCCGGTCGGCGGCCGGGGGCGTCGTGGGGACGCTGACGGCCAGGGCCGGCACCTGCCGCCGGCCCGTGGATGGAGGAGGGCGGGGTCGCGTCGTGGGGACGCGGCCCCGCCCGCCTGCCCGCAGGCCCCGCTCCGGGAGGGCCTGCCGGATCCAGGAGGGCCTGCCGGAGAGGATGGCCCGGGGATGGTGGGGTCAGTCGGCCACCGGATCGTGGTCCGTGATCACGCTCAGGCGGTACCGGGTGCCCTCGGGGACCTCGGCGCTCACCACCAGGTCCTCCGCGTCCGACTCCGGCACCATGACGACGTATCCGCCGCAGCGGTCCGACCACCCCAGGGGTTGGTAGGCGGCGAAGCCGTCCGCCCCGAGGATGCCCACCGAGGACGGGCCGGCGTCCGGGTCGTCGCACAGCAGCATCAGGCGCAGGGTGCCCTCGGGGCGTTCGCCGCCCATCGCCGCGCCCCCCTCCCCGGGGGTCTGGGGGCCCTGCAGCTCGGAGGCGATCACGTTGACGTCCGTCGTGGGCGTGCCGGGCAGCTCGACGCCCTCCAGGGCCCGGGCCAGGGGGTCCTCCGTCGGACTGCCCGCCCGGTGCGTGACGGCGGCCTCCGGGAGGGCGGCGAGGAAGCCCTCGCTCAACGGCAGAGCCCCGTTCCTGGCGGGATCGGCGCCCTCGGGCACGAACCCGGCACCGGCGGTGGAGCCGCCGCCCGAACCCTGCGTGGCGCTCCCGGAGGCCGGCGCCGGAGTGCTCGGCGCCGTGGTGCCGGAGGCTGGCCCGCCCGCGGACGGCGTGGTGGTCTCGGACGTGCTCGACGGGGACGGCGTCGTGTCGGAGGACGCCGCAGGGGAGGGCGTGGTGCCGGACGCCGTCGCTGGGCCCCCGCCGCCGGAGCAGCCGGCGAGCGTGAGGGCCAGGGTCAGGGCCGCCGTTGTGGCCGGGAGGGCATGGCGGGCGGAGCGGAGGGAAGGGGGTGAGGGGGTCAAGGCGGACCTCCGTCGGTCGGGGGAGCCCGTGCTCCCGGACGCCGGCCCGACCGGTCGTCGAGCAGTGCGTGAGGGAAGACTATGCATCGCATGGGTCCCCGTCTAGCCCCCGGTGTGAGGGACGCCGGATGTGCGCTTCGCGCGCGGCGGGGAGGAGTCCTCAGGCGGCCGGTGCCTGACCCCGCACCTGCCGCAGCACCTCGGGGGCGACCGCCGCGGCCCAGTCCTCGTAGCCGGCGCCGTTGGGGTGGAACAGGTCCCGGGCCAGGCGGCTGACCTGGTGCCTCAGATTCCGCCGCCACGTGGCCGCGTGCACGTCCGCCACGCCGAGGCCGTGCCGGGCGGCCACCCGCCGCACCACCGTGTTCGCCCGGCGCACGCGGGCCTCGAACGGCGGGATGCGGAACGTCGGGACCAGGCCCAGCGTGGCGCCGGCGGGCAGGGCGCGGGCGATCGCCTCGAGGGGCTCCTCGAAGGCGGCCTCGCGGAACCGCCACGTCCACGTGACGTCGTTGCCGCCGACGACGCACGTCACCGCGTCCACCCCGCTCGCCGGCATGAGGGGCAGCTGGTCGGCGAGCACGTCCTTCGCCATGGCCCCGCTGACGGCGAGGTTCACCACCCGCACGGGCCGGCCGGTCTCGGCGGCCACCCGCTCGGCCACCTGGGCCACGTACGTGCGCTCCACGCTCTCGGCCCCGATCCCGACGGCGGCCGAGTCGCCCAGCACCACCCACGTGAGCGCGTCGGGGTCCGCGCGGGCGGCGAGGGCGTGCCAGTGGGCGCGGTAGTCGGCGTCGTGCACGGCCTGCCAGCCGGAGGGGGAGGGCATGGGCGCCAGGCTACCGGCGGGCGCGGGGCGGACACGACGGCGCCCCGGGGATCCTCTGCCCCGGCGTCGGGGGATCCGGTGCCGCACCGCTGAGCTGTGCCCGGCCCCGCCCTCAGCCCATCACGCGCGCGACGACGTCGGCCACCTCCGCCCGATCCGCGGCCCCCAGCCCGAGCAGGGGGCGGGGCAGGCACCCGGGCGCGGTGAGCCGGAGGTGCTCGGCGGCCGCGGCGGTCACGCGCAGGCTCCCGTGCCGGGCGAACAGGTCCCACAGCGGTGCCAGCCGCTCCGACTCGGCGAGGGCGTCGGCGGGCCGGCCCTCCCGCACCGCGCGCGCGATCCGCACGGCGGGCTCCGGCAGCGTCCCGGCGATCACGGAGAACCACGTGTCGCAGCCGGCGATCAGCCCTGCGGCGCCGAACGCGTCCCCCGAGACGCCCACGCCCACGTGCGAGGGCAGTGCGGCGCGGATCTCGGCGACCCGCTCCCGCGCCTCGGCCGGGTCCGCGGGCACGCCCGGGATCTTCAGGGAGGCGACGCCGGGCAGCGCCGCCACGCGCTCGTACAGGGCGGTGCTGAACGTGAAGCGCGTGGTGGTCGGGTTGTCGTAGACGACCACCGGCAGGTCCGTGGCGGCGGTGACGTCCGCGTAGAGGTGCGCGACGTCGTCGTCGGTGAGGGGCTGGTAGGACTGCGGCGCGAGCAGCAGCCCCCGCGCCCCGGCCGCGGCGGCGTCCTCCGCGAAGGCGAGGGCGTGGGCGGTGCGCAGTGCGCTCACCCCGGCGTGCACGGGCACGTCCCCGGCGGCGTCGACCGCGAGGCGCACCACGCGTGCCCGCTCCGCGCGGTCCAGGTAGGCGCCGGAGCCGGTGGAGCCGAGGACGGTGATGGCGTCGACGCCGGCGGCGGCCAGGCGCTGGACGATCCGGACGAGGGCGGGCTCGTCGAGGCGGTCGTCCCGCAGGGGAGTCAGGGGGAAGGCGTCGAGCGCGGCGGTGGGCATGGGGGAAGGCTAGTGGGGCGGGCCGGGCCGTTGACGTGCGCGGGCGCCCGCGGGTGGACTGTTGCCTTCATCCCCGTGTGCCCCAGGAGGGCCCCATGTCAGATCAGCTCGAGCAGGAGATCGACGACGCCGCGGCGGCGATCGTCGACGCGTTCCGGTCCAACGACGAGGAACGCTACTTCTCCGGGTTCGCCCCGGAGTGCAGCTTCGCCTTCCACACGGACCGGGAGATGCTCTTCGGTCGGGATGCATGGCGCTCGGCGTGGCGGGAGCTGCGCGAGTCGGGGTGGCGCGTCGTCGACTGCCGCTCCCTCCGCACCCACGTCCAGCCGATCGGCCGGGACGGCGGCGTCTTCCTGCACGAGCTGGAGACCACCGCCGAGCAGGACGGCCGCCGCGAGACGTACCGTGAGCGCGAGACGATCGTCTTCGAGCGCCGGGACGGGCGCCTGACCGCCGTGCACGAGCACCTCTCCCCGGTGCCCGTCGAGGCCGATGCGACCGACGGGGAGGGCGCCCGATGAGCACCGCGGCGGGCGCGACCGGCGCCGTTGCCTCTGCCGACGCGATGGCCGACCCTCCCGTGAGGGGCACCCTGGGCGGTCTCCGCATCGGACTGATCTGGCTGGCGGCCAACCTGGTGGTCACCACCCTGTTGACCGGCACGCTCTTCGTGCCGGGGGTGCTGTTCGCCGAGGCCCTGGGGTGGATCGTCCTCGGCACGGTCCTGGGCGCGATCGTCCTCACCCTGGTCGCGGTCATGGGCGTGCGCACGGGGCTGCCCACCATGGCGCTGACCCGGGGGTCCTTCGGCCTGCGCGGCTCGATCGTCCCCGCCGTGGCCAATGTGGTCCTCCTGATGGGGTGGTCGTGGGTGCAGGCCATGCTGGCCGGCATCTCCCTGAACGCGCTCGTGGAGCAGTGGACCGGGTTCTCGAACCCGGCGCTCTTCTCTGCGCTCTGCCAGGCGCTGGTGGTGGGCCTCGCGATCTTCGGGCATGACGGCATCGCCAAGGTGGAGCCGCTGTTCGCCGTGGTCATCCTCGGGATCATGGCGTGGATCTTCGTGACCGCCTTCGGCTCCCACACGCCCGCGGAGTACCTGGCCATCCCCGCCGATGCGGCGGGGTACGACGGCATCACCGTGCTCGACATCGTCTTCGCGACGGCCACCTCGTGGACCGTGCTCTCCGCCGACCTGACGCGGTCCGCCCGCACCCAGGCCGGCGGCGCGGTCGGCGCCGGCGTGGGCTACACGGTGTCCACCGTCGTCTCGATGGCCCTCGGCCTCACGGCGGCGTCGTTCGTCCTCCTCGAGGGCGGCGAGGTGCTGCCCTTCGACCCGACCCTGCTCATCGGCTCGTTCGGCGCTCCGGTGGCGATCGCCATGTTCCTCTCGGTGATGGCCACCAACACGATGGTCATGTACGGGATGACGGAGTCCGTGCGCCACGCGCTGCCGCGCACCCGGCCGCTGCCGTTCATGCCGACCGCCCTGGGCCTGGGCGTGGTGGGCGTGATCGGGGCGACCTGGCTGGGTCTGCTGGAGCGGTTCACGGCCTTCCTGTCCCTGATCGGGGCCCTGTTCATCCCCGTGTTCGCGATCATGATCGTGGACTACTACGTGGCGCGTCGCGGCGTGTACCGGGCCGACATCCTGCGGCACTCCGGGGGCGCCTACTGGTTCCGCGGCGGGTGGAACCCGGGCGCTCTGGCCGTGTGGGTCCTGGGTGCGGTGGCCTACCTGCTGTTCTACTTCGTGATCCCGACCCCGGTGGGCGCGGCCCTGCCCACGTTCGCCGTGGCCGCGCTCCTGTACTGGGCGTGGACGCGGGTCGCCGGCATCCGGGAGGCCCCGGACGCGCGGTCCCAGCACCTCGCGGACGCCGTCCGCTCCCCGGCCGCGGCGGACGAGCAGGCGGTCGTCGAGGGCGGGGCCGGCCATGGGCGCGCCTGACGGGGTGAGGCTGGTCGATCTCAGCCATCGACTGACCTCGGGCGGGACGGTGTTCCCGGGGGACCCGGAGATCCGGCTCGCCCCGGCCGCACAGATCGACGCCGACGGGTTCGCCGTCACCTCGGTGACGATGGGGTCCCATTCGGGCACGCACGTGGACGCGCCCAGCCACACCGTTCCCGGCGGGCGGACGATGGACGGCGTCGACGTGGCCCGCCTGATCGGCCGGGCGCACCTGCTGCGCGTGCCGGACGCGACCCCCCGGCAACGGATCGGCATGGAGCTGCTGGAGGGCCAGCTGGCCGCGCTGCCCGACGACGCCCGGATCGTCCTCCTGGTCACCGGCTGGGACCGGTTCTGGGGCGGCGCCGCCTACCTCGACCATCCGTTCCTCGACGCCGCCGTGGGGGAGCACCTGCGGGATCGAGGCGTCGACGTGCTGGGCGTGGACACCCTCAACCCGGACGAGACCGCCCCCGACGGGTCCGCACCCCTGCCGGTGCACGAGGCGCTGCTCGGGTCCGACCGGCTCATCGTCGAGAACCTCCGTGGGCTCGCCGACCTGCCGGTCTCCGTCACGAGCCTCGACCTCACCGCGCTGCCCCTCCCGCTCGCCGGCGCGGACGGGGCACCGGTGCGGGCGATCGCCACGATCCCCGCGGAGGCGTCCACGGACTGAGCCCGTCCCTGACTATGAGCGACTGGTGCGCGAGGGCTGACCGACGCGGGCCTCGCCGGCGGCCGCCCGTTCCGCCGCCCAGGCGGCCTTCTGCCGTTCCGAGCGCTGATGGTTCCGCACTGCGATCACGCCGAGCACCAGGCCGATGAGCACGGGCTTCCAGATCTCGTCGTACTCCAGCACCGTCCGCAGCCAGCCGGGCAGCGGGGGGATGTCGATCTCCCACTCGGGGAGTCGGGGCGCCGGCAGGTGGATCTGCGGCATGGTCGGCACGGGCAGGTGGATCCGGGGGAGGCGGAACTCCGGCAGGTCCACCTGCCAGCCCGGCAGCAGCCGCGCCAGGAGAGGGAAGAGCACCAGGAAGAGGATGGCCCCGCCGGCCTTCCCGAGTCCGCCCATCAGCGGATAGAGGATCCGCTTCACGCTGCTGGACTCCATGGCGGCCTGCCGGCGGGCGCCCCGCGAACCGGGCGGCGGGTCGAACTCCACCACGGACGAGCCCTCGCGGAACTGCACGGAGAGGATGTCGCCCAGGGCGTTCGCCTGGACCCTCAGGCGCCGCAGGTTCGACGCCGGGTTCGACTCCAGCGTGGAGAAGCCGTCCTCCTCCGTCTTCGGGTTCTTCAGTCGGACCTCTCCCACGCCGGTGCGCGGGTAGCGGCCGGTGACCTCGCCGTCGATGCGCACCTGCAGCCGCAGCGGCGGGTTCGTCACCCGGGCCCGCACGCGGTCCCGGAGCGGAGCGTCCAGAGGAGCCCGCTCGCCGGCGCGCACAGGGGCCGACTCGCCGGTCCCGTCGACGGCGTCGTCCTCCTCCGGCTGCGGCCAGCCCGGGTCGTCGGCGAGGAACTCGGCGTCGAAGCCCTGCCGCAGCTCGAGTCGGCCGTGCTGCGGGTGGTCGAGGGTCCAGATCTCCACGGCTCAGCGCCTCCGCCGGAGTCGGCCGCCGAGCGCGCCGCCGAGGCGGCACAGGGCCAGCACGCCGAGCGCGTAGATCCAGGTGCCGTCGTGGGTGTACATCCCCAGGCCCAGCAGGGCGAGGATCGTCGTGAGCACGGGGAACGCCCACGTGCCGCGGAACACGACGCCGTCGATCGCCCCGAGCGTCAGCGCGCCGACGGTCAGCAGGCCGAGCAGGGCCGTCGTGGCGATCTCGGCCGGCAGTAGGGCGCCGAGGGCGAACGGGGCCGCCAGGTAGGCGGCCGCCGCGAGGGCATAGGGCCAGGCCTGCGCCACGGTGCGGTCCGGTGAGCCCTTCGTGGATGAGGAGGCGGATTCCGGCTCCGCCGTGGCCGGTGCAGGGATGGTCTCCGTCATGCCCCGAGGCTAAGCGCCGCACAGGCACGCCGGGGACCGCCGAAAGCAGGGGTCTGCGCGGGCCGTCCTGCGACCTTCGGGGGAGCCGGCCCGCGGGCGCCCCTCAGCCCCGCAGCGCCTCCACCACGAGCACCCGGTGCTCAGCCGGGTCGAACGGGGTGCGGTGCCAGTCGCCGGAGATCCGCTCCACGCTCAGCCCTGCCGCGGCCAGGTCCGCCCGGACCTGCTCCGCGGAGCGGAACTGCAGGTGCTGCTCCAGCTCCAGCACGTCGCCGGAGTCGGGGAACTCGGTGCGCAGGTGCATGGTGACCACCCCGTCCTCGCTCGGGGCGGAGGTGCGCTCCGACTCGATGAGGCGACCGGCCGGCGTCGTGCGCGCCGTGGGGTCCTGGTGCCAGCCCTCCCACGCACGCCGGGCGGGGTTGCGCGTCTCGAATACCAGCCGGCCGCCGGGGACGAGCCCCGCGTCGATCCGTCGCAGCGCCTCGCGCCAGTCCTCGCCGATCAGGTGCATGGCCACGTTGCCGCTCATCACCGCCAGGTGCGCGGAGTCCGGCTCGATCAGCTCCGCGGTGCCGTGTCTCCACGTCACGCCGTCCCCGCCTGGGCGGGTGCGGGCTGCCTCGAGCATGGCCGCGGCCGGGTCGATCCCGACGACGTCCCGCCCCGCCCCCGCGAGCGTCACCGTGAGGATGCCGGTCCCGCAGCCGAGGTCGACGATGCGGACGGTGGGGCCGTCCGGGCGGTCGGTCCCACCGAGGCGAGCCGCGACGTCGGCCGCGACCTCGTCCGCCACGCGGCGGAAGAAGACGTGGTCCTCCACGGCGGGATTGTTGACGTCGTAGACGGCGGCGAGGCGGGCGTCGTCGTAGGTGTGCCGGTTGGCCTCGGCGCGGGAGGGGGATCTCATGGGTGGAGGCTAGTGGCCATGCGGACGCCGTTCGGTGCGGCGGGGCGCCCCCTGCCGCAGCGCCTGCCCCGCCACGATCAGCAGCATGGCCGCGCCCGCGGCCGCGGCCCCGGCCGGCCCCGCGGCGGGTGTGCCGAGGCTCGCCAGCAGCGCCCCGATCAGGCCCAGGGCCAGCATGGACCCGCCGATCCACCGGAACACCGGTGCGCCGAACGCCCGCGCGAACGGCAGGAAGTGCCCGCCCACCACGGCCGCCACCAGGGCGATCTGCGCCGTCGGCGCGTCCACGGCCCGGGCCAGCAGGGCGGTCACGGGGAACAGCAGCAGCATCACGACGACGGCCGCCCCGTACACCCGCATCGCCCCGGGTGCCGGGGGCGGCAGGGCGGCCAGGACCCGGCGGCGGACCAGGACCGCCACGAGGGCGACGCCGAGGAGGGAGAACGCCAGCCCGCGAAGGGTCCCCTGCCACGTCGGGGGCAGTCCGGCGATCCCGGCGAACAGGAACGCCGCCCCGCCGACCACCCCGATCAGCCCTCCGGACACCACCGGATGTCGCAGATGCCCGATCCCGCGGACACGCTGCTCGTCCCGCCGATCGCCGCGGTCTTCGACGGCCTGCGTCCCGATGTCCACCTGTGTCATGACTCCCCCTGGGTCTGTGCGTGATCCAGGTCATGGTGGCACAGCCGCTCCCCTCGGCCCATGCCCTCCGCCTCCCTCGACGACGTCCGCCGTCGGGACACCGCCAGCCCCACGCCGACGGCGAGCCCCACCAGGGCCGGGACGACCCATCCGAAGCCCACCTCGTATCCCGGCAGCACCCGCGCGGCGAGGCCGGTGAGGGCGGTGACCGCCGGCGTCGCGGCGAGGGGCTTGGGCAGCGCCCCGAGGAGGTCGAACAGCGCGGCCGCGGCCGTGAACGCCACCACGCAGCGGGCCACCACCAGGTGGTGGCGCACCCGGCTCCACGCCAGGCCGAGCAGGATCACGACGACGGCGATCGGGTAGAGCAGCATCAGCACGGGGACGGACCACGCCACGATCGCGTCGAGGCCGAGGTTGGCCACGGCGAACGAGACGAGCAGGAAGGCCCCCGCCCACACGCGGTAGACGCCGGGGAACAGGTCGGAGAACATCTGCGCGCACGCGACGATCAGGCCGATGCACGTCTTCAGGCACGCCACGAACACGATGGCCGCGATCAGGTACAGGCCGGCGCGGCCGAAGTAGTGCTGCGAGGCGCCGGCGAGGACGTCCCCGCCGTTCTCGGCCTGCGCGACCGCCCCGACGCTCGTGGCGCCGAGGTACGCGAGCGCGGCATAGACGGCCGCCATGCCGAGCCCGCCGACCGCGCCGGCCTTGCCCAGCTCGACCGCCATGCGGCGGGGGCTCTCGACGCCGAGGCGTCGGGCGGCGTCGACGATCACCACCGCGAAGGCCAGGGACGCGAGGGCGTCCATCGTGTTGTAGCCGTCCAGGAAGCCCTGCACCAGCGGCGCCTCGGCGTACGCGGGGGCGGGCGCCGGCAGGGGGTCCGCGGTCATGGGGGAGACGGCGGCGGCCACGACGAGCGTGCCCAGCAGGACCAGGAACACCGGGGTCAGGTATCGGCCGATCCAGTCCATGAGGCGGCCGGGGCGGAACGCGGCGACCGCGGCGAGGGCGAAGAACAGCAGGGAGAAGAGGACGCGCCCCACGGTGCTGTCCCCGGTGAAGGGGGTCACGCCGATCTCGTAGGAGACCATCGCCGTGCGCGGGATCGCGAAGAGCGGGCCGATGGTCAGGTACAGCAGGCACGTGAAGACGACGGCGAAGCGCCCCGAGATCGGGGCCGTCATGTCCCGGACGGAGCGGGATCCGGTCAGGGCCGAGGCCACGATGCCGAGGACGGGCAGGCCGACGGCCGTGACGAGGAAGCCGAGCGTGGCCGCGGTGACGGACGATCCGGCGTCGCGGCCCAGGCCGGCGGGGAAGATCAGGTTCCCCGCGCCGAAGAACAGGCCGAAGACGAGGGAGGCCAGCAGCAGGGTCTGACTGGGGCGCAGGCGCGCGGGCATGGGTGCCTCTCGAGGGGGGAGCGGGGAGCGGCCCCGATCCTATGCCGCGCCGCGCGTCGGTGGGCCGCGACGTCTCGGCGCACCGGTGATCGACCGGCACCTGTCACGGCTCTCGGCGCGAGGACCGTGACAGATGCCGGACGCACCCCCTGCCCCTCCCGGGAGCCGGGCCCGTCTGCTCAGTCGACCGCCCGCCGCAGCGGTCCCGTCGCCTCCATCGCCGCCTCCACCAGGATCGGTCGGAAGCCGAGCGCCTCGTTGACGTTGAGCATGGGCCGGTTCTCCTCGGCGTTCCAGGTGATGATCGCGCGGGCCTCGGGCATGGCCTCGCGCAGCGCGACCACGTTCGCGGCCTTCACGCGCATCCCCAGCCGGTGGCCGCGGTGCTCGGGCAGCACGATGGTGTCCCACTGGTCGACGACGCCGCTCGCCCGGGAGCGCGGCGCCACCAGCTCGTTCAGCCCCACGATCCGGCCCGTGCCGCGGTGTCGCGCCACCGCCCGGAAGAGGCGCCCGGTGAGGAGGATCTCCTCCTCCTTGCGGCGCACCCGGTCCGCATCCCACGTCTGCGCGACGACCGTCAGGTCCCCCGTGGGCACGTCTGTGGACATGCGCGCCTTCAGGACGGCGAGGTCGGCCCGCAGGGAAGCGTCGGCGGGGCCCTCCCAGGCGTGCACCTCGTAGTCGGCCGAGAAGCGCTCGGCCTCCGCGAGGGCGGCGGCCGGGTCGACGGCGGGGGCGGCGACGTCGTACCGGCTCACCCGTTCGATCTGGGCGACCGCGAAGCCGTACGACTGGGCGAGCCGCACCCCGGGGTGATCGGCGGGAACCGCGCCGGCCCCGCTCGAGGGCATGAGAACCTGCTCGCCGGGGGCGGGCGGGGCGGCCATGGGCCACGTCTCGAAGCGGGTGAACCCGGCCGTGTCCTGCACGAGCCGGTCGGCCAGCGCGCGGCCGACGCCTCGGCCGCGGTGGTCGGGGTGGACGTCGACGTGCAGGGCGGCGGCGTCGGGGTCGTCCACGTGGTTGACCAGGATGCGCGCGCGGCCGACGGCCTCGCCGTCCACATGCGCGAGGTAGCGGCGTTGGGTGTAGTCGGTCTCGGCGGCGGCCTGGAGGAGGGCGTCCTCGGGGGACTCGTCCCACTCGGTGGTGCCGAGCAGCTCGTGGTTGTACTCACGGCCGAGGCGGCAGTAGTCCTGCCACTGAGGGTCGGCGGCGGAGGTGGGCAGGGGGAACTCGATGATGTCAGGCATGGGGTGACTGCTTTCCACAGGGAGGAGGGCGCCGCCGAGCGCCGAGCGGGGCTCGGGCGGGGGCGCTGAGGGGACCTGGGTGCGGGGGCGTGGTGCGCCCCCGGCGTCACTGCTGCTGCATCATGCTGTGAAGCGTGTCACAGGTGGGGTGGAGGGGGCAAGGCGGTGCCACGACGGCCTGTTCATGCCTTGCACCTGCTGCGTCGGCGGCTGGTCAGCGAGGATGGGGCGGGCTCCCTCTCAGGTGTGGATGGTCCGCAGGGGAGTCCACCCCATGGGACGTGGCCCTCGGAGGGAGGCCCGTTCCCGGTCTGCCGCATGGGACCACCCTTGCGCTGCCCCGTCGGCCCCCACTGGGCCGCGCGCCACACGCAGCCCCACATCCTCGAGGACGGCGTCGGGGGCGCTGCCGCGGCGGACGGAGGCCCGCACGCTCCAGGGCTTGTCGGCCCAGCCGCCGCCGCTCACAGTGCGGTGGTCCCCGTCGCGGGCGGGGTCGGCATAGTCCCAACACCATTCCCACACGTTGCCGAGCATGTCCTGCAGGCCCCAGGCGTTGGGCTCCTTCATGCCGACGGGCTGCGGCCCCTGAGGTCATCGAGGCTGGTCCAGGCGATGTCCTCGAGTGGCCCGTAGGTGGGTGAGGTCGTTCCGGCGCGGCAGGCGTACTCCCACTCGGCCTCGGTGGGCAGCCGGTAGCCGTCCGCTGAGGTGTCCCAGGTGACGACGCGTCCGTCCTCTCCGAGGGAGTAGGCCGGCTGCAGGCCCTCCCGGTGGGAGAGGTCGTTGCAGGTCTCGATCGCCTGGAACCAGGTGAGGGGTGCCGTGGGCGGCCCGGTGTCGTGGGAGTGGAGAGGGTGGACGGAGAGCTCGAAAGCCTCGAGCGCCACCTCACGTGTCGTGCCGCGCCGGGTATCGCGCAGCGTGGCACATCGAACGAACCGCCGGGAGCACACATATGAGTGAAGCTCCCACCAGTCAACCTACGAGCATCTCTATCGCGTATGGAACATAGAAGGGACTGGTGCACGTGTAGGTGACAGGCGTCTTCACGTCGGGTCTGCGGGCGTGTGGTCCATGATCAACTCGTACTCGACGGGCGTCAATCGGCC
>NZ_JBFBLX010000014.1:0-78949 GCF_040702705.1 Micrococcus sp. NPDC078436 | reverse complement strand
CCACTACAACTACCATCGGCCTCATACCTCCTGCGCAGAGGCTCCTCCGGCCTCACTGGCCCCGGCCCGAGTCAACAACGTCATGCCCTCCTACACCTAGGGCACTCCCCACCCGGTTGCTTTCGAGCGTGAAGAGGGCGCTGTATCGCGTTCAGAAGTGGCCATTCCCTCCTTTCCACGCTCGAAAGCGCGGGCGGACATGCCGAGGGGGCGGGGACCACACGGCCCCCGCCCCCTCGTCCTGCAGCCGGGTCAGTCGGCCAGGCGGCCGGTCGTCGGGAAGCGCTCCCACACGCGGTGCGCGGGCATGAGCTCCTTCAGCTGGGCGACGGCATCGTCGCCGCCGTCCACCGCGAGCACGCCCGGGGTGCCGGTCAGGCCGAGCTCGTCCAGCACGGTCGCGCCCTCGCCGACGGCCACGACGGCCTTGGCGTGGCGCCAGGCCTCCTGCACCAGCTTGGCGACGCGCGGGTCCACGGCGTCCGGGGCGTCGGCGGCGGCCTTCGCGTCCAGGCCGTGCTGGGCGTCCACCGCGGGCGGGGTGGCGCCGAGCACCACCACGGCGTCCAGCTCGACCGAGGCGGCGGTGAGGTAGGCGCGCTGCGCCACGACCTCGCCGGCCACAGGGCCGCCCTTGGGGGCGATCACGAGCGGCACCATGCCGGCGTCGTGGACGCCCTGCACAGCGTCGCCGAGCACCTTCTCGTCCACCTGCGGGCCCACCACGAGGCCCACCTGGCGGCCGTCCAGCGGCCAGGTCTGACCGATCTGGGACAGCGCCGGAGAGGGCTGCACGTCCGCGGGGGCCTCGGCCGGCTCCGGGACCTCGAGGCCCAGGCCGTCCGCCACGGTCTTCGCCAGGCGGGCGTCGATCGCGGCGAGGGCGCGCAGCTGACGCACGCGGATGGTCTCCTCGTAGCACTTGGCCAGCTCGAACGTGTATGCCTGGGCCACGTGCTCGCGCTCCACCTCGGAGAGGGAGAGGAAGAAGAGGCGGGCCTGGGAGAAGTGGTCGTCGAAGGAGGCGGCGTGGCCGCGCACCTTCTCCGCCGAGGCCTCGATCGGCTGCGGGTGGTCGATGAACGGGCGTCCGTCCGCCGGGGTTTCGAACGGCACGCCGCCGTCCAGGGAGTTCGGGCGGTACGGGGCCACGCCGCGGTGCACGGCGGTCTGGTGCATGCCGTCGCGCAGCATGTCGTTGACCGGGGCGTGCGGGCGGTTGATGGGCAGCTGGGTCCAGTTCGGCCCGCCGAGGCGGGAGAGCTGGGTGTCCAGGTAGGAGAACAGGCGGCCCTGCAGCAGCGGGTCGTTGGTGACGTCGATGCCCGGGACCAGGTTGGCCGGGTTGAAGGCCACCTGCTCGGTCTCCGCGAAGTAGTTCGAGGGGTTCGCGTTCAGGGTCATGCGGCCGATCGGCTGCACGGGGGCGAGCTCCTCGGGGACCAGCTTGGTGGGGTCGAGCAGGTCGATGCCCTCGAACATCTGCTCCTCGTTGTCCTCGAACACCTGCACGCCGAGCTCCCACTCGGGGAACGCGCCGGCCTCGATGGCGTCGGCGAGGTCGCGGCGGTGGAAGTCCGGGTCCGCGCCGTTGGCGATCAGCGCCTCCTCCCAGGTCACCGAGTGCACGCCGAGGACGGGCTTCCAGTGGAACTTGACCAGCACGGTGGAGCCGTCCGCCGCGATGAGGCGGAAGGTGTGGATGCCGAAGCCCTCCATGGTGCGGTACGAGCGCGGGATGCCGCGGTCGGACATGTTCCAGATGGTGTGGTGCTGCGCCTCGGTGTGCAGGGAGACGAAGTCCCAGAACGTGTCGTGCGCGGACTGGGCCTGGGGGATCTCCCGGTCCGGGTGCGGCTTCACGGAGTGCACGACGTCCGGGAACTTGATCGCGTCCTGCACGAAGAACACCGGCATGTTGTTGCCCACGAGGTCCCAGGTGCCCTCGTCGGTGTAGAACTTCGTGGCGAAGCCGCGGGTGTCGCGGGCCAGGTCCATCGAGCCGCGCGAGCCGGCCACGGTGGAGAAGCGCACGAAGACCGGGGTCTCCTTGTCCTTGGCGAACACGCCGGCCTGGGTGATCTTGGCGGCGGTGCCGTAGCCGCGGAACACGCCGTGGGCGCCCGCGCCGCGGGCGTGGACCACGCGCTCCGGAATGCGCTCGTGGTCGAAGTGGCTGATCTTCTCGCGCAGGTGGTGGTCCTGCAGGAGGGTCGGGCCGCGGCGGCCGGCCTTGAGGGAGTGGTCCGAGTCCGCCAGGCGCACGCCGTGCGCGGTGGTCAGGAACTGGCCGCCCTGGGCGACGGCGGCCGGATCGGCGCCGGTGGCCTGGCCCGTGGGGGACACGGTGGCCGGGCCGGACTGGTCCGGGGCGGCGGGGGCGACGGGCGCGTCCGGCGAGGTCTGCGCCGTCGGCTCCATCAGCTCGGGCGTGAGGGGCCCGGGGGTGCCGGGAATGGGGGGCTGCTTCGAGGTCATGATCGTTGCCTTCCGTGTCGACGGTCCCGCGCGGCTGCGCGCGGGCGAGGTCTGCCCTCCCAGCGTGGACCCCCCCTGTGGGTGCTGACCAGTCGTGGCAGGCTGGGTGCATGAGGATCAGCGTGGGACAGTTCGGGCCGGGGGCCCGGGTCGAGCAGAACCTGGCCGCCGCCGGACGGCTCGCCGAGCGCGCCGCCGCGGAGGGCGCGGGGCTGCTCGTGCTCCCGGAGGAGGCCATGCTCGCCGCCCGGGCGACGTCGGAGGCGGACTTCCCCGGCGCCGTCGCGGCTGCGTGGGGGCCCTTCGCCGAGGGGCTGGCGGGGCTCGCCCGCGAGCACGGCCTGGCGGTCATCGCGGGCGGCTACGAGCCGAGCGGATCCGACCGCCCGTACAACACCCTCCTCGCCGTGGACGCGGCGGGTGCCGTGGCCGGCTCCTACCGCAAGCTGCACCTCTACGACGCCTTCGCGCACCGCGAGTCGGACCGCATCACCCCGGGTGACGGCGGAACCGCCGTCGTCCAGCTGGCCGGCCTGCGGGTGGGCCTGCAGACCTGCTACGACCTGCGCTTCCCCGAGGTGTCACGGGCCCTCGCGCTCGCGGGAGCGGACGTGATCGCCACCCCCGCCGCGTGGTTCTCCGGCGAGCACAAGGTGGACCACTGGCAGACGCTCCTGAAGGCGCGTGCCGTGGAGAACACGGTGTGGGTGGCGGCGGCGGACACGTGCGCCCCGGACTCGTCCGCGAGCGGGGGCACCGTGGGCCACTCGGCGGTGATCGATCCGCTCGCGCTCACCGTGGCGGCCTTGACCGACGAGCCCGAGGCCGTGGCCACCGCCGATGTGACCCGCGAACGGATCGACCAGGTGCGGGAGTTCCTCCCCGTGCTCGCCAATCGACGCGCGGACGTCCTCTGACGGTCCGCGTTACCCCTTTGCCTGGGAGCACGCCTAAAATCAGCTCAGACGTGCATCCACGCGGGCGCCTCCCCGGCGCTCGGAACGCGCCCCGTGCGACGGGGAGGAACGGGAGTATCCACATGAACACCGCCCAGAACCCCGCCCACGGCGCCACCGCCGTCGAAGCCCGCGCCGGCCGCACGGAGCCCGTGCGCCCGGTCCGCCACGCCACCGTGGACGAGACCATGATCGAGCCGACCCGTCCCGTGGACGGCTGGGGCTTCGCCAACCGCGTGATGATCGCCGCGGCGGTGCTGACCATCGCCTTCATGATCGCCCGCGTGGTGCTCTTCCCCGAGGCCGGCACCGCTGCGGTGCGGGACCTGAACCTGGAGCAGAACGGCTTCCTCCCGTCCACCGGCGAGACCGGCCGCGGGTGGGTCGTCACCCTGCAGTCCGTCATGTTCGGCCTCGTGGGCGGCGCCCTCACCGCCGCGTTCGGCTACGGGATCGTCCTCATGATGGGCGGCGCGGCCCGCTCCGCGGCCCGCTACGTGATCGGCGGCGTGATCGGCGGCCTGATCGCCGCCGCGCTCCTCCTGATGGTCTTCTCGAACACGGCGGTCGAGTCCATCGGCTTCCACGTCTTCTGGCTGCTTCCGCTGGGCGGCCTGATCGGCGGCCTCTGGGCGGGGCTCACCTCCGCGCGTCGCTGACCCACGACGGCGGTCCTCGCGTGCACGCCCGGCACGGGCGGTCGGGGGACCGCCGGACGGAATCAAGGCCCCGAGGCCCGGCATCGCGCCGGCCCTCGGGGCCTTGGTCCGTCATCACTCGCACCGTCATCACTCGCACCTTGATGAGGTGCCTTCAGCGTAGGAGCCGAGGGTGGGTAATCCAGGGGAGCCGCCTGTGGTTTGGCTGGGAATGGTTCAGTCGCCGGAGAGCGCGCGCGCGATGCGCGCCGTGGCGGCCACCAGGGCCCGGCCGCAGCGCTCGGCCAGCTCGTCCGTGCACCGGTAGTCGGGCACCAGGGTGCTGAGCGCCCCGACGACGGCGCCTCGCACCACGACGGGGGAGGTCAGGGCGGTGACGTCCGGCTCCACGGAGTGGGTGCGCTGCGTGTACTCCCCGGCGGGCACCTCTCCCCGGAAGGCGCGGCCCACGGCGCTCTCCGCGAGCGGCACCGTGCGGCCCACCCAGTTGGTGTGCCGGACCGAGTGGGTGCCCTCCACGATCGCGATGTAGAGCGCGGTCTCGCCCGGACCGTGGATCGCCAGGTACACGGACTCGCCGGTCCCGGCGACCACCTCCTCCATCGCGTCACGCGAGAGGGCCACGAGCGGTTCCCGCGTGAAGGCCCGGGCGCCGATCTGGAGGAGACGCGGTCCGGGGCGGTACTGGGCGTCGTCGTCGCGGGCCACGAGCCCCGCGCTCTCGAGGCTGCGCAGGAGGCGCAGCGCCGTGGAGGGGGGGAGGTCGGCGGTCCGCGCCGCCTCCGAGAGGCTCAGGGGCGCCTCCTCGGTGACGGCCGCGAGCAGCTCGAGCGCGCGGTCCACGGTGCGAGTCGATGCGGTGGCCATGAAGGGGAGAGTACTGCCCGGCACGCCGAGGGGGCTTGCATGTGTCGATGCTCACTGTTTCAATGGGTGGCAACACGTTGCCGCGCAACGGCAAGCCTGGGGAGTCCCCCTCGGCGACGCCGCGCACCGCCTTCTCGAGAGGAACCACCATGGCCGAGGGCTTCACCCAGCACGATCCGTCCCGCACCATCCGCGCCGACCGCGGCACCGAGCTCTCCGCCAAGTCCTGGCAGACCGAGGCTCCCCTGCGCATGCTGATGAACAACCTGGACCCGGAGGTCGCCGAGCGCCCCGAGGACCTGGTCGTCTACGGCGGCACCGGCCGCGCCGCCCGCTCGTGGGAGGCGTTCGACGCGATCGTCGAGACCCTCAAGGACCTCGAGGACGACGAGACGCTGCTCGTGCAGTCCGGCAAGCCCGTGGGCGTCATCCGCACCAACACGTGGGCGCCGCGCGTGCTGATCGCCAACTCCAACCTCGTGGGCGACTGGGCCAACTGGAAGGAGTTCCGCAAGCTCGAGGCCGAGGGCCTCATGATGTACGGCCAGATGACCGCCGGCTCGTGGATCTACATCGCCACCCAGGGCATCCTGCAGGGCACCTACGAGACCTTCGCCGCGATCGGCCGCAAGAAGTACGACGGCACGCTCAAGAACACCCTGACCCTCACCGGCGGCTGCGGCGGCATGGGCGGCGCCCAGCCCCTGGCCGTGACCCTCAACGGCGGCGTCTGCCTGATCGTGGACGTCTCCGAGGAGCGCCTGCGCCGCCGCATGGGCAAGCGCTACCTCGACGAGGTGGAGACCGACATCGACAAGGCGATCGAGCGCGTCATGCAGGCCAAGCGCGACGGCGAGGCCGTCTCCGTGGGCCTCGTGGGCAACGCCGCCGAGGTCTTCCCCGAGCTGCTCGAGCGCCAGAAGGCCGGCGAGGTCGAGATCGACATCGTGACGGACCAGACCTCCGCGCACGACCCGCTCTCCTACCTCCCGCTGGAGTACACCGTGGAGGAGTGGCACGCCGAGGCCGAGGCCGACGCGGACACGTTCACCAAGAAGGCCCAGGAGTCCATGGCCCGCCAGGTCGAGGCCATGGTCGGCTTCCAGGACATCGGCGCCGAGGTCTTCGACTACGGCAACTCCATCCGCGACGAGGCCCGCAAGGCCGGCTACTCCCGCGCGTTCGAGTTCCCGGGCTTCGTCCCGGCCTACATCCGCCCGCTCTTCTGCGAGGGCCTCGGCCCGTTCCGCTGGGTGGCGCTCTCCGGCGACCCGGAGGACATCCGCGTCACCGACGAGGCCCTGAAGGAGCTCTTCCCCGAGAACGAGCACCTGCACCGCTGGCTGGACGGCGCCGCCGAGTTCGTGGAGTTCGAGGGCCTGCCGGCGCGCATCTGCTGGCTCGGCTACGGCGAGCGCCACAAGGCCGGCCTGCTCTTCAACCAGCTCGTGGCCGAGGGCAAGGTGAAGGCCCCGATCGTGATCGGCCGTGACCACCTGGACTCCGGCTCCGTGGCGTCCCCGTACCGCGAGACCGAGTCCATGCTGGACGGCTCCGACGCGATCGCCGACTGGCCGCTGCTCAACGCCCTGACCGCCACCTCCTCCGGTGCCACGTGGGTCTCCATCCACCACGGCGGCGGCGTGGGCATCGGCCGCTCCATCCACGCCGGCCAGGTGGGCGTGGCGGACGGCACCGAGCTGGCCGCGGCCAAGCTCGAGGCCCTGCTGACCAACGACCCGGCCATGGGCGTCTTCCGCCACGTGGACTCCGGCTACTCCCGGGCCGCCGAAGTCGCCGCCGAGCGCGGCGTGCGCGTGCCCATGGAGGCGAAGATCCGCGACTGAGCGGGTCTCGGCGCGGGCGGCAGCCGCCGCCCGCGCACCTGAAGAAGCGGCCCGGGCGGGCATGACCGCTCGGGCCGCTCGGTGAAAGGACACCACGATGGCGCAGGCCCATCCCGGAGACGCAGAGCTGCATACGAACACGACGGCGATGGCCGCCATCCGCAACGACGATCCCCGCCCTCCCGCGCGGTGGCGCATGCTGGTGTACTCGGCGATCGGCGTCTTCATGTTCTTCGTGCCGATCACCATCGACGGGGTCAGCACCATCCCCCTCGACCACATCGTGACCTGGGTCCGCAGGATCCTGGGACCGGCCGAGCGCTTCGTGGGCCTGGCCATCATCGCGGCCGGCGCGGTGTACCCGTTCGCGACCGGCCGGTGGCGCCAGGGCCCCATGCGGATGACCTTCGCCTTCCTCGCGGTGCTGGGCTTCGTCACCGCGAGCATGGTGGTGTTCGGCTTCGGCCCGAGCTGGATCCTGGACAAGGCCATCGGCCCGTTCCTGCTGGACAAGCTCGTGGTCCCGGTCGGGCTGATCGTGCCCATCGGCTCCGTCTTCCTCGCCCTGGTCATCGGATACGGACTCATGGAGTTCGTGGGCGTGTACCTGCGCCCGGCCATGCGGCCGATCTGGAAGGTGCCCGGCCGTGCGGCCGTGGACGCCGTGGCCTCGTTCGTGGGCAGCTACGCCCTCGGACTGCTTCTGACGAACCGCATGTACCGCGGCGGCCGGTACACGGCGAAGGAGGCGGCCATCATCGCCGTCGGCTTCTCCACGGTGTCCGCGACCTTCATGGTGATCGTGGCCCGCACGCTCGGCCTCATAGACGTGTGGCTCTGGTACTTCTTCGGCACCCTCGTGGTGACATTCCTCGTCACCGCCATCACCGTGCGCATCCCCCCGCTGAGCCGCATCCCGGACGAGGTCCACCCCGGCGTCGAGCACCATCCGGAGCAGCCCGTCACGGCCGACCGCTTCAGCGTCGCGCGCCGGGCCGCGGAGCAGACGCTCGCCGAGGCTCCGTCGCTGGGGCGCAATGTGTGGCTCAACTTCCGCGACGGTCTCGTGATGGTCATGCAGATCCTGCCGTCCATCATGTCCGTGGGCCTGATCGCGCTGCTGCTGGCCACCCATACCCCGGTCTTCACGTGGGTGGGCTACCTCTTCTTCCCGCTCTTCGCCCTCCTCGGCTTCTCGGACCCGGGCCTGTTGGCCACGGCGTCCGCCACCTCCATCGCCGAGATGTTCATCCCGGCCACCATGGCGGCGGGCCACGAGGACTTCGTGGCGCGCTTCGTGATCGGTGTGATCTGCGTGTCCGCGATCATCTTCTTCTCGGCGGTGGTCCCGGCCATCCTCGCCACGGACATCCCCGTGAAGCTCTGGCACCTCGTGGTCGTCTGGGCGGAGCGTGTGATCCTCACGATCCTGCTCGCCACCCCGGTGGCCCATCTCGTCGCCGCCCTGACCTGACATCCTGGGAACGTCGCTCCTCCGTCTCCCTCGCCCGCCCGCTCCGAAAGGCCCCCATGCGCTCCACGCTCCTCACCGACATCGCCGAGCTGACCACCGTCGACCCCGAGGGCCGGGTCCTGGCGGACGCCGCCGTCGTGGTGGAGGACGAGCGGATCGCGTGGATCGGCGCCGCCGCCGAGGCCCCCGGGGCCGACGAGCGCGTGTCCGTGGGCGGGCGTGCCGTGCTGCCCGGCTGGGTGGACTCGCACACCCACCTCGTGTTCGACGGCGACCGCTCGGCCGAGTTCGAGGCCCGCATGGCCGGGGAGTCCTACGCCGCCGGCGGCATCGGCGTGACCACGTCGGCCACGCGGGAGGCCTCCGACGAGCGTCTGCGCGCGCTGGTCGCCGGGCGTGTGGCGGACGCCGTCGCCGGCGGCACCACCTACCTCGAGACGAAGACCGGCTACGGCCTCTCCGTCGAGGAGGAGGCCCGTCACGCGCGCCTGCTCTCGGAGCTGAAGGCCGAGGGGCAGATTGACGAGGTGACGTTCCTCGGCGCCCACCTGGTGCCGAAGGGCCGCGAGGCGGAGGACTACCTCGACGACGTCGTCGGCCCCATGCTGGACGCCGTGCGCGAGCACGTGGGCTGGATCGACGTCTTCTGCGACAAGGGCGCCTTCGACGCCGCGCAGACCCGCCGCGTGCTCGAGGCGGGCACCGCCGCGGGCCTGCGCGTGCGCCTGCACGGCAACCAGATCGAGGAGGGCCCCGGCGTCGGCCTGGCCGTCGAGTTCGGCGCCGCCTCCGTGGACCACGTGAACTTCCTCGCCGACGCGGACGTCGAGGCGCTGGCCGGCACGTGGGGCGACTGGGACCGCGCGTCGGCCGCCGGCACCCCCGGCACCGTGGCCGGCTGCCTGCCCGCGTGCGACCTCTCCACCCGCGCCCCCCTGGCCCCGGCCCGCCGCCTGCTGGACGCCGGGATCGAGATCGCGCTGGCCTCCAACTGCAACCCCGGCACGAGCTACACCACGTCCATGAACTTCAACGTGGCCACCGCGGTGCTGCAGATGGGCCTCACGCTGGCCGAGGCGCTGCGGGCCGCGACGCTCGGCGGCGCGATCGGCCTGCGCGCGCAGGACCGCGTGGGCAGCCTCGAGGTCGGCAAGCGCGCGGACCTCCACGTGCTCGACGCCCCCGCCGCCATCCACCTCGCCTACCGCCCCGGCATGCCGCTCACCCACGCGGTGTGGCGGGCCGGCCGGCGCGTCGTCTGAGGTCGCCCACCCCGTACGATCACCGCCGGGACCACCCGCCCGGTGACGCCCGCCGCCGGACGCGCCCGTCCGGCGGCGGCACCCGCCCCACCCCACCACCCGAGGAGCGCACCGCCCATGACCACCCCTCCCGCCACCGTCACGCTCGGCACGTCCGGGGCCACCCTGGACGACGTCGTCGCCGTGGCCCGCCACGACGCCCGCGTGGTGCTCGCCGACGACGTGCTCGAGACCGTCGGCGCGGTGCGCCGCCACGTCCAGGCGCTCGCCGAGGCCGAGACCCCCACCTACGGCGTGTCCACCGGCTTCGGCGCGCTCGCGGACAAGCACATCCCGCTCGAGTCCCGCGCGCAGCTGCAGAAGTCCCTGATCCGTTCGCACGCCGCCGGCATGGGCCCCGTGGTGGAGCGTGAGGTCATCCGCGCCCTCATGTTCCTGCGGGCCACCACCCTGGCCTCCGGCCGCACCGGTGTGCGCCCCGTGGTCGTGGAGACCTTCGTGGCCATGCTCAACGCCGGCATCACCCCCGCCGTGCGCGAGTTCGGCTCGCTGGGCTGCTCCGGCGACCTCGCCCCGCTCTCCCACGTGGCCCTGGCGCTGATGGGCGAGGGCGACGTCGTCGGGGAGGACGGCGCGCTGCGTCCGGCCGGCGAGGCGCTCGCCGAGGCCGGGATCGAGCCGGTCGAGCTGCGGGAGAAGGAGGGCCTGGCCCTCGTCAACGGCACCGAGGGCATGCTCGGCATGCTGATCCTCGCGCTGGCCGACCTCGAGGAGCTCGCCGATACCGTGGACCTCACCGCCGCCATGTCCGTGGAGGCACTGCTCGGCACCGACCGCGTGTTCGTGCCGGAGCTGCATTTCCCGCTGCGCCCCCACCCGGGCCAGGCGGCCTCCGCGGAGCGGATCCTGAAGATCCTGGCGGGCTCGCCGATCGTGGCCAGCCACCGGGAGGGCGACTCCCGCGTGCAGGACGCCTACTCGCTGCGCTGCGCCCCGCAGGTGGCCGGCGGCCTGCGCGACACCCTCGCGTACGTGCGCACCGTGGCCGAGCGCGAGCTCGCCGCGACCATCGACAACCCGGTGGTGCTCGACGACGGCCGGGTGAGCTCGAACGGCAACTTCCACGGGGCGCCCGTGGCGTACGTGCTGGACTTCCTGGCCATCCCGGTGGCCGACGTCGCCTCGATGTCCGAGCGGCGCACCGACCGCATGCTGGACCCGGCCCGCTCGCACGGGCTGCCCGCGTTCCTCGTGGACGACCCGGGCGTGGACTCCGGCATGATGATCGCCCAGTACACGCAGGCCGGGCTCGTCTCGGACATGAAGCGCCTGGCCGTGCCCGCGTCCGTGGACTCCATCCCGTCCTCCGCGATGCAGGAGGACCACGTCTCCATGGGCTGGCATGCCGCCCGCAAGCTGCGCTCGGCCGTGGAGAACTTCCGCCGCGTGCTCGCCGTGGAGCTCGTGGCCGCCGCCCGCGCGATCGAGCTGCGCGCCCCGCTGCGGCCCTCCGCCGCGACCGGCGCCGCCGTCCGCGTGATCCGGGAGGCCGGCGTCCCCGGCCCGGGCCCGGATCAGTACATGGCCCCGCAGCTGGCCGCCGCCGAGCAGGCCCTGCGGGACGGTTCGGTGCTGGCCGCCGTGGCCGAGGCGCTCGCGGGCGCGTCCGTCGACGCCGAGCCGCAGGACCTGGCCGAGGAGCCCGAGGGCGCGGAGGCCGAGGGGCACTGACGCCGCGGAGCGGTCAGACGCCAGAGAGTGGTCACGACATGCCGCGTCCGTCTGCACGAGGCGGCGTGTCGTGACCACTCTGTGTATGGAGGGGGTCTGTGTGTGGAGGGGGCGGCCTGCGGGTCGGGCCCGGTCACCCCGGCTCAGGCCGCCAGGTCCACGTCCTTCGTCTCCTTCATGAACAGGCCGGTCAACCCGGTGAGGCCGCCGACCACCATGAGGTAGATCGGGAACGCGCTGGTCCAGCCCTGCGCCGTCAGCCACGTGATCAGGTACGGCGCCGTGCCGCCGAAGATCGCGGTGGCCAGCGAGAGCATGGTGGCCACGCCCCTGGCGCGCACCGCCGTGGGCAGCACCTCGGACCAGACGGCACCGTTGACGCCAAACAGCAGCGCCACGGCCAGCAGGGCGATGGTCTGCACGAGCACGAACGAGGCGAAGGTGCCGTCCAGCATGCCGAACAGCGGGAACGGCAGCAGCACGAAGAGCAGGCCGAAGGCGATGACCAGCGGACGGCGCCCGACCCGGTCACCCAGCAGGCCCGCCCCGAGGATGGCGGCCAGGAAGATCACCTGGGCCACGAGTGAGGCCGAGAGCGTGGTGGCCTTGTCCATGTGATGGGCCACCTGCGCGTGCGTGGGCAGGTAGATCAGCCACGTGTAGAACATCAGGGAGCCGCCCGCGGAGACCAGGAAGATCGTCAGCAGGCCGCGCCACACCGCGCCCGGCTCCCGACGTGGGGCCTCGTCGGCGGTGGGCACCACCTGCTGCGCCGCCGTGAAGTGCTCCGACTCCGTCAGGCTCCGACGCAGGTACAGCGCGTAGAGGCCGAGGACGCCTCCGATGCCGAACGCCACGCGCCAGCCCCAGGACGCCACCTGCTCGTGGGAGAGCAGCGTGTTGATGGCCAGACCCACGAGGGTCGCCAGGATCGTGCCCACCACCACGGACACCCACGACGTCGCCCCGAACAGCCCGCGCCGACCCTGCGGCGCGCGCTCCACGAGGTAGGTCACGGAGGTGCCCATCTCGCCTCCGTGCGCCAGGCCCTGCAGCAGGCGGGCGATGACGAGGATGACCGAGGCGAAGACGCCCACCGTGCCGTAGGTGGGGGTGACGGCGATGATCAGGCTGCCGAGCGCGGTGATCATCATCGCCGCGAAGAGGCTGCGCTTGCGGCCCACCCGGTCCGCGTAGGCGCCGAACACGTAGCCGCCGATGGGGCGGGCGACGAAGCCCACCGCGAAGACGGCCAGGGTCGCGAGCAGCCCGGAGGTGGGGTTGTCCGTGTGGAAGATCTGCGCCGCGAAGACCGGGGCGAAGATCGTGTAGACGTTCCAGTCGTACCACTCCAGCGCGTTGCCGAAGTTCACGGCCAGCATGTCCTTCAGGCTCCGGGGGCGGGCCCCGGCCACGGGAGCGGTCCGGGCCGGGCCGGTGGCCGCGGTGCTCATGCCCGTCCCTCGAGGCCGGCCTGGGCGTCGCCGTCGGCGCCGGGCACCCGCATCTCGAAGGTCTCCCGCACCACGGTGTAGTCGAAGTAGCCCAGACGCGCGATCGGCTGGATGCGCGGGATGTCGATGCGGCCGTCGGCGGTGATGACGTCGTCGTCGATGTGGATGGTGTCCACGTGGGCGAAGACCACGTCGATGGTGCCGACGTTCGAGTCGCCCTTGATGCGGTGCGTCGAGTGGTAGCGGCACTCGAAGCGCACGGGGGACTCGGCGACCATCGGGATGGGGTGGTTGTCCGCGTAGACCTTGGTGACGCCGTGCTCCGCGATGCGGTCCCACTCGCTCTCGCCCGGCTCCAGGGCCATGGCGGAGACGTTGACGGCCTCGCGCAGGTCGTAGGTGGCCATGTTCCACACGAACCAGCCGGTCTGCTCCGCGTTGAGGACGGTGTCCTTGCGGCGTCCGTCCGGGTACTGGTTCGCGGAGAACATCACCATGGGCGGGTCGAAGGTGAGGTTCTGCCACTGGCTGTAGGGGGCGATGTTCTCCATGCCGTCCGGGCTCACGGAGGACAGCCAGCCGATGGGCCGCGGCACGGTGGAGCTCTTGAAGGGGGAGAAGGGCAGGGGGTTGGCGTCGTGCTGCGGGCGGTACTTCATGAGTCCTCCGTGTGATGGCGGTAACAGGATGCGGGCCACGCTACGCCGCATATTCCGGATATATCAAGCGGATGTGCGCAGATGACTGCCTAGGCTGGGCCCATGAACAAGTCGGAGGAGGCCTACGCCCGCCTGACGCAGAAGATCGAGACCGGGGAGCTGCCACCGGGCGCCGTCCTCAGCGAGGCGGCCCTCATCGCCGCCGCCGAGACGGGACGCACGCCCCTGCGCGAGGCCGTGCAGCGCCTCATCCGCGACCACTGGCTCCTGACCGGTGGGGGACGTGGCCTGCAGGTCCCCGCGATCTCCGTGGACGACCAGCTGGAGAGGCTGGAGGTGCGGCGGTCGCTCGAGGCGCTGGCCGTGGGATTGGCCTGCGCGCGGGCGGACGAGGAGCAGCTGGCCGCCGTCGCGGCCCACGTGCGGCACCTGCGCACGGTGGAGGATCTGCCGGCGTACGTCGCCGCCGTCGGGCGCTCGCACGAACTCCTGCGCACGATCGCGAACAACCGCTATCTCGCCGATTCCCTGGTCCCGCTCCAGGGGCTCTCCCGGCGGTTCTGGCTCGCCACCACGAAGGGTCTGCCCGACGAGGTCGAACGCGGCCGGGCGTTCTACGTCCCGGCGCTGGAGGCGGTGACCCGGAGGGACTCGGCAGGAGCCCGGGCCGGTGTGCTGGCCCTGCACGACTTCCTGGCGCGCTCGGCGCTGGACTACGCCGCCCGACGCGCGGCCCACGGCACCGCCGAGCCCCCGACCCCGTGGGCGGAGGGGCGCTGACGCGCGGCCCCCGCGCCTGAACGAGTCCCGGCCCGCTCAGGCCAGCAGCGACGCGTCCGTCCGGTGACGGCTGACGATCGTGTGGATCAGCCGGGCCGCGGCCTTCGCCGTGCGGCCGTCCACGTCCAGGGCGGGGTTGAGCTCCACGACGTCGGCCAGGGCCAGCTTCCCGGACTGGGCGGCCTCCAGCGCGCACGCGTGGACCACCTCATACGGCACGCCGAAGCCGGCCGGTGCGCTCACCCCCGGGGCGACGGCGGCCGGCAGCACATCCAGGTCGATCGTCAGGTAGAGCACGTCCACGGCGTTGATGAAGGAGCGCACCCAGCGGCGCACACCGGTGACGTCGGCGGTCTGGGCCTGCTCGTCGGTCACCCACGTGACCCCGCGTTCGCGCGCGGTGTCGAACAGGACGCGGGTGTTGTTGGCCTCGCTGATGCCCACCACCGCGTAGGAGAGCTGATGTTCCGCCCCCTCGGCGTCGCGCAGCGCCTGCAGGAACGGGGTGCCGGAGCTGGGTCGCGGCGCCTCGCGCAGGTCGAAGTGCGCGTCCAGGTTGAGGATGCCCACGCGGGTGCCCGCACCCACGCGCCTGGACCCGGTCAGGCCCGTGATCGAGGCGTAGGCGGTCTCGTGTCCGCCGCCGAGCACCACGGCCAGGTCGTGGGCGTTCAGCAGCCCGCTGACCACTGTGCCCAGCTCGGCCTGGCCGGCCTCGAGCTCGCCCGGGGCGCCGTCGTCGCCGCGGTCCACGGACACGTCGCCCGCGTCCACGAGCGTGCCCGTGCCCTCGAGGTACGCGAGCGAGGCGAGCGCGCCGCGCAGCGCCTCCGGGCCGTCCTCGGCGCCCACGCGGCCGTGGTTGCGGCGCACGCCCTCGTCCGAGGCGAAGCCGACGAGCGCCGTGGACCGCGCGCCCGACGTCGGCGCGCCGGCGCCGGGGTGGCGCTGCGTCGTCGTGGGCTCACCGCGGCCGTCGGCGGGGCGCACGACCTGGTGCCAGCGCAGATGCTCGGGGGCGTCCCCGTCGGTGCGGCCGGTCCAGGCGGAGGAGAGGGGGACGGTGGGGAGCTCGGCGGTCATGGGTCCATCCCACGCGAGCCGGCCCCGCGAGGCAAGTCGGGCCGGCACTCGAGGCGGGGATCCTCGGCGGCGTGGCCGCGCCGCCCCGGCCGCGCCGCGCTCAGCGGTCCAGTTCCTGGCGTCGCGAGCTGATCACACCGGTGACGAAGCCGGCGAGGTTGAGCCCGCCGTGGAAGCGGGCGTGCTCGATCTTCACGCAGCGGTCCATCACGATCTCCAGGCCCGCGGCCTCGGCCTGACGCGCGGCGTCCTCGTTCCAGATGCCCAGCTGCAGCCACACCGTCCGGGCGCCCACGCGGGCGGCGTCCGCCACCACCTCGGGGGCGTCGGAGGACTTGCGGAACACCTCCACGAGGTCCGGGGTGACGGGCAGGTCGTCGAGCGAGGCGTAGACGCGGTGGCCGAGGATCTCCTTGCCGGCCGCGGCGAGCACGGGATTCACGAAGTAGACGTCGTATGTGGTCGAGCTCAGCAGGTACGTGGCCACGAAGTAGGACGCGCGGGCCGGCTTGTCCGAGGCGCCGACGATCGCGATCGAGCGGGTGCGCCGCAGGATCGCCAGGCGCTCGGGGGCGCTGGGGCCGGTCCAGGTCCGCTCGGGGTGGGTGGTGCTCATGGCTCAGGCCTCCTTCGGCGCGGCCGGGGCGCCGTCGTCGTCGCGGGTGCGGCCGGTGGCCGCGGTGAGGGCCTGGTCCAGGTCCCACAGGATGTCCTCGACGTCCTCGATGCCCACCGAGATGCGGATCAGGTCCTCCGGGATGCCGCCGGCCACGAGCTGCTCGGCGGTGAGCTGCTGATGGGTCGTCGTGGCGGGGTGCAGCACGAGCGTCTTGGCGTCGCCGATGTTGGCCAGGTGGGAGGCCAGCTGCAGCGCGGAGATGAACGCGGCGCCGGTCTCGCGGCCGCCGACCACACCGAAGCTGAACACCGAGCCGACGCCCCGGGGCAGCAGCTCGCGGCCGCGTTCGTGGTGCGGGTGGTCGGGCAGGCCGGCGTAGCGGACCCAGGAGACGCGCGGATCCTCGTCCAGCCACTGCGCCACGGCCTGCGCATTCGCCAGGTGGGCGTCCATGCGCTGGGCCAGCGTCTCGACGCCGATCATCAGCTGGAACGCCGACTGCGGGGCCAAGGACGGGCCGAAGTCACGCAGCTGCTCGGAACGCAGCTTGGTGAGGAACCCGTACTCGCCGAAGTTGCCCCACCAGGAGACGCCGCCGTACGAGGGCACGGGCTCGGTCATGGACGGGAACTTGCCGTTGTCCCACGGGAAGCGGCCGGACTCCACCACGACGCCGCCCAGCGTGGTGCCGTGGCCGCCCAGGAACTTCGTGGCCGAGTGGATCACGATGTCCGCACCGTGCTCGATCGGGCGGATCAGGTACGGCGGCGTGAGCGTCGCGTCCACCACGAGCGGGACGCCGTGGCGGTGCGCGACGTCGGCCAGGCCCGGCAGGTCGACGATGTCGCCCGAGGGGTTGGCCACGATCTCCACGTACACGGCCTTGGTGTTGGGCTGGAGGGCGGCCTCGAAGTCCGCGGCCTCGGCGGAGTCCACGAACGTGGTCTCGACGCCGAACCGGCGCAGGGACACGTCGAGCTGGGTGATGGTTCCGCCGTAGAGCTTCGAGGAGGCCACGATGTGGTCCCCGGCCCCGGCGAGCGCCGCGAAGGTGACGAACTCGGCGGCCATGCCGGACGCCGTCGCCACCGCGCCGATGCCGCCCTCCAGCGTGGCGATCCGCTCCTCGAACGCCGCGACCGTGGGGTTGCCGATGCGCGAGTAGATGTTGCCGTACTTCTGCAGCGCGAAGAGGTTGGCGGCGTCTTCGGCGGACTCGAACACGAAGGAGCTGGTCTGGTGGATCGGCACCGCGCGGGAGCCGTGGACGGCGTCCGGGACGGCGCCGGCGTGCAGGGCCTTGGTGCGGAATCCGAACTCGTGGTCGGCCACGGCGGTCCTCTCTGGCAGGGGGCGAGAATGCGCGCCCCACCCTGCCAGGCCCGGGCGACGACGTCGGACACCGCGTCACATACGCGCCGCCGGGGCGCTCGCGGCACCCGGCCGCCGGCCCCCGACCCCGGCCTCCCCAGCGAACGAGGTGTCACGAAACGTTGGAATGGCGCCCGCATTCCCACATTTCGTGACACCTCGTTCCGAGAGGAGGGGGAGCGTGGCGAGGAGCAGCAGGCGCGTGGTCATCGGTTCAGGGCCGCCGCGATCCAGACGGCCGCGGGCAGACCGACGATGAAGACGCCCACGAACCCGTAGGTGAGAAGGCGGCCCGTGCGCGAGGCGAGGTTCACCGTGGCGCCCACGCCGTAGCCCTCGCGCTTGGGCGGGAAGGCAGAGGGGTCGTCGGGGTCGCGCTTCAGGCCCGCCGCGGTCCACTTCTCCTCCTCGGCGGCCTCCTCGGCGGTGGGGCGGTGGCCGAGGTCCTGGGCGACGCGGTCCGACCAGCGGGTGCCGCCGCGGATCGCCGCGCTCAGCGCGACCATCACCCCGACCATGAGGAGGGTGAGGCTGAGCGGCATGAGCCACCAGGGCATCCGCCACGCGCCCGCGGTGAGGACCTCCACCGTCGACGGGAGCATCGGGAGCAGGGTCAACGCGGCGATCCACCCGAGGGCCGTGCGCATGCCGCGGTCCACCCCGGCCTGCCGCACGCGCCGCCACGGGGAGGCGTCCGGAGGCAGGGGCGTCATCATCGGCACGATGGCGGCCATGAGCGCCATGAGCACGGTCATGCCGAGGGCGACGATCGGCCCCATGCCGACGGTGCCCAGGGACTTCTCGTCCCAGTCGTCGGGACGGCCGTCGATGCCCCAGTGCACCGGGACCCGGTCCGGGAGGTCGGGCAGGGCGACCGTGACCCACCCGAGCATGCCGATGCACACCGCCGCGGTCAGCAGGAACGGCAGCCAGGGCCGCCACGCCCCGCGGCGCAGGGCCTCCCGCTCGGCGGCGGGGACGTCGTCGTCGGGCCGGCCCGGGCCGGGGGGTGTGGCGGGGGTCATGCGTTCAGGCTACAGAATCCTGTGGACGCGCTGAGGGCGGTGGGCGTCAGGCCCGCGCCGCCCGGTCCCCGCGGTCCGTCGCCCGGCGCATGCGACGCTCCGGCGCCCGCCCCAGCCACACCGCCGCCGCACACGCCGCGACCACGAGCAGCATCCCGGCCACGTCCGGCACGTCCAGCACCTGCCCGCGCACGGCCCACGCGGTGAGCGCGGCGGCCACGGGGGACAGGCACGTGAGGAGGGAGAACAGTGCGGTGGGCATGCGGCGCAGCACGTGCATCTCGATCCCGTACGGCAGCGAGGAGCTCAGCACCGCCACCACCAGCCCGACGCCCAGCACGACGGGGTCGAGCAGGGCGGGCCACGCCGTCGTCGCGCCGATGGGCAGGGCGAGGAAGGAGCCCGCGACCATGGCCAGCGCGAGCCCCTGCACCCCGGGCAGATGCCCGCCCGCGGCCCGACTCATCAGGATGTAGCCCGCCCACAAGGCGGCGGCGCCCACGGCGCACGCCACGCCCACGGGATCCAGCCCGGCGCCCGCGCCCGCGCTGAACCCGTCCCGGCCGAGCAGCACGATGCCCGCAAGGGCGACGCCGGCGCAGGCCCATGCGTCCCAGCGCCGCCGCGCCAGGACGGACAGCGCGAGCGGTCCGAGCACCTCGAACGTGACGGCCACGCCCTGGGGGATCCGGTCGAACGCCTCGTAGATGAGCAGGTTCATCCCGGCCATGGTCAGCCCCAGCCCGACGACGGCGGCCCATCCCTGCGCGGTCAGGCTCGCCAGGGCGCGGCGCCCGGGGCGGGCGAAGGCCAGCAGCAGGAGGGCGGAGAACACGAGGCGTAGGGCGACCATCCCGGAGGCGCCGACCTGACCGAACAGCAGGCCGGCGATGGAGGCGCCGAGCTGCTGGCACAGCACGGAGAGCAGGACCAGCAGCACGGGAGGCACGCGGCCAGCGTACGGGTCATCCAGGGGCGGTCGGACGCGTTCGGCGGTGCGGCAGCGCCGTCGTGACTCCGGCCCGGGGCCCGGTTCAGCCCGGGGGCGGGCGCGCTCCTAGCGTGGCGGCAGACCACGCACTCGGCCGTCGGTGCCGGACACCACCGCTGACCGCCCCGCTGACAAGGACCCCCATGACCGAGACCCTCACCGCCGCCCGCGCGGAGGACGTCCGCCCCGAGCCGCCCCGCGCGGAGGCCTCCGTCCTCACCCCGCCCGAGGTCGACGTGGCCGACCTGCCCCGCGACCTCGCCGGGCTGCGCGCCCACTTCGCGCCGCTGTTCGCGCAGATCGCGGAGGGCTCCCGCGAGCGCGATCACGAGCGCATCCTGCCCTTCGAGGAGGTCCGCGCGCTCCACGCCGCCGGCTTCGCGGTGCTGCGCGTCCCGGCCGAGGCGGGCGGGCCCGGCGTCGACGTGCGCACCGCGATCGCCCTGCTCGTGGACCTCGCCGAGGCCGACTCCAACGTGGCCCACCTCTACCGCTCACACCTGGGCTTCCTCGACGCGCTGCGGTTCCAGCCCGAGGACGTCCGCACGCGCTGGTACGGGCGCGTCCTCGCCGGCGCCACGGTGGGCAACGCCTCCACGGAGAAGGGCGGCAACGCGCTCGGCACGCTCAACACGGTGCTCACGGAGGACGCGGCGGAGGCGGGCGACGACGGCGCGGCGGACCCCGCGCCCGCGTGGACGCTCTCCGGCACGAAGTACTACGCCACGGGCTCGATCTTCTCCTCGCACACCCGCGTCTCCGCCTCCGTGCGCCGCGCCGACGGGAGCGTGGACGCCGGGCGCGGCTTCGCCGTCGTGCCCGTGGACGCCGCCGGCGTCACCCTCGAGGACGATTGGGACGGCTTCGGGCAGCGCCTCACCGGCACGGGCACCGCGGTGTTCGAGGATGTGAGGATCCCCGCGGGCGACGTGCTGCGGCGCATCCCCGGCACCCCCGAGGCCGTGTTCGAGGCCGCGTACTTCCAGCTGATCCTGCTCGCGGTGCTGGCCGGGATCGCCCGGGCCTCCCGCCGCGACGCCGCCGCCCGCGTGGCCGCGCGCGTGCGCACCTTCAACACGGGCCTGGGCCTGCCGTTCCGTGAGGACCCGCTGATCCAGGAGGCCGTGGGCCGGATCGCCGCGAAGGCGTTCACCGCGGAGGCCGCGGTGCTGGCGGCGGCGGAGGCGCTCGACGCCGCGCTCGCCGCCGGGGCGGCCACCGGCGCCGACCGCTGGGGCTACGAGGGGGAGACGCCGCTCGCGTTCGCGAACGCCGAGGTCGCGGTGGAGCACGCGCAGATCACCGTGCCCGAGCTCGCGATCGGCGCCGCGCAGGAGCTCTTCCTCACCGGCGGCGCCTCGGACACGTCCACCGCCAAGGGCCTGGACCGCCACTGGCGCAACGCGCAGACCGTGGCCACACACAACCCCATCGCCTTCCGCGCCCGGGCCGTGGGCGACTACTGGATCAACGGCACCCTGCCCGAGGGGCTCTCCGCGATCGGCGATGCGCCGGCGACGGGTTCAGGGCCGACCGACGCCGCGGCGTCCGCCGTCGTCATCACCGAGGGGGACGCCCGATGAGCACCGTCCTGGACGCTCCGGAGGCGACCCCGCCGTCGTCGGGGCCCGGCACCGGGAACGCGCCCGCCTCCCCGGCCGCCCCCGCCGAGGACCCCGCGGCCCGGCGCCATCGCACGCGCGCCGTCGTCTCCTCGCTGCTGGGGACCACGATCGAGTGGTACGACTTCTACCTCTACGGCCTGGCCGCCGCCCTCGTGTTCAACGTGCAGTTCTTCCCGGGCGCCACGCAGCTCGGAGCCACGCTCGCCTCCTTCGCCACCCTCGCGGTGGGCGTGGTGATGCGCCCGCTCGGCGGGGTCGTGGCCGGGCACTTCGGGGACCGCGTGGGGCGCAAGGCCCTCCTCGTGGTCTCCCTCCTGCTCATGGGCGTCTCCTCGTTCCTCATCGGCCTGCTGCCCACCTTCGCGCAGGCCGGCTGGTGGGCCGTCGCCGGTCTCGTCCTCCTGCGCCTCGTGCAGGGCGTCTCTGCCGGGATGGAGTGGGGCGGGGCCGCGCTGATGTCCGTGGAGCACGCCCCCGCGCACCGCCGCGGCTTCTTCGGCTCCTTCACGCAGATCGGCTCCTCGGCGGGCATGCTGCTGGCCACGGCCGCGTTCAGCATCGTCCACCTGTTCACCACGGAGGAGCAGTTCGCCGCCTACGGCTGGCGCATCCCCTTCCTCGCCTCGGCCGTGCTCGTGGCGATCGCCCTGGTGATCCGGCTCGGCGTGCAGGACGCGCCGGAGTTCCAGGAGCGGCGCGCGGCCGGCGAGCTCAGCGCCTCCCCGGTCCGCGAGCTGCTGCGGGACCACGGCCGGGCCGTGCTCGTCACGGCCGGCCTGCGCCTGGGACAGAACGGGGTGTACTACCTGATCACCGTGTACCTCGTGAGCTTCCTCGTGCTGCGCGGGCATGACAGCGGGATCCTCCTCACCTCGATCATGGTCGCCTCCGCGATCGGACTCGTGAGCACCCCGCTGTGGGCCGCGCTCTCCGACCGGTGGGGCCGGCGCCGGGTGTCCCAGCTCGGCTACGCCCTCATCGCCGGCGCCGGGTGGGCCGTGTTCGCCGTGACCGAGGCCGGGCTGATCGCGTGGCTGCCGATCGTCGTCGTGCTCGTGATCAACGTGGCCCACGACTCCGTGTACGGCCCGCAGGCGGCGTGGTTCGCCGAGCAGTTCCCCGTGCAGGTGCGCTACTCCGGCGTGAACCTCAGCTACCAGATCGGCACGGTGCTCGGCGGCGGCATCGCCCCGTTCGTCGCGGCCCTGCTCTTCGAAGCCGGAGGGCGCACCCCGTGGCTGATCGCCGCGTACCTCACGGTCCTGGCCGGGCTCTCCCTGTGGGCGTCCAGCCAGGCCGCCGATCCGACCGCGCGCCGCGGCGAGGCGTCCGGATCGGCGCCCGCCGTCCCGACCGTCCAGGAGAGCCGATGACCCCGCAGCCCGAGGCGCAGTGCGCCCAGCCCTTCCTGCTCAGCGCGTTCGAGATGATGACGCCCGTGCACCAGTCCCCGGGGCTGTGGCGGCACCCGGACTCGCGGATCGCCGAGTTCGACCGCCTCTCCTACTGGACCGACCTCGCCCGCACCGTGGAGGAGGGCGGGTTCACCGCGCTGTTCCTCGCGGACGTCCTGGGCCTGTACGACGTGTACGACGGCGGGGTCGAGGCCACCGTGCGCGGCGGTGTCCAGTGGCCGCTGCTCGAGCCGACCGTGGCCGTGCCCGCCATGGCCGCCGTGACCGACCGCCTCGGCTTCGGCGTGACCGCGTCCGTCACGTACGAGCAGCCGTACCAGTTGGCCCGCACCTTCGCGACGCTCGACCACTTCACGCAGGGCCGCGTGGCCTGGAACGTCGTGACCAGCTACCAGGACTCCGCGGCCCGCAACCTCGGGCTGGACGGGCAGCTGCCGCACGACGAGCGCTACGACCGCGCCGACGAGCACCTCGACGCCGTCTACCGCCTCTTCGAGGGATCGGTGGAGCCGGGCGCCGTGGTCAAGGACGCCGCCGCCGGCGTCTTCGCGGACCCGGAGCGCGTGCACCCGGCCGGCGTGGCGGGCACGCACTTCCGCGTCCCCGACACCGCGCTCACCCACCCCGGTCCGCAGGGCACCCCGTTCCTCTTCCAGGCCGGCGCCTCCGCGCGGGGGCTGCGGTTCGCGCAGGAGCACGCCGAGGCCGTCTTCGCCATCGGCCCGACGGCGGCGCACGTCCGCCGCTTCGTCGAGCAGACGCGGGCGGGGCTCGTCGACGCCGGCCGCGCCGAGGACGCGATCCGTGTGCTCGCGATGGTGACCGTCGTCGCCGCCGAGACGGACGAGGCGGCGGAGGAGCGGCTGCGTGGCTACGCGGACTTCGTGGACGTCGAGGGTGCCCTCGCCCTGTTTGGCGGATGGACCGGCGTGGACTTCGCGGGCCTGGACCCGGACGCGCCGCTGGAGCACGTGGTGACGGACGCGAATCGCTCCGCGCTCGCGGCCTTCACCGCGGACCCCTCGGGGAAGCTGTGGACGCTGCGGGACGTGGCCGAGTTCGTGGCGATCGGCGGGCGCGGCCCCGTGATCGTGGGCTCCCCGGCGACCGTGGCGGACGAGCTCGAGCGCTGGCAGGCCGAGACCGGTGTGGACGGCTTCAACATCTCCGCGGCCGTGCGCCCGGCCGACCTCGAGCGGTTCACCACGCTCGTGAGCCCGGAGCTGCGCCGCCGCGGCGCGCTGCGCGAGCCCGAGACAGGGAGGACGCTGCGCGAGAACATCACCGGCGCGGGGCCGCACTTGCCGGAGGATCACCGGGGCGCGGGGTTCCGCGGCTGACCTCCCCGTCCTCAACGAGCCCTGCGCTGTGCTGCCGTTCCCGCGGGAACAGGCACCACAACGCAGGACTCGTCGCGCCGTGGCGTGGGAGAGTGAGGGCATGACCCGCCCCGAAGAGCCCGGCCGCCCCGCCCGCCCCCAGACCGTGCTGACGGTCCAGCGCACCGAGCGCCTCAGCCCGCACCTGGTCCGCCTGACGCTCGGCGGCGAGCAGTTCGCGGACTTCCACGCCCGCTGGGCCGCCAAGGGTGCGGCGGATCAGTACATCAAGCTGCTGTTCGCGGACCCTGTGCTCGGCCTCACCCCGCCCTACGACCTGGACGCCCTCCGCGAGCGCCTCACGCCCGAGCAGATGCCCGTCCGCCGCACCTACACGGTGCGCGCCGTGGACGCGGCGGCCGGCACGGTGGACGTGGACTTCGTGGTGCACGGCACCGGTCCCGACGACGGCCTCGCCGGTCCGTGGGCCGCCTCGGCACAGCCGGGGGACACGGTGGCGTTCATGGGACCCGGCGGCAGCTACAGCCCCGATCCCGGGGCGGACTGGCACCTGTTGGTCGGTGACGACTCCGCCCTGCCCGCGATCGCCGCCGCCCTGGAGGACCTCGCGCGCACGGCCCCGGACGCCGTCGGGACCGCGCTGATCGAGGTGGGCGGCGCGGAGGACGAGCTGCCGCTCGAGGCACCGCTCGGCGTCGAGGTGCGCTGGCTGCACCGCGGCGGGGACTTCACCCCGGAGGCGACGCGCTGGGCTGCCGAGCTGCGCGCGCTCCCGTGGCGCGAGGGCCGGGTGCACGCGTTCGTGCACGGGGAGCGCGAGCAGGTGAAGGCCGCGCGGGCGTACCTCACGGACGAGCGCGGGGTGGACCGGCGGTCCATGTCCGTCAGCGCCTACTGGGCGTTCGGCCGCGCCGAGGACGCGTTCCAGGCGGAGAAGCAGACGCCGGTGGGGCAGATCTTCCCCTGAGGGGTGACGTGCCCATGCGACGAACCCTGCGTCGTTGTGCCTGTCGCGCGGTCTCCAGGGCGACAGCGCAGGGCTCGTCACCCGGGGCAGGGCTCACGCCGCGTCGGCCGCCGGGCGCTTCACGAACCACACCGCCACCACGTTGAGCGTGAACACCGCCGCGCCAGAGAGGAACGCCAGGTGCACGCCGTCCATCATGGCGGCCCGCGCCGGCAGGCCTGCCGCGGCCGTCGACGCCGTGCCCACCGTGAGCAGCGTGATGAACAGCGCCGTGCCCGCCGCGCCGGCCACCTGCTGCAGCGTGGACATCAGGGCGGAGCCGTGCGCGTACAGCGGCCGGGGCAGGGCGCTGAGCGCCGTCGTCATGAGCGGGGAGAACAGCAGGGAGAGGCCGATCGAGATGGCCACGTGCAGGCCCACCACCATGAGGGCGCTCGAGTCCTCGCTCAGCGTGGTGTAGCCCCACAGTCCCGCGGCGCCGAGAACCGAGCCCGGCACGACGAGCGGGCGCGGGCCGATGCGGTCGTAGAGGGTTCCCACCACGTAGCCGAGCACCGCCATCACGACGCCGCCGGGCAGCAGAGCCAGGCCGGACTGCTGGGTGCTCCAGCCGAGCACCTCCTGCAGGTAGATGGGCAACAGGATGATGGTGCCGAACAGGGCCATCATGGACACGAGCATCACGCCCAGCGCCACCGTGAACGTGGGCCGGGCGAGCGTGCGCAGGTCCAGGAGCGCGCGGTCCTTGAGCCGCAGCTGGCGGCCCGCGAACGCCGCCAGGGCGAGCACTCCCACCAGGATCGGGATCCACGGCGCGACGGCCGCGTGCCCGCCCGCGGCCTCGCCGATGCTGGAGAGGCCGAAGACCAGGCCCGCGAAGCCGACGGCGGAGAGCGCTCCGGAGGGCACGTCCAGGCGGACAGGATGCGGCTCGGTGACGTTGCGGACCCACGCGGCGCCGGCGGCCAGAGCGAACAGGGCGATGGGCAGCACGGTGAAGAACAGCCAGCGCCACGTGAAGTGCTCGAGGATCACTCCGCCCACGGTGGGGCCGGTGGCCGGGGCCACGGCGATGACGATCGAGATGACGCCCATGATGCGCCCGCGGCGGGCCAGCGGCACCACGTTGAGCACCGTGGTCATCAGCAGCGGCATCATGATGGCCGTGCCGACGGCCTGCACCACGCGTCCGGCGAGCAGGATCCCGAAGGTCGGCGCCAGTCCCGCCAGAGCGGTGCCGAGCGTGAACGCGCTCATGGCGATGATGAACACGGTGCGGAGGGTGAACCGGTTCAGCAGCCACCCCGTGAAGGGGATGACCACGGCCATCGTCAGCATGAAGCCGGTGGAGAGCCACTGCGCCGAGGCGGCCGAGACCGAGAACTGCTCCATCAGGCGCGGCAGCGCCACGGACATGATCGTCTCGTTGAGGATCACCACGAAGGCGGCGGAGACGAGCAGGCCGATGAGTCGGCCGGTGCCGGGGGCGAGGGTGTCGGCGACGAGGGCGCGCTCGCCGTCGTCGTGCGCGGGGCCCGGGGAGCCGGCGTCGGGGGATGAGGTCACGGGGGCCTTTCAGGGGGCGGGACCGAGCGGGGAACGGCCGCCAGTCTATGGGGGCGGGCGGGACCCCGCCCCGTGACGGTTCCGGACGGGGGTGAGAGGCTGACGTCGTCATCCTCGATCCGCGAGTCGGCCGGGCCCGCGGGCTCGCCCTCCTCCGAGATCCAGTCCGCGAACGCGGACCTCGCCGGCGAGAGCGGGGCGGTCAGGCGCGGGCGGCCAGCACCTCCGCGATCTGCCCGACGCACCACTCGTTCTGCAGGCTCGTGGTGTCCCCGAGGCGGTCCCCGGTGTGCAGCTGCGAGAGGAGGCGCCGCATGATCTTGCCCGAGCGCGTCTTCGGCACATCCGGGACGAACACCACCTCGCCCGGCTTGGCCACCGGGCCGATCACCCGGCCGACGTGCCGGCGGAGCTCCTCGGCGCGCTTCGTCGCGACGTCCTCGCCCCCGTCCGCGAACGCCGTCGCCCACTCCCGGCTCGGCACGACGAAGGCCACCGCCGCGTGACCGGTGCGCTCGTCGGGCACGGGGCACACGCCCGCCTCCACCACATGGGGGTGCGCCACGAGCGCCGACTCGATCTCGATCGTGCTCAGCCGGTGCCCGGAGATGTTGATGACGTCGTCGATGCGCCCGAGGATCCAGACGTCGCCGTCGTCATCGGTCTTGGCGCCGTCCCCGGCGAGGAACCAGCCCTGCTCCGCGTAGTCCGCCCAGTAGGAGCGGAAGTACCGTGCCGGGTTGCCCCACACCGTGCGCGCCATGGACGGCGAGGTCCGGGTGACCACGATCTTGCCCTGCAGGTGCGCGGACACGGGCGCGCCGTCGTCGTCGACCACGGCCACGTCGACGCCGGGCAGCGGGCGGGAACCGCAGCCCGGCTTGAACGTGGTGTCCGTGGGGCGGGGGGAGATGACGGTGGAGCCCGTCTCGGACTGCCACCACGTGTCCACCATGGGCACCGGGGTGCCGGTGCGCTCGAGCCCGGCCCGGCCGATCTGGGTGCGGGCCCACGCCCACGCCTCGGGATTCACGGCCTCGCCCACGGTGCCGATCAGGCGGATGGACGCGAGCGAGGGGCCGCCGGCATCCTCCGCCGGGATCCCGTCCGGGTGCCAGCCCATGAGCGAGCGGATGAGTGTGGGCGCGGTGTAGTAGCTGGTCACACGGTAGCGGTCGATCACCTCGAAGTGACGGCCCGGATGTGGCGCATTGGGCACGCCCTCGTAGATCACCTGCGTGACGCCGTTGGAGAGCGGTCCGTAGATCTCGTAGGTGTGGGCGGTGACCCACGCGAGGTCAGCGGTGCACCAGTGCACGTCGTCGCCCCGGCGGGACACGTCCGGGTGGGAGAAGAGGAAGTCGTGCGTCCACGAGGCCGCGGCGAGGTAGCCCGCCGAGGTGTGCACGAGACCCTTGGGCTGCCCCGTGGTGCCCGAGGTGTACATGATGAACAGCGGGTGCTCGGCCTCGAAGGCGCGTGCGGCGTGGGTGGCCGGCTGGCGGTCCACGACGTCGTGCCACCACAGGTCCCGGCCGTCCGTCCACGCGATCGCGCCCGGTCCGGTGAGGCCGCAGCGGTCCACCACGAGCACGTGCTCGACCTGGTTCTGACCGGCGACGGCGGCGTCTGCGTTCTCCTTGACGGGCACCACCTTCCCACGGCGGTGCTGGCCGTCCGTGGTGACGAGCAGCTTGGCGCCGGTGTCCTCCACGCGGAAGCGCAGCGCCTCGGCGGAGAAGCCCCCGAACACGAGGGAGTGCACCGCGCCGATGCGCGCGCACGCCAGGGCGATGACGATCGTCTCCACGATCACGGGCAGGTACACGACCACGCGGTCGCCGGCGGTGATGCCCAGCTCCTCGAGCGCGTTCGCCGCGCGGGCCACACGGCGCTGCAGGTCCGCGTAGGTCACGGCCTCGCGGTCGCCCGGCTCGCCCTCGAAGTACAGGGCCACCTTCTCCCCGCGGCCGGCGTCCACGTGCCGGTCCACGCAGTTGACGGCCACATTCAGGGCGCCGTCCGCGTACCAGCGGATGTCCGGGCCGCGCTCGGCCGCCGGATCGGACGGGGCGAGGTCCTGCACGCGGGTGAAGTCACGGTCCCACGTGAGGCGCCGTCCGACGGCCTCCCAGAAGGCGAGCCGCTCCTCCTCGCGCACGCGCTCGCCATCGCCGCGGCCCCCGTGCGCGAGGCCGGCGGGACGGCCCGGGTGCACGTCCGGGTCGGCGGCGTCCACGACCTCCCGCGGCAGCGGGCCGGGCAGCGTGGCGAGCGCGGCGGCGGGGACGCCGTCGTTCGGGCGGCGCACCGGATCGGCGGGGGAGGCTGCGGGGACGGACGCGGTCACGGGAGGGAACCTCGGTTCGGTCGGGGGTGTGGCGAGCGCAAGCGGCGGGCGTCTCGGAGGAGCCCGGGCTCGGTCCTCGAGCGTACGAATCCCCGCGGCCGCCCCGCCCGCCCCGCGTCACGCAGGGCCGGCCGCCGCCTGCCGCGCCGCCGGCTGCCCGGCACCCCCGGGGCGCTCTGGAAGAGTGGTGCCCATGCAGAGCCCCGCCGCCGACCACGCATCCCTCTCCGCCGAGTTCGCCGAGGTGTTCCACGCCGCCGCCCAGGGCGAGCGGGCCCGCGAGGCCGGGCGCCACCTGCCCTTCGTGGCGCAGCAGCGGCTCCAGGAGGCCGGGCTGGGGAAGGTCAGCGTCCCGGCCGAGTTCGGCGGGCGCGGAGCCGGGCACGAGACGGTGCTGCGCCTGCTGGCCGACCTCGCCGCGCGGGACGTGAACACCGCACACCTGTGGCGTTCGCACCTGGTGTTCGTGGCCGCCGTCGACGACCAGCCTCAGCGCCTGAGGAAGGCCTGGATGCCTCACGCCGCCGCGGGGGAGTGGGCCGGCTCCGCCCTCGCGGAGCGCGCCGGATCCGGGGCCGCGCCGGGCCGGGCGGCGGCGCGTGCCGCCCGCGACGAGGGCGGCACGTGGGTGGTCACGGGCCACAAGTACTACGCCACGGGCTCGGCGTTCGCGCAGTGGACCATCGTCACGGTGGGCGTGGACGGGGCCGACCTCGTCTCCCGACGCAACTCGAAGCGGGCCGGCGGCGCGGTGCGCGAGCCGGAGCGGGCGATCGCGGTGGTGCGCGTGCGCCAGCCGCGCGTGCGCATCAAGGATGACTGGGACGGATTCGGCCAGCGGCTCACCGCCACCGGGTCCGTGGTGCTCGACGGCGCGGCCGCGGAGGACCTGCTCGAGGTGCCGCGTTCGCACGGGCCCGTGCCGGTGCTCGAGGAGGCCACGCTGCTGGCCCTGCAGGTGGGCGTGGCCCGCGCGGCCCTCGACGAGGGCGTGGCCCTCCTGAAGGCCCGCACCCGAACGTTCAACACCGGCACGGCGGACCGCCCGCAGCAGGATCCGCAGCTGCTCGAGATCGTGGGGCGCATGGCCGGGCAGGTGAGCGCGGCTCGGCTGCTCGTGCGCGAGGTCGGGAGGGCCATGGACGCCGCCGCGGCGTGGGACGCGGCCCATCCGGACGACGTCGAGGGCGAGGTGAGCGCCCGCCTGTGGGACGAGGCGATGGACGCGGCCTACCGGGCTCAGGCCGTGGTGCCGGACTTCGTCCTCGAGGTCTGCACCCGGATCTTCGACACCCTCGGCGCCTCCGCAACCTCCACCGAGCTGCAGCTGGACCGCCACTGGCGCAACGCCCGCACCCTGGCCACGCACGATCCTGCCGTGTTCAAGGTCCGGATGGTCGGGGACCGCCTGGTCAACGGCGCGGCCCCGGTCGCGTACACCTCCGCCGGCGAGGTCCCGGAGGACTGAGCGCGGCGGGGTCGGCGGGCACCGTGACCCCAGCACGACGACGGCGACGCACCCGGGCGGGGGCGTCGCCGTCGTCGTGGTGGGGGCGGTCCTGTGACGACGTGTGCGCGGCGCCGAGATCCCCCACGGCCCTGGCGGCCGCGATGAGTCCTCGCCGGTCGGCCCGGCTGTGAGGCGCGGGGCAGGTGTGATGAAGTCATCGCACCCATCCAGAGCGGCCGAGAGATCTGGCTCGACGACGCCGCAGCAGCCCGCCTCACCCGCCTCCCGCAGGCAGGGTGAGGGCCAGGGTGCTCCCGCCAGGACCGATGGACGCGTCCACGCTTCCCGGGCCTCGCCGTGCGGCGGCCCGACGCGAGAACCCGTGCGCCGGTCGCGACCCGATGAAGGAGACGCCGTGCTGGAGATCGTCGATCTGCACAAGAGATACGAGTTGAAGACCGGGCGACCGGTCGAGGTGCTGAAGGGCATCGACCTGACGGTGCCGGACGGATCCATCACCGCCGTGGTCGGTCCGTCGGGGGCCGGCAAGTCCACCCTGTCCCGCTGCATCTCCCTCCTGGAGACGCCCTCCTCCGGGCAGATCCTCGTGGACGGGCGCAACCTGTCCGAGCTCTCCGGGCGTGCGCTGCGGGACAGCCGCCGCTCGATCGGGACGATCTTCCAGCACTCGGCGCTGCTGCGCCGGATCACCGTCGCTGAGAACGTCGCACTGCCGCTGCGCAACCTCGGAGTGGAGCACGGGGAGATGGAGGCGCGGGTGGCGGAGCTCCTGGAACGGGTGGATCTGCTGCACAAGGCGGACGCCTACCCCGGCCAGCTCTCGGGTGGTCAGGCGCAGCGGGTCGGCATCGCCCGGGCGCTCGCTCTTCGACCTCGCATCCTCCTCTCGGACGAGTCCACCTCAGGTCTCGATCCGCGCTCGACCCATCAGATCCTCCGCCTCCTCACCGAGCTGCGCGCCGACCTCGGAGTCTCGATCGTCCTCATCACCCACGAGATGGAGGCCGTCCGGGCCGCGGCCGACGAGGTGGCCTTCCTGGACCACGGGCGGATCGCGGAGCACGGACGGGTCGCCGACCTGATCGGACGCGGGGACTCTCCGGCGGCCGGCCAGCTCCTGCCCGTCCACCCGGTGGAGCGGGTGCCCGGTGTGCGCACCGTCCTGCGCGTCTCCCTGGGCTCCGTCCCCGTCGACCCCGCTTGGTTCGGCGACCTCGCCCGCGCCGTGTCCGCGGGGGTGAGCCTGCTGGGCGGCACCCTCGAGGACCACGGCACCCGTCCGCTCGGCCGGCTGGTGATCGGGCTCGACACCGACGATCAGCGGCAGGTCGCCGCCGCCGTCGCGGTTCTGGACGCCGCCGGGCTCCGGGTGATCGTGGAGGGCGGTGCCGACGTGCCCGTGCGCGGGCGTCCGGCCGACGCCGACCTGACGCGTGAGGTCGCGGGGGTCGCGGCATGATCGCGCTCGCCGCCGCCGCCTCCGAGCCGCTCACCTTCGACACCCCGTGGAGCGAGATCCCTGCGCTCCTGCTCCCGGCCTACGGCGAGACCTGGGCGATGGTCGGGATCGTCATGGTCTTCGTCGTGGCCTTCGGCGGGATCGGAGGCGTGCTGCTGTACAACACGTCCTCCCGTGGGCTCTTCCCCCATCCCCGCTGGCACGGCGTCCTCAGCTGGGTCGCCAACATGGGGCGCTCGCTCCCCTTCCTCGTCCTGATGGCCGCGATCATCCCCTTCACCGCATGGATCACGGGGACCACCCTGGGCATCCGTGCCGCCGTGGTGCCCATGGTCATCGCCGGCGTCCCCTTCTTCGCCCGGCTCGTCCAGAACACTCTGAACGACCTCCCTCGGGAGAACCTCGCCGTCGGCCTCGTCACCGGCAGCTCGCCGGTCCAGATCATCCTGCAGACCCAGCTGCGGGAGGCGGTGCCGGGCCTCGTCTCGGCCCTCACCCTCAACACGATCTCGATGCTCGAGTACTCGGCCATCGCGGGGACCATCGGTGCCGGCGGCATCGGCTATCTGGCCGTCACCTACGGCTACCAGCGGTTCGACATGACCGTCATGGCGGCGACCATCGTCGTGCTGATCGTCAGCGTGCAGCTGGTCCAGTTCGCCGGCGACCGCCTCGCCCGGTCCCTGGAACGCCCGTGACCGATCACGGCCGGGCGTCCTCGCCGGGACGCCCACGTTCTCATCCTCGCCCTTCCCCTCGCCCGCTCGACCTCATCAGGAGGCACCCCTTGCCGCGTTCCACTCCGTCCACCACCGGCCACGACCACGGGTTCACCCTGCGGCGGCGCACCGACCGCCTCCCCTGGACCGTGGCCGCCGTCGCCGCGATCGTCGCCCTGGCTCTGGGGGTCATCCTGATGCGGGGTGCGGCCCATCCGGCGGTGGCCGCCGGCGGATCGGCGGCGGCCGTCGACCGGCCCCTGCGGGTCCACTACGAGCCCGCCATGGCAGGCGAGGAGCGCATCCTCGAGTACGTGGCGGCGGAGATCGCGCCGCAGCACGGTGTCACCATCGAGCCGGTCGGGATCGCGGACTCGGTCCAGGCGAACCGCGCGGTGGCCACGGGTGAGGTGGACGCCACCATCTTCGAGCACCAGTGGTACATGAAACAGGTGGCGGACGGGAACGGGTTCGACCTGACGCCCACCACGGAGCTGTACCAGTGGGCGTTCGGCCTGTACTCCTCCCGCTACGACTCCCTGGACGGCGTCCCCGCCGGGGCCGTGGTGGCCGTGCCCACGGACCTCGCGAACCAGGGGCAGGCGTTGTGGCTGCTCCAGCGTGAGGGCCTGATCGAGCTGGACCCGTCGATCGAGCCGCGCACTGCCCGCCTCAAGGACGTCACCGCGAACCCCCGCGGCTTCGACTTCCAGGAGATCGACCTGCTGTCCATGCCGCGGACCCTGGACTCGGTGGACGTCGCCGTCGGATACACGAACCTGTTCGACGCCGGCAAGGTGAGCCGGGACAAGGGGATCCTCTTCCCGGACCCGCCCCGGAGCTTCGCCTCCCGCCTGATCGTCGCCACCGACGCCGTGGAGTCGCCGGAGACCAAGAAGCTGCAGGAGGTCTTCAGCGACCCGAAGTTCAAGGAGTACCTCGAGACCACCGACGATCCCCTGGTCGCCGGCGTGCTCACCCCCGTCTCCGAGGACTGACCCGTCGGGCACCCCGCAACCCCGGGTCACACGCCGGCGGCCGCGCGGCCCTCCCTGCAGGGCGCGGCGAAGGTGACGTTCCGCGCGCCTCGCCGCCACCCCGAATTGCCCCCCGCATCGGCCGGGGCTGGACTGAGCGTCCGACCTCTTCTGCCCTCCACTCCCGAAGGACCTCCTGCCATGACCACCGAGAACACCGCCCAGCCCGCCGTCCCCGCCGCCCCCCCGGCCCCGGGCCGCGGCCGCGAGCTGCTCTTCAACGCCTTCGACATGAACTGCGTGGCCCACCAGTCGCCGGGCCTGTGGCGCCATCCGGACGACCATGCCCGCGACTACAACACGCTGGGCTACTGGACGCACCTGGCCAAGACCCTTGAGCAGGGTCTCTTCGACGGCCTGTTCATCGCGGACGTGCTCGGCCCCTACTCCGTCTACGGGGGCACCTCCGAGGCCGCCATCCGCACTGGTGCGCAGACCCCGGTCAACGACCCGTTCCTGCTGGTCTCGGCCATGGCCGCCGTCACCGAGCACCTCGGCTTCGGCGTCACCGCCGGCACCGCCTACGAGCACCCGTACCCGTTCGCCCGCCGCCTCGCCACGCTCGACCACCTCACGGGTGGCCGCGTGGGCTGGAACGTCGTCACCGGCTACCTGCCCTCGGCGGCCCAGAACATGGGCCAGGACGACCAGATGGAGCACGACGAGCGCTACGAGCACGCGGACGAGTACCTCGACGTCGTCTACAAGCTCCTCGAGGGCTCGTGGGAGGACGACGCGGTGGTCTACGACAAGGAGACCGGCGTCTTCGCGGACCCGGCGAAGGTCCACGACATCGCCCACGAGGGGAAGTGGTTCAAGGTGCCCGGCCATGCCGTGACCGAGCCCTCCGCGCAGCGCACCCCCGTGGTCTACCAGGCCGGCGCCTCGACGCGCGGCCGCGCCTTCGCGGGCAAGCACGCCGAGGCGGTCTTCATCAACTCCCCCACGAAGGAGCTGGCCAAGGCCACCACCGCGAAGATCCGCCAGGCCCTCGTCGAGGTCGGCCGCGACCCCTACGACGTCAAGGTCTTCGCCATGCAGACCGTGGTCACCGGCGCCACCGACGACGACGCCCGCGCCAAGTACGACGACCTCGCCCAGTACGTGGACCCGCTGGGCGGCCTCGTGCTCATGTCCGGCTGGATGGGCATCGACCTGTCCCAGTACGACCTGGACGAGTCGATCGGGGACGTGAAGTCGAACGCCATCCAGTCCACCGTGGAGACCTTCCAGAAGGCCTCCGGCACGGACGAGGAGTGGACCGTGCGCAAGCTCGCCGAGTGGGTGGGCATCGGCGGCTTCGGCCCGGTGATCGTGGGCGGCGGCGCATCGGCGGCCCGGCAGCTGGCCGAGTGGGCCGACGAGACGGACGTGGACGGCTTCAACCTGGCCTATCACATCACCCCCGGGACGTTCGAGGACGTCGTGGAGCACGTGGTGCCCGAGCTCCAGCGTCTGGGCCGCTACAAGACCGCGTACACGGACGGCACGCTGCGCCACAAGCTCTTCGGTCGTGGCGACCACCTCCCGGAGGGCCACCACGGGGCGTCCTTCGCGCTGCGCCGTCGTCGGTAAGGTGAGGCGCGAGGACCGCGGGCCCACCCCGCGGCCGCACCGAGGAGGAGAACATGCAGCGCAGACGTGCCGTCCACGCGGCGGGACTGGGGCTCATCGGCGCCCTGGCCCTCGCCGGGTGCGCGTCGGATCCCCAGCCCGCGGGTGAGGCCTGGAAGCAGGCCCGCACCCAGCTCGACGAGGCGGAGTCGGTCCGCCTCTCCACCGCGTACACCACGGGACGCCAGGGCCCCAGCGTGGTCACGTGGGACATCGCCGGCACGCTCGACGGCGGCAACGCCACCTCGACCGCCACCATGGGCGTGGGGGAGGACTCCCGCATGGTCGTGGACACCCGCACCGTGGGCGAGGACGTCTACGCGCGCGTCAGCACGGAGGGCCAGGACGTCCCCGCGCAGGTGCGCGCCGCGTACGGCGACGACGGGTGGAAGCGCCTCCCCGCGGACCAGGCGCAGGCCCAGGCGAACCCGCTGCGCACCGAGCTGGACCGGATCGCCCTCCCCGCCGCGGACGCCCTCGAGGGTGCGGACGTGGAGCCGGAGGAGGTCGAGCTCCAGGACGGCCACGCCCAGCGGTACGCGGTGCCGGCCGACGTCGCGGGCGCGGCCCAGGCCGCCGCGGGCGAGGGCGAGCCCGTCCGCGTGCGCTCCTTCACGGTGGATGAGGACGGCTCCCTCGTGGGCCTGCAGGTGGAGGCCGCGAACGCCATCCAGCAGTACGAGCTCAGCGACTGGAACGCGATCGACCCGGCCGAGGTGCCGGAGGAGGTGTCCGAGTGATGCGTGGCGACCTGATGAAGCGGCGCGGCGCGCGCCGGGCCCTCCCGCTGGCCGTCCTGGGGACGGGGGCGGCCCTGCTGCTCTCGGGGTGCGGGGCTGACGGCGGCGACGCCCCCGAGGCGTGGGCGAAGGCCCGCACCCAGCTCGAGCAGGCCGACTCGGTCCGCATGGTCACCGAGCTGCGCGCCGGCGCGCAGACGTCCGCCGGCGCCACCGTGCCGGACTCCACGGACATCTCCGGGCCGACGTCGGGAGAGGACTTCCGCTACGTGAGCGAGTTCCGCGACGGCGCGTACACCACGCGCGACGAGAGCCGCACCGTGGACGGGCGCACCTTCTCCCGCTTCACGCTCGAGGAGCGCGGCGGCGTGGCCGGGGAGGACCCCGAGTACGCCGAGAAGTGGACCGCGGCCGAGGCCACGGGCGACCCGTCCGCACAGGGCATGGGGGCCATGGTGGACTCGCTGCTGGCGGCGCTGCCCGCCGGCGACGGCCTGGACGGCAAGGAGGCGGACGCGGACACCCTGCGCCGCAGCGGCCAGGACGCCGTGCGCTACGTGCTCGACGTGCCGGCGAGCGGGGAGGGCGGCGGCGTCGCGCTGCGGGCCTTCACCGTGGCCCAGGACGACGGCGAGCTGCTGACCGTGGAGACCGAGTCCGCGGGCACCGGGGCCGTCACCACGTTCTCCGAGTGGAACGCCGTGCCGCCCATCGAAGCGCCGGCCGAGGATGCGATCGCCGAGCCCGCCGCGGCACCCGCGACCTGACCCTCGACGGACGCGACGCGGCCCGCCGCCCCGGAGGGGGAGGCGGGCCGCGTCGTCGGTCCGGGGTGCGCGGGTCAGCGGGCCGTGGGGCCCTCGTCGCCGAGCGGGGTGGAGGGATCCGAGATGAAGTCCGGATCGGCGCCGGTCGCGTTGGCCGCCTGCACGTTGTCGTTGTTGGACTCGGTCACGCGCTGGTCGGCGAAGGAGTCCTCCGAGCGGCTCGCGCGGTCATCGCCCTTGAGCGCGTCCTTCTCACCCGCGCCGACCTTGGCGGCGAGGTCCTGGACCTTGTCCGAGTTCTTCACCTCGGCGAACTTCTGCTGAGCGGTCTCCTGCACGTGTCCCACCTTCTCCTGGGTCTTGGGGTCGTTCCAGAGCTTCTGCGCGTTCTGGGACATCTTGTCGAGGTTCTGGCGGCCCTCGCCGGAGGCGAGGAAGTAGCCGAGGGCGGCACCGAGGCCGAGAGTGAGCCAACGCATGGTGTTCTCCTTCTGTGTCTGACGGTCAGATCTGCCCCGCTGCGGAGGGCCCACCCGGAGGAGGTGCCGTTCCACAGTGGAATCACGCCCTACTCTCGCCCCGCCGAGGGCACAGCGTCAACGTCTCAGGGGCACCGTGCGCTCCCCATGACGCCGGTGCACCCGGTGGATCGCCTCGATGCCTGCGCACGCGAGCCCGGCGATCACCAGGGACGCGGTGAGCACGTCCGGGGCAGGGACCTCGAGGACGTGGTACCAGCGGGAGGCCGGCACGAGCACCACGAGGGCGAGCACCGCGTACATCGCGGCGATCAGCACCGCCGTGCCGCGGGTGAGCGGCCGCGCCATGGTGCTGAGGACCCAGAGGCCCGCGAGCGTCAGGGTGATCATGGCGGCGGTCTGCAGCTGCGCCGTGCCCACCTCGCCCGCGGCCCGGTTCCGCACGTACCAGCCCAGGGCCAGCATGGCCGCGAGGATCACCGCGCCGCTGGGCAGGGCGAACCGCAGCGCACGCCCGAGGAACCCCGGCACGTAGCGCCGGGCGTTGGGCAGCAGCGCGAGGAAGAACGTGGGCGCGCCGATCATGATGAGGTCCACCGTGGAGGCCTGCCGGGGCAGCAGCGGGAACGGCCAGGCCAGGAGGGAGAACACCACGCCGAGCAGCAGCGCATACGTGGTCTTCGTGAGGTAGATGTGCGCCAGGCGCTCCATGTTGGCGATCACCTGGCGCCCCTCCGCGAGCACAGCCGGCAGGCGGTCGAAGCGCCCGTCGAGCAGCACCATCCGGGAGACGGCCTTGGTGGCGGATGCGGCGTTGCCCATCGCGATCCCGAGGTCGGCGGTCTTCAGCGCGAGGGCGTCGTTGACGCCGTCGCCCGTCATGGCCACCACGTGGCCGCGGCTCTGCAGGGCCGCGACCATGGCCCGCTTCTGCTCCGGGGCGACGCGGCCGAACACGCTGTGGGCCTGCATGACCTCCGCGAGCTCCTCCGGATCCGAGGGCAGGGTGCGCCCGTCCACGGCGTCGCCGGGCACGTCCACACCCACGGTGCGGGCGACGGCGGCCACCGTGCGGGGACTGTCCCCCGAGATCACGGCGATCCGCACCCCCTGATCCCGGAAGTACCCCAGGGTCTGCGCGGCGTCCGGGCGCACGTTCTCCTGGAACGTGAGCACGGCGGCCGGATCCCGGCCCGCGGGGAGCTCCTCGCCGACGGGTGCGGCGTCCGCGCGGCACAGCAGCATGGTGCGCAGCCCGCGGTCCGCGCTGTGCGCGCAGCCCGCCCCGACGGCGTCGGTGCGCTCCGGGCCCAGGTGCGCGGCGTCCAGCAGCGCCTCGGGGGCGCCCAGCAGCCACGTCCCGGCGAGGCCTGGGGCGTGGGCGTCGGCGTCTGGACCGAAGACGACGGCGGACCAGCGCCGGGCACTGGAGAACGGGACCGCGGCGATCGGGATGGGCACGGGCGCGGCGGCGAACGGCTCTCGGAGGGCGGCCGCCGTCGGGTTGGCGTCCGGGTCCGCACCGAACCAGGCCAGCGCCGCCCGGGTGGCCGGGGAGATCTCAGCCCTGATGCCAGGCGCGGCACCGGCGTCCCCGGCGTGCGGCGGGCTGGCGCCGTGGAAGCTCACGCCGCCCTCCGTGAGCGTGCCGGTCTTGTCCAGGCACACGGTGTCCACGCGGGCCAGGACCTCCACGGCGGGCTGCTCCTGGATGAGGACCTCGCGCCGGGCCAGCTTCAGGGCGGCCACGGCGAACGAGATGGTGGTCATGAGCGCCAGGCCCTGCGGGATCATGCTGGTCACGGCGGCCACGGACGCGATCAGCGCGGGCTCGAGCGTCTCCTCGCGCGGGGCGGAGAGCGCGCGTCCCCAGCCGCCGGCCGCGGTGACCTGGCCGTTCACGATCACGGCGATGATCGGCACCAGGGCGATCGTGAGCCAGCGGGCCACCTTCTCGAGGCCCTCGCGCAGCTCCGAGTGGATCGCCCGATACTTCCTGGCCTCGGCGCCGAGGCGGGCGGCGTGCGAGTCGGCGCCCACGGCGGTCGCGCGGACCAGCCCGGTGCCCGCGACCACGGAGGAGCCGGAGAGCACGGCGTCGCCGGGGCGCTTGGGGACGGGGTCGTTCTCCCCGGTGAGGAGGGCCTCGTCGAGGTCCAGGCCCTCCGAGGCGAGCACCTCGGCGTCCACGGGCACCTGGTCGCCGCGGCGCAGCACCACGACGTCGTCGAGCACGATCTGGACGATCCGCACGGGGACGCGCTCCCCGTCGCGGACGACGAGGGCGTCGTCCTGGTTCAGCAGGGCGATCCGGTCCAGGGTGCGCTTGGCGGAGTACTCCTGCACCACGCCGATGACCACGTTGGCCACGGCCGCGAGGCTGAAGATGAGGTCGAACCAGCGGCCCAGCAGGACCACCACGAGCGCGCACAGGCCGATGGCCAGGTTGAACAGCGTGAGCACGTGCACGCGCAGGATGGTGGCGAGGCTGCGGGAGGTGTCCCGCGGCTGCGCGTTCGTGAGACCGGCCGCCTCCCGCTCGGCCACCTCGGCGTGGGTCAGCCCACAGATCGGATCGGCCCGCAGGCGCACGCTCGCATCGGTCACCCCATGAACCTACGGGGATGGGCCGGGGGGCACATCCGCCCCAGGGTGGATCTCGGCCCCTGCCCACCCCATCCTGCGTCCCCCGCGCCGCCCCTCGCTCAGCCCCTCACGCGACGAGCCCTGCGTCGTCGCTGCCATCCGGGGCGGATGACAGCGACGACGCAGGGCTCGTCACAGGCGTGGGGCGCCCGCTCAGCCGAAGTGCTTCGGCAGGGTGGCCTCCCAGGCCTCGCGCAGCTCGGCGATCGGCAGCTCGAACCCGCCCTGCACCTCGAGGGCGCCGGACTCCACGTCCACCACGCCGATCCGGGTCACGGTGTAGCCGCGCGCGGTGGTCATGTCATTGAAGCGGACCTCCTCGGTGCGCGGCACGGACACGACGGCGCGGCCCTGCGTCTCGGAGAACAGCGCGGTGAACAGGTCCACGCCGTCGCGGCGGTGGACCTCGTCCAGCACGATCCGCGCGCCGACGCCGAAGCGCAGCACCATGTCCGCCAGGGTCGCCGCGAGGCCGCCCTTGGAGACGTCGTGCGCGGCGTCGATCATGCCGTCGCGCGAGGCGTTGACCAGCAGCTCGCCGAGCAGGCGCTCCTGCTCGAGGTCCACCTCCGGGGGCGTGCCGCCCAGGTGGCCGCGCAGGTTCGCGAACTCGGAGCCGTCCAGCTCATCGCGGGTGACGCCGAGCAGGTAGACCGCCTGCCCGTCCGCGTCCCGGCCGAAGCCCGAGGGCGTGCGGCGCGCGACGTCGTCGAGCTGGCCCAGCACGCCCACGGTGGGGGTGGGATGGATGGCGACGCCGCCGGTCTGGTTGTAGAGCGAGACGTTGCCGCCGGTGACGGGCACGCCGAGCACCTGGCACGCATCGGCGAGGCCGCGGACGGCCTCGGCGAACTGCCACATCACCTCGGGGTCCTCGGGGGAGCCGAAGTTGAGGCAGTCGGTGACGGCGAGCGGCACGGCGCCCACGGTGGCCACGTTGCGGTAGGCCTCCGCGAGGGACAGCTGCGCGCCCGCATACGGGTCGAGGTACGCGTAGCGGTCGTTGCAGTCCGTGGCCAGGGCCACGCCCATGCCCGTCTCTTCGTCCACGCGGACCACGCCGGCGTCGTCGGGGGAGGCGAGCGCGGTGTTGCCGCGCACGTACCGGTCGTACTGCCGGGTGATCCAGGAGACGTCCGCCATGTTGGGGGAGGCCATCAGCTCGACGACGGCGGCCTTGAGCGCGTCGCCGTCCTGCGGCAGGTCCTGGCCGGCCGCGGAGGCACGGAACGTGTCCGCCTGGAGCGCATCCTGGAAGGAGGGGCGGTGGTACGGGCGCTCGTACACGGGGCCGTCATGGGCCACGGTGCGCGGGTCGACGTCGACGATGACCTCGCCGTCCCACGTGATGACGAGGCGGCCGTCGCCGGTGACCTCGCCGAGCCACGAGTACTCCACGTCCCACTTGGCCATGACGGCCTCGAACGCCGCGACGTTCTCCGGCGTCACGACGGCCATCATGCGCTCCTGCGACTCGGACATGAGGATCTCGCCCGGGGTCAGCGTGGAGTCGCGCAGCAGCACGTCGGTCAGCTCGACGCGCATGCCGCCCTCGCCGTTGGAGGCGAGCTCGGAGGTGGCGCAGGAGATGCCCGCGGCACCGAGGTCCTGGATGCCCTCCACGAGGGAGCCGTGGAACAGCTCGAGACAGCACTCGATGAGCACCTTCTCCGCGAACGGGTCGCCCACCTGGACGGAGGGGCGCTTGGCGGGCTTGCCGCCGGCGTCGAAGGACTCCGAGGCCAGCACGGACGCGCCGCCGATGCCGTCGCCACCGGTGCGGGCGCCGAAGAGCACCACCTTGTTGCCGACCCCGGACGCGTTCGCCAGGCGCAGGTCCTCGTGCTTGAGCACGCCCACGGCGAGCGCGTTCACGAGCGGGTTGCCCTGGTAGGAGGCGTCGAAGGAGACCTCGCCGCCGATGTTCGGCAGGCCGAGGCAGTTGCCGTAGCCGCCGATGCCGGAGACGACGCCGTGCACCACGCGGGCGGTGTCCGGGTGGTCGATCGCGCCGAAGCGCAGCGGGTCCATGACGGCCACGGGGCGGGCGCCCATCGAGATGATGTCGCGCACGATGCCGCCGATGCCGGTGGCCGCGCCCTGGTAGGGCTCCACGAAGGAGGGGTGGTTGTGCGACTCCACCTTGAAGGTCACGGCCCAGCCGTCGCCGAGGTCGGTGACGCCGGCGTTCTCGCCGATCCCCACCATGAGGTTCTTCTTCATCTCCTCGGTGAGCTTGTCCCCGAACTGGCGCAGGTGCACCTTCGAGGACTTGTAGGAGCAGTGCTCCGACCACATCACGGAGTACATCGCGAGCTCCGCCGCGGTGGGGCGGCGGCCCAGGATCTCGCGGATCCGCGCGTACTCGTCCTCCTTGAGGCCGAGCTCCGCCCACGGCTGGGCGACGTCCGGGTTCGCCGCGGCGTGCTCCACGGTCTCGATGTTGAACTGCTGGCTCATGCGGCGCCTCCCCGGCTCGCGAGGGTGGTCAGGACGGAGGTGAAGAAGCCCAGGCCGTCGGTGCCGGCGCGCACGCCGTCCGCGGTGTCCGGGCCGAAGCCGGCCTCGACGGCGTGCTCCGGGTGCGGCATCAGGCCCACCACGTTGCCCGCCGGGTTGGCCACGCCCGCGATGTCGCGGCGCGAGCCGTTGGGGTTCCAGCCCTTGTAGCGGAACACCACGCGGCCCTCGGCCTCGAGGGCGTCGAGGGTGGCGTCGTCGGCCACGTACTGGCCGTCCTGGTTCTTCAGGGGCACGGTGATGGTCTGGCCCGGCGCGAAGTCGCGGGTCCACGCGGTGTCCGTGGACTCGACCGTGAGCTCCTGGTCGCGGCAGATGAAGTGCAGGTGGTCGTTCTTGATCATCGAGCCCGGCAGCAGGTGGGACTCCGTGAGGATCTGGAAGCCGTTGCAGATGCCGAGCACCGGGAGCGCGTCCGCGCCGCCCTGCGGGCCGCCGGCCGCCTCCGCGATGGCGTCCATCATGGGGGCGAAGCGGGAGATCGCGCCGGCGCGCAGGTAGTCGCCGTAGGAGAAGCCGCCGGGGACGACGACGGCGTCCAGGCCGGACAGCGCGGCCTGCGGGTCCGCGTCGGCGTGCCACAGGGCCACGGCCTCCGCGCCGGCGAGGCGGATCGCGCGGGCGGCGTCGACGTCGTCGAGCGTGCCCGGGAAGGTGACGACGCCGATGCGGGCGCCGGACAGGGGAGTGGCGGGCGTCGAGTAGTCGCCGATGAGGGGGAGGTCCGCGGCCATCAGGCGTGGGCCTCGTCGTCGGTCCCCGACTCATCGACGAGCTCGACGTTCACGACGTCCTCGATCACCGGGTTGGAGAGCATCTCCTCGGCGGCCTTGCGGGCGGCGGCCAGGATCTCGTCCGTGACCTCGCCGTCCACGGTGAGCTCGAAGCGCTTGCCCTGGCGGACCTGGCTGAACTGGGTGAACCCGAGGCGGGGCAGGGCCCCGTTGATGGCCTTGCCCTGCGGGTCGAGGATCTCGGGCTTGGGCATGACGTCGACGACGATGATGGGCATCCAACGCTCCTGGTGTCTGAGGGGGCCGTGCGGGTGGCGCTCCGGGGCGGCCAGAGGAGAGCGGTGGTGCCGTCTCACGCCGGGGCCGCCGGACGCTCCGCGAGCTTGCCCGGCCAGTCTACCGAGGGGGCGCGCGGCCCAGTCCGGGGCCGTCCTGCCCCGCCCGCTCCATCTCCGTCCCGCCCCGCCCCGCCCCGACCTCCGGCTGTGCTCAGGACCGCGTCCTCATGACGAGGTCCTGAGCACAGCCGGAGGTCCTGAGTCGGAGCACGCACCGACCCGCCGGCCCCGACCCCTCACCCGCGACGCCGGGGCACGCCGTGGCGCGCCAGCTCGGCCTCCAGTCGGGCGGGGGAACGCAGGTCCTCCCACGTCCAGCGGGCGAGACCGGACAGCAGCCGGTGCAGGCGGACCTCCCGCTCCTTCTCCGCCCGGATCGCCCGGCGTCGGTCCGCCTCGGAGGCGTGCAGCCCGACGTCGTACTTGGTGATCCCGTCGAACTCGCCGCCCACACGGAGCTGCGGCCACCAGAAGTCCACCCGGTCCTCGTGCGCGGCGCCCGGGGTGCGGACGCGGTGCTGCAGCACGGGAGGGGCGAACCCCAGCTCATGGACGAGGACGCGGCTCAGCGACTCCCCGGGCGACTCGGACGCGCCGTCGGCGAATGCGCAGGCCCGGGAGAACCGCTCGCGGGCCGCCCGGGAGGCGGGGAGCTCGGCGTGGGCGGCGGCCCATGCGGTGCACTCCCGGGGCCGGTCGCGCAGCAGACGGTCCAGCGGGGCCACGCTCTCCCGCAGGGGCAGGCCGGCCGCCAGCTGCAGGTGCACGGTGGAGAGCGACTCCGCCCGGGCCGTGCCGAGGAGGACTCCGCCCGCCGTCCGCAGCAGGATCTCCACGGGCTCGTGGCCGGGCGCGGAGACCGGGTTCCACACGGGGGAGAGGGTCGGCGGCGGAGGGAGCGGGGCGGCGCCGGGGGCGAGAGCCTGGCGGACGAGGGTCGACCGACCGTGGTGGTGCGGCGTCGTGGCGCGCACGTGCAGCGTCCGGGGCGTCTCGATCAGGGGCAGCCCGTGGAGGTGGGCGGCGGTCGCGCCAGTGAACACCGCGTCCGGGCGGGCGAGCACCACCGCCGACGCCGCCAGGGTGAACCGGTCCCAGGGTGCGGCCCCGAGCCAGTCGGCCACGGGGCAGTAGACGCCGCGCACGAGGCGCAGCAGCTTCCCGGCATCCCAGGCCCGCGCCACCCGGCGGCGCGTGGTCGCGTCCGTGCGGGCGGTCACTCGCAGCAGCGGGCCGCGGCCGGTGCGGAGACCGGGGTCCTCGGGCAGGGGTGCGAGGTCCATGCGCTCAGGATCGGCCGCGCGGGCGAGGCTGGGCGCGGGGAGGGCGGCCGCCTGGGGAGGGCGAGGGTTCTGTGGAGGCCTGTGCAGGAGGGGCGGGGCCGTGCGTCGGCGACTAGCCTGGGCGCATGATCCTGGCCCGCATCCCCCGCCGTCGCGACGACCGCGCCGCCGCCCCTCGTCCCGTCCGCCTGGCCGCGGGCCGACGCGCCGCCGTCGCCCCCGACTCCGGGCGTGTCCGTCCCGTCAGCCCGCTGGGCCCGGCCATGGTGCTGGCCCTCGGCGGCGTCGCGCTGTCCGCCGTCCGCCGCATGCGCGCCCGCGCCGGGCGACGACGCGCGGCCGGCACCGATCGCGCCTGAGCCGGTGACAGCCGACCAGCCGGGAGCCGAGCCCTGCCCGTGCGGCCGGGGCCTGCCGTACCCCGACTGCTGCGGCCGCTGGCACGCGCGCCACGCCGCGGACAGGACCCTCGCCGCGCCCACGGCCGAGGACCTCATGCGCTCGCGGTACACGGCGTTCGCCCTCCTGGTCGCCACGGATCACGACGACGCCGCCCGCACCGCGGCCGCGATGGTCGCCTACCTGCGCGCCACCTGGGCGGCCGAGACGCGACCGTCCGCGGCGGACCTGACCCCGGGGCCGGGGGAGACGCCCACCGCGTTCACCCGCCTGGCGGTGACGGACACGACCGGCGGCGGCCCCTTCGACACGGTCGGGACCGTGACGTTCACGGCGCTCGGCCGGGACGCCTCCGGGGCGCGCGTGCGCCTGACCGAGCACAGCCGGTTCCGCCGCGAGGACGGCGTCTGGCGCTACGTGGACGGGGACGTCGCCGGCTGAGCCGGCCGCGCGGCGTCGTCGGGGCCGGAGGGAGGGGTCAGAAGGCGGAGAGGAACGCGGCGGCCACGCTGAGGATCAGACCCGCGATGCACAGCAGTGCCACGATCGTGACCACCGGCCGGGGGTGGCGCGGGGAGTCGTCCGGGGCGAGGTCGGCGTCGCGCAGCTCGGGGGGAAGGCCGGTCATGGTGCTCTTGGGGTGGGGCCGGTCGGGGGTCGCGCCAGTCTACGGGCGGGTCAGTCCGCATCCGGGGTGAACAGGTCCTCGATGCGCCGGCCGAACACGGCGGCCAGGCGGAAGGCGAGGGGGAGGGAGGGGTCGTATCGGCCCTTCTCGAGGGAGATGACCGTCTGGCGCGAGACGCCGAGCTCGTCGGCGAGGCGCTGCTGCGACCACCCGAGGCGTGCGCGCTCGGCCGGCAGGGAGTTCTCCACGGCTCAGCTCCGCCGCTTCAGCAGGAGGTAGCGGACGGCGGCGGAGGCCGCGGCGACGACGATCAGGGTGGCACCCGTCAGGGACGGCGACGGCTGCCACCCGGTCATGCCGATCACGAACGTGCCCAGCCCGATCACCACGAGCAGGTCACCGAACGCCCCGGACTGCGCCTTCTCCAGCCAGCGGCCCTCGACGGTCTCCTCGGTGTCCCGGATCGCGCCGCGGACGGTCGTGCGATCCACGAACAAGAACCAGGCGACGCCGGTGCCGATCGGCAGGGACGTGGCCGCCATGATGAGGCCCATGATCCAGGGGTAGCGAGCGTCCGGCTGCTCGCGCAGGGTGGCCAGGCCGTAGGCGGCGGCGCCGATCAGCAGGGCGATGAGCAGGCCCAGCACCAGGCTCACGAGGAGGAGCCGGCCCGTGCCACCGCCCAGCCGGGCGGACCGGCCCCAGAACGATCGCGTGTCCCGGCGGGGGTCGGTGGTGGCGCGGGGCGCCTCGGTGGCGGGGGTGGCGACGTCGTGGGTGTGCGGGGAGGTCATGGCCTGCTCCTTCGTGCGGGGCCGGGGCCCGTCCCCGGCGGTGTGAAGCAAGCTTGACAGTCAAGGACGCTGGACGTCAAGGGAGCTTGACCCTTTCGCCCCCCCTGCTTGAACATCGGTTGAGTTCTCGGGGGTGCCGGGCCGGAACACGCCCGAGAACTCAACCGGCGTTGGTGGGGGCGGGGGTCGGCGGCACGAGGGCCAGCCACAGCGGCTCGAGCGCGAACCCGAGCGCCTCGTTCATCCGCAGGGACGCCGCGTTCACCTCGGCGCCGCCCGTGCCCCAGATCCGCCCGCCCCGGGCGTGCGTGGCCAGCATCGACGCCGCCTTCACCGCCTTCCCCAGGCCCCGCCCCTCGTGCCCCTGCCGCACCGCCGTCCGGTCGACGTCCCACCGGACGTCCCCGTCCGCTCCGTGCGTGCGGAACAGCAGGGTGACACCGATCAGCTCCGCGCCCGCGAACGCCCCGACGGCGACCCCGTCCTCGCCGTCCAGCCGCGCCTCGAGATCGTCGGACAGGGGCGTGTGGAACGAGCCGTCGGTGCGCGGGAAGCGCGGGGCGGCCTCGGCGTCGAGTGCGCGCAGGGCGAGCGAGTCCGCAGTCTCCAGCACCCGCACCTCGACCCCCTGCGCCTCCGCCGCGGCCACCAGGTCCCGGTACGGGGCGAGGTCGGCGTCGTCGGCCAGGTGCAGGCGTGCGCCCCAGGACCGCGAGCGCACCGTCCACCCGGCGTCCTGCAGTGCGGCGGCCTCGGCGGTGTCCTGCCGGAGGACGCGGGCCTCAGCGCCGGGCATGGCGACGGGCGTCATCAGCGGCACGGGGATGTGGTCCCGGGCCTGCGTGCCCGGGTGGACGTGCGGAAAGCGCTCGGAGGCGGGGTCGGCCGGGTCGCCGGGCTCGCGGCGCACCGCGAAGCCAGACCCGGCGAGCGCCTCCTCGTCCAGGGCGACGAGGAACGCGTCCGGCCGGTCCGCGTAGAACGCCGCCGCCACCGCGGCTGCCTGTCGGGCGTCCTCGGAGGCGTGCAGGAAGCCGACCTCGAAGAAGGTGGCGCCCCGTGTGGACGCCGTGTAGCGGCCCGTGCGGCGGGCCCCGGCCCAGTCCTCGGGCAGGGTGATGTGCAGGATCATGGCGTCACCGTATCGGCCCGACCGTTCCTGCCCCCGCTGACCTGGAATGTTCCGTCCCGGCGGGGCGTTGGGCCCCGGAGACGACATGCCGCCGACCCGCGACGGCTGCGTCCCCAGAGAGGTCGGATCCCCATGAAGATCGACGTGTGGTCGGATGTCATCTGCCCGTTCTGCTACATCGGCAAGCGCCGCCTCGAGCTCGCCATCGAGGAGACCGGCGTGGACGCCGAGATCGTGTGGCACAGCTTCGAGCTCAACCCGCAGGCGCCGGCGTCGTACGGCATGACGCTGCCCGAGGTCATGAGCACGGCCTACGGCGCGAGCACGCCCCAGGCGCTCGCGGTCCTCTCCCACGAGGAGGAGCAGGCCCGGAGCGTGGGCCTGGACTTCCAGTGGCGCACCGCGAAGCCGGGGAACACGTTCACCGCCCACCGCGTGCTGCAGCTCGCCGCGTCCCGCGGGCTCGGCGCCGAGGCGGAGGAGCGCTTCCTCCGCGGCTACTTCTCCGAGGGGGAGGAGATCGGCTCGGCCGACGTCGTCCGGAGGCTCGCCCTGGACGTCGGCCTCGAGGCGGCCGAGGTGGACGAGGTCCTCGCGGGCGACCGCTATGCGCGCGAGGTGCGCGCGGACGAGCAGCGTGCCGCGGACCTCGGCGTGCGCGGCGTCCCGTTCTTCGTGGTGAACGACTCCGCCACGGTCTCCGGGGCCCAGAGCGTGGAGCACTTCGCGGCAGTCCTGCGCGACGAGGCCGCCCGGGTCCAGGCCCCGCCGTCCGACGGCGGCGCCGTCTGCCACGACGGGGTGTGCGAGTTCCCCTCGGCCTGAGGAGGCGCCGCCACCGCGGGTCCGCGGACCCTCAGCCCCGGGGCCGGCCGGCGGGCGTGAGGGGGAATCGAGGCGCCCCTCCCGGGCCTCCGGCGCGCCCTCAGAACGAGCTGAAGATCCCCGCCGCCACACTCATCACGAGGCCGATGATGCACAGCCACGTCACGATCAGCACGATCGGGCGCGGGCGGCGGGGCGCGTCGTCGTCGTCGACGCGCACGCCGCGCAGTTCCGGGGGCAGCTCACTCATGCCGCTCATCCTCCCAGGCCACGGCGCGTCTGCGGCACCCCGATGCCTGCTGACGCCTCCAGGCCTTCCGACCCACCGTGCCCCTCCAGCGCCTCCATCGCCTCCAGCAGCCGCCTCCGCAGCGCCTGCCCCCGCTCCGCGAACCCGCGCTGCGCCCGCGCGTACTCGGCCCGGCCCTCGGGCGTCTCGATCCGCACGGGCGGGTAGTCGCCGCCGGCCAGGTCGGTCACGCCGGTGAGGTCGTACGGCGAGGCCCGCATGTCCAGGGCCCGGATGTCCCACGCGAGGTCGAAGCAGTCCGCCACGATCTCCGAGCTCACCCACGGCACGAGCTTGTACGCCCACTTGTAGAGGTCCATGCCCGCGTGCAGGCATCCCGGCTGCTCCATGTCCCGCATGCCCTCCCGCGTGGGGAGCGCACCGTCGTCGCCCTCGTTGAGCCCTCGCGCCTCGGGCGCGAAGAAGCGGAAGGCGTCGAAGTGCGTGCACCGGATCCTCTGGGACTCGACCACCGCGTCCGTCCCCGCCGCGCCCAGGCGCAGAGGCAGCTGGGAGTGGCGCACGCCGTGCACGTCCGCGCGGTACGCCATGGCCCACTCGTGCAGGCCGAAGCACCCCAGCCGGGGCGCTCGAGCGGAGGTCCGGGCGAGAAGGTCGCGCGTGAAGGCGACGCCGGTCGCCCGGTCGCGTGCGAAGGCCGTCTCGTCCACGGTCCAGCCCGCGGCCGGCGACGGCGGCCCGCCCGGCGCGAGCGGCTCTCCCGCGCGCACGCGGCGCACGTGCTTCCACGTCCCTCGGGCCGGGGCGCCGGACTCCTCGGCCTCAGCGGCGGCGTTCGACCCGGCGTCGTCGTCGGCGAGGAGCATGCCCGCCCCGGGATGCCAGCGCGCCAGCGCCGCGGGGGAGTGGGCGTAGTAGCCGAACAGGAAGTCCTGCACGGGATGCTTCTCGCCGCGCATGTGCAGCGCCACCAGCGGCGCGGTCCGCGCGGAGATCCGCTCCCGGTGCGCGCGGGCGCGCGCCCGCCACTCCTCGGCGGGGAGCACGACGACGGCGGGGCGCGCGTCCCCGGTCGGCGCGGCGACAGGAGTGGGCGGGTCGGTCTGGATCTGGAGCATGGCGCATCCATTCTCCCGCGCCGCGCCTCCCTCCCGGTCCCGACGACGTCCACGCGGCCGCCGGCCGGACCGTGCCCCGCGCCCGGCGGGCCCTCTGTGTCGCTCCTGGGGGGGAGGGCTGACGATCGTCTGGCCAAACCGGACGCTGTGAGCTACATTGCATCCATCCGACTGTGGTGCGAGTCACACAGGCTCTCCGGCCTCGACTGCCCCCGCTCCCACCGCCTCAGCGACGAAGCGGCACCCGGACCTGTCCTTGATGAGAAAGGCGGAGGCCATGCCCCGTTCCCACACCCCTGCCCGGCGTCGTCTCGCCGCCGCCGTCCTCGGCGCCAGCCTGCTCGGCGCTCCCGCGCTGGCCGCTCCGGCCTCGGCTGTCCAGCCGCCTTCCGGCGCCGCCGCCTCCAGCCCCCAGGGCAAGCTCAGCGTGGACCAGCAGTTCGAGGACGGCCGCTACTTCGTGATCCTCGCGGACCAGCCCTCGGTGACCGCCGAGGAGGCCGGAGCCCCGGCCCCGGGCGCCGCGCCCAAGGAGAAGTTCGATCCGTCGCACCCCCGCGTGAAGAACTACGAGGCCAAGCTCAAGCGCCAGCAGGAGAAGGTCGCGAAGGACCACGGCGTCGCGCCGGCCATGACCTTCCAGCGCGCCGTGAACGCGTTCGTCGCCGAGCTCACCGCGGAGGAGGCGCTCCAGCTGAGCAAGGACCGCAGCGTCCTCGCTGTGACTCCGGACGAGCAGGTCGCCCCCGACTACACCTCCACCGAGTTCCTCGGCCTTCCCGGCAGCAACGGCACCTGGAAGACCACGTACGGCTCCGAGAAGAACGCCGGCAAGGGCGTCGTGGTCGGCGTCATCGACTCCGGCATCCACCCGGACAACCCGTTCATCGACGGCGAGCCGGTCGGCCCGCTCAAGGGCAAGCCGAAGGTGGGCGAGCCGTACCGCACCGCGGACGGCCAGATCGCCATGCTCAAGGCGGACGGCACCACCGCCGTCGCCGAGTGCGAGACCGGCCCCGACTTCCCGGCCTCCTCGTGCGACAGCAAGCTGCTGGGCGCCTACGCCTTCTCCGAGGACTTCGAGCGCTTCGTCCCGATCGACGAGCGCGACCCCAACGAGCGCATCTCCCCTCTCGGTGTCGCCTCCCACGGCACCCACGTGGCCACCACGATCCTGGGCAACACCGGCGTGGCGCAGGACATCAACGGCGACTCGTTCGGCGAGGGCGCCGGCGTGGCCCCCGCCGCGAAGCTGATCTCCTACAAGATCTGCTGGGAGGACACCGATCCGGACACCGGCGGCTGCTACACCTCCGCCTCCGTGGCCGCCGTCGAGCAGGCCATCGAGAACAACGTGGACGTGCTCAACTACTCGATCTCCGGCAACAACACCTCCGTCGTGGACCCGGTGGCCATGGCCTTCCGCTCCGCCGCCGAGGCCGGCATCTTCGTCTCCGCCTCCGGCGGCAACTCCGGCCCCACCGCCAACACCGTGAACCACTCCTCCCCGTGGGTCACCACCGTGGCCGCGGAGACCTTCTCCAACGAGCTCACCGGCACCGTGGAGTTCTCGGACGGCACCAAGGTCCGCGGCGCCTCCTCGTCCCGCACCGGCGTCGGCCCGGCGGAGGTCGTGCACGCGTCCCAGGTGGCCGCCGCCGGCGCCACCGCCGACCAGGCCCGCCTGTGCCTGCCCGGCTCCCTGGACCCGGCCAAGACCGCCGGCAAGATCGTGCTCTGCGAGCGCGGCCAGAACGCCCGCGTCGAGAAGTCCCAGGTGGTCGCCGAGGCCGGCGGCGTCGGCATGATCCTCGTGAACGTCACGCCCAGCTCCCTGGACGCGGACATCCACTCGGTCCCCACCGTGCACACGAACGACGCCTCGATCATCGAGAAGGTCAAGGCCGGCGGCCTCACCGCCACGATCGTGCCGCAGGACACCACGGGCCTGCCCGAGGACCCGCTGCCCCAGATCGCCGGATTCTCCTCGCGCGGCCCGTCCAACGCCGTGAACCAGGAGTTCCTCAAGCCCGACGTCGCCGCCCCCGGCGTGAACGTGATCGCCGGCGTCTCCCCCCTGGACCCGTCCTACGAGGGCAACGAGTTCGGGCTCATGTCCGGCACGTCCATGGCGGCCCCGAACCTCGCCGGCATGGCGTCCCTGCTGATCGGCAAGCACCCGGAGTGGTCGCCCATGGCGGTCAAGTCGGCGCTCATGACCACCGCCGGCGACGTGTTCACCGCGGACGGCTCCGTCAACGAGGACAACTTCGCCACCGGTGCCGGCTCCGCGGACCCGAAGGCCGCCGACCGCCCGGGTCTGGTCTACGAGTCCGACGCCACCCAGTGGGACGCCCTGATCATGGGTGACATCGCCGGGCGCGAGGTCAACATCCCCTCCGTGGCCATCCCCGATGTGGTGGGCTCCACCTCCGTGACGCGCACCGTGACCGCCCTCGAGAACGGCCGCTGGCAGTTCTCCGGCTCGGTGCCCGGCTTCGAGGTGACCGCCTCGCCGTCGTCCCTGGACCTCAAGAAGGGCCAGTCCGCCGAGGTCACCCTGACCTTCACCCGCACGGACGCCCCGACGAACGAGTGGACCCACGGCTCCTTCACCTGGAGCACCGCCAAGGGCAAGTCCGTCCCGGAGGTCACCTCCCCGGTGACCCTCAAGGCCCTGGCGGCCACCGCGACGTCGTCGGTCACCGGCTCCGGCGCCTCCGGCTCCGCCACGGTGGAGATCAACCCCGGCATGACCGGTGAGCTGACCCCGCAGATCCTGGGCCTCGGCAAGGTGGACGCCACCCCCGTGACCAAGACCCCGGGCGAGTCCATCTCCGTCAACGAGAACACCTCCACCGCGGTGAAGACCGTGACCGTGGGCGAGGGTGCCAAGTCCTTCGTGGCCAGCATCAACGCCGGCGCCTCGGACGCCGACTGGGATCTCGCCGTGGTCACCCCCGAGGGCAAGGTCGTGCAGATGGCGACCGAGTCGGCGAGCGAGACCATCACCCTCGACAACCCGGTGGCCGGTGAGTACCTCGTGATCGCCAACCTCTACGCCACCGCCGACGGCGGCGCGGACGACGCGTCCCTGGACACGCTCGAGCTGCGCGAGGACGCGGGCAACCTCACCGTGACCCCGAACCCCGTGCCCGTCACCAACGGTGAGCTCACCGAGGCTGAGCTGTCCTGGTCCGGCCTCACCGACGGCACGTGGCGCGGACAGGTCATCTGGGCCGACGGCGCTGCGACCGACGTGACCGTCACGGTCCCGTGACCGGAGCCTGACCCCCATCGTCCTCGTTGACGAGACGGGCGCTCACGACGCCGCCCCCGCACCTTCTCCATGACGGTGTGGGGGCGGCGTCGTCCATGTGCGCGAGGGAGGGCGACGGCGGCGCGTGCGCCGCTCAGTCCTCCTGGTCCAGGCGCGGGGAGAGCAACGCTGCGAAGCCGGGCCATCCGGCGTCGGGCTCGAGCAGGGCGCCCGGGCCCCCGGGGCCGGCGTCCGGGCTCAGCGCCCGGTGCCCCCGTAGACGGTGGCCTGCTCGTCGGCGTCCAGGTCGAACGCGGTGTGGATGGCGCGCACGGCGTCGTCGAGCTTGTCCTCCGCGGTGACCACGGAGATGCGGATCTCCGAGGTGGAGATCATGTCCACGTTCACGCCGGCGTCCGAGAGGGCCTTGAAGAAGGTGGCCGAGACGCCCGGGTTGGAGCGCATGCCCGCGCCCACGAGAGAGAGCTTGCCGATCTCCTTGTCCGACTCGATGTCCTCGAAGCCGATGCGCTCCTGCGCTGCGCGCAGGGCGGCCAGGGCGTCCTTGCCCTCCACGATCGGGAGGGTGAAGGAGATGTCCGTGCGGCCGGAGCCCGCGCGCGAGACGTTCTGCACGATCATGTCGATGTTCACGTTGGACTCGGCGATCACGCGGAAGATCTCGGCGGCCTTGCCCGGGACGTCCGGGACGCCGACGATCGTGACCTTGCCCTCGGAGCGGTCGTGCGCCACGCCGGCGACGATGGGCTGTTCCATGGGAGCGCCTTCCTGCAGGGTGATGGTGTCGTTCGGGTCGGGCATGATCCACGTGCCCTCGTGGTCGGAGAAGGAGGAGCGCACGTGGATCGGCACGCCGAAGCGGCGCGCGTACTCGACGGAGCGCAGGTGGAGCACCTTGGCGCCGGAGGCGGCCAGCTCGAGGGTCTCCTCGGAGGAGAGCTCGCCGATCTTGCGGGCGGTGGGCACGACGCGCGGGTCGGCCGAGTACACGCCGTCCACGTCCGTGTAGATCTCGCACACGTCCGCCTTGAGCGCCGCGGCGAGGGCGACGGCGGTGGTGTCCGAGCCGCCGCGGCCCATCGTGGTGATGTCCTGGGACTCGGGGCTCATGCCCTGGAAGCCGGCCACGATGGCGACGGCGCCGTCGTCGAGAGCGCCCTGCACGCGGTGCGGGCTGACCTTCACGATCCGGGCGCGGCCGTACGACGTGTCCGTCATCATGCCGGCCTGCGATCCCGTGAAGGAGCGGGCCTGCACGCCCTCGGCATGGATGGCCATGGCCAGCAGGGACATGGAGATGCGCTCGCCCGCGGAGAGGAGGATGTCCATCTCGCGGGCGGGGGCGGCGTCGGTGAGCTCGGCGGCGAGGTCGAGCAGCTCGTCCGTCGTGTCGCCCATGGCCGAGACGACCACGCACACACGGTGGCCCGCGGCGACGGTGGCGGTGACGCGGCGGGCGACGCGCTGGATGCCGGCGGCGTCGGCCACCGAGGAGCCGCCGAACTTCTGCACGATCAGGCTCATGGAGCTCCCTTCGGGCGGGGTCGAGACGAGGTGTCCCCACGGACCGCTCCAGTGTAGGGGCGCACCGCCTCCGGTCCCGCAGTGTGATCCGGGACGTCCGCATCGTGAGCCGCCGGGGCTGCGGGGACCGTGGGGTCGGTCCGGGCCACCCGGAACCGCCCGGAACCGCCCGAACCACCCGTGAGGATGACCCCGCGCCGCGCGGGATCATCCTCTGGGCGGACGACGTCGTCGCCCCGCCCCGGTCAGCATGGAGGCATGACCCTCTCCTCGGTGCTCGACGTCTCCCCACCTCCGCCCGCCGCGGGCAGCGGGATCGTGGCCCACGGCCTGGCCCGCTCCTTCGGTCCCGTCCACGCCGTGCGGGACGTCTCCCTCACCGCGCCCGCCGGGACCGTGACCGCCCTCGTGGGGCCCAACGGCTCCGGCAAGACCACGCTCATGCTCCTGCTCGCCACGCTCCTGCGTCCCGACGCCGGCTCCGTCGCCGTGGCCGGCGTGGACGCGACGGCCGACCCGCAGGAGGCCCGCCGGCATCTGGGCTGGATGCCGGACACCCTCGGCGTGTGGGAGTCGCTGACCTGCCACGACATCCTCACGAGCCTGGGACGGCTCTACGGGATGGGCCGCGTCGCCGCCGCCGCAAGGGCGGACGAGCAGCTGGAGTGGGTGGAGCTCACCGAGTTCGCCCGCCGCCCCGCGCGCGTCCTCTCCCGTGGCCAGCAGCAGCGCCTCTCCCTGGCCCGCGCCACCGTGCACCGCCCCGCCGTGCTCCTGCTGGACGAGCCGGCCAACGGGCTCGATCCCACCTCCCGCATCCGCCTGCGGGACGACCTGCGCGCCATGGCCGCCGCGGGGACCGCCGTGCTCGTGTCCTCCCACGTGCTCGCCGAGCTCGAGGAGATGTCCGACCGCGCGGTGTTCGTGCGCGAGGGCGCCACCGTCTCCACGCAGGACTTCGCCGCGGCCGGCGCGCAGACCCGTCCCTACCGGATCGCAGGGCCGGACCCCGCGCGTCGGGACGAGCTGGTCCACGCCCTGGCCGCGCACGGTCTGGTCCCCGGCGCCGATGCCGGGAACCGCCGGGACGGCGTCGTGGTGCAGGTGCGCGGCGAGCAGGCCGCCGCCGAGCTGCTCGCGGACCTCGTGCGCGACGGCGTGCCCGTGAGCCACTTCGCCCCGGAGGGCTCCCGCCTGGAGAACGCCTACCTGGACCTCGACCTGGACCACCGCCGTCACACCGAAGGAGAACGCCCGTGAGCCACGTCCTCGCCCCCTCGAGCGCGACGCCGGGCGCGCCGACTCCCGGCATCGTCCCCCCGCGCCTGGGCGCGGGGGCGGCGGTGCGCACCGTCGTCGGGATGGAGCTGCGCCAGCGGCTGCGCTCCCGCGGCTGGTTCGCGCTGCTCGGCGTGTTCTTCCTCGTGGTCGGCGCCGTGACGCTCGGCGCTCTCGGCCTGCACGCCTCCACCCTCGGCGAGATGCAGGGGGTGTCCGACGCTCAGCGTGAGACCTCCCTGCGCATGGCCGGCCAGTGGCTGTTCGACGGCGTCCTGATGTTCGTCCTGACCCTCTCGCTGCTGGTGTCCCCGGCGCTCGCGGCCAACGCGATCTCCGGCGACCGGGCGGGCGGGACGCTGGCCATCACGCAGGTGACCCTGCTGAAGACGTGGCACCTCATGGCGGGCAAGTGGCTCGCGGCATGGGTGGCCTCGGCGGCCTTCCTGGTGGCGGCCCTGCCGTGGCTCGTGGTGGCCGCGCTGGTGGGACGGGTCTCTCCGCTGTTCGTCCTCGTGGGCCTCGCGATGATCCTGGTGGAGTTCGCCGTGATCACGGGGATCGGCGTGGCGGTCTCGGCCATCACGGGGCGCACCCTGTTCGCCGTCGTCGTCACCTATCTGCTCGTGGCGCTGCTGACGCTGGGCACCCTGATCGGCTTCCTGCTCTCCCTCTCCGTCATCAACATCACCGTGCAGGCCAGCCAGCCCCGGTACGGCTACGAGACGGCCACGATGGACGAGGCCACCACGCCGGAGGAGATGGACGCGCAGGCGGCCGAGGACCCGGCAGCGTGGGACCTCGTCGCCGACCAGTGCGGGGGCCCTGTGACGGACCAGGTGGTCCCGGACCCGCGTCGGACGGGGTGGATGCTCGCGCCGAACCCGTTCGTGGTGCTCGCGGACGCCACGCCGTGGTCGCCGGTGCCCCAGTCGGAGCCGTACATGGGCCAGATCGGCGCGCTGAACCTCATCTCGGGCGGGGTGCGGTGGACCCAGAGGGACCCCCTGCAGTCCGTGGAGTGCCTCAACGGGGAGCTGCGCGGGATCGACCAGGCGGGTGAGCCGAACCGCGAGGGCACATGGCCCGTGTGGCCGCTCGGCCTGGCCATGCAGGGCGCGCTCACGGCGGGCCTGCTGTGGTGGGGACACCGCCGCCTCGACACGCCGGCCGGGAAGCTGGCCGCGGGCACGCGCGTGGCCTGAGCGGTCCCCCGGAGGCTCCCTCCCCCGCGGGCGGCCACGGCGGCACCGACCTCCGGTGCCGCCGTCGCCGTGGGTGCCCGGTCAGCCGCTGACGAGGCGGCGGCCCTCGAAGGCGCGGCCGAGGGTGACCTCGTCCGCGTACTCGAGGTCGCCGCCCACGGGAAGGCCGGAGGCCAGGCGGGTGACGCGGATGCCGGTGGCGCCGAGCAGACGCCCGAGGTAGGTGGCCGTGGCCTCCCCCTCGAGGTTGGGATCCGTGGCGAGGATGACCTCCTGCACGGTCTCGTCCTGCAGGCGGGTGAGCAGCTCGCGCACGTGCAGCTGCTCCGGGCCGATGCCCGCGATCGGATTGATGGAGCCACCGAGCACGTGGTACTTGCCCTGGAACGCGCGGGTGCGCTCCATGGCCATCACGTCCTGGGACTCCTCCACCACGCAGATCTGGGCGGCGTCCCGGCGAGCGTCGCGGCACAGCGCGCACACGTCCTGCTCGGAGACGTTGAAGCACACCGAGCAGAGCCGCACCTTGTCCTTGACGGTGCGGATCGCGTCCGCGAGGCGCGTCATGTCCTGCGCGTCCGCCTCCAAGATGTGGAACGCGATCCGCTGGGCGGACTTCGGCCCGATGCCCGGCAGCCGCCCGAGCTCGTCGATCAGGTCCTGAACCGCTCCCTCGTACACGTCGTCCCTTCGTCTTGCGTGGGCCCGGCCGGCTCCGTCCGGTCCGTCCGCGCGGGGTCACCGCGCTGACGCGAGTCTGCCACGACCACCGGACATGACAAGGGCGCGGGTCGGCCGTGTGGGTCAGCGCACGGGCTCGTGCGGCCGCTCCTCGAGGAGCCGGCCGCCGAGCACGCGTTCGACGACGGCCCGGCCCACGAGCCCGGAGTCCTCCAGCGCCACATCGTCGTCGCTGGCCACCTCGTCCGTCCACGCGACGGCGGGGGAGGACGCGGTGGCCGGCGCGGCGGGCCGAGCCGGCGCGCGGCCCTGTGCGGCCTCGCGGGCCGCCCGGATCGCGGCGGCACGCGGGTCCATCGCGGGAGGAGCGGGAGGCTCCCCACCGGCGGCGGCACGGCCGTCTCCCGTTGGGCGGGCGCCCAGGGCGGTGGGGCTCGGCCGACCCGACGGCGGAGCGGTGCTCCCCGACGGCCCGGAGGAGGCGGAGGGGCCGTTCGAGGAGGGCCCGACCGTCCCGTCTCCGCCGGCGTCGCGGGCGTTGACGGGCGGCTCCAGGGGCCCGCCCGCCTCGAGACGCTCCATGAGGCGCGGGAACATGCTGGCGGGATGCCCCGAACCGCGCGGCGCGGTCCCCGCTGCGGGGGGTCCACCCCCGTCGTGCGCGGGCACGCCGGGGGCCGGCGTCCCGTCCGAGGAGGGCTCGCCGGTGGCGTCGGGGTGGGCGTCGCTCGAGACCGCGGCCGTCGAAGCGGCCGGGTGGGGGTCCTCTCGTTCCGAGGCGGCGGGGTCATCGCCCTGGCCCGGGGGGACGCCGTCGCCGTCGGCCCGTCCCGTGCGCGTCTGGTCCGAGGCGGCCGGCGGTGCCGTGTGCTCCGCCCCGCGTGCGTCGGAGGCGCCGCCGCGGGAGCCGCCGTCGAAGCCGGCGGGCCGCGTGGTGCCGAAGCGGGCCTCGAACTCGGCACGCAGCTCCGCCTCGGGCCGGGCGAACACGGGAATGGTGGGGGCGGACTCGCGGACGAGGGGTCCGGGATCGTAGGCGCGCTCCGCCGCTTCAGGGGTCACGTCCTGGAGCCGCTGCGCGGCGTCCGCGGTCGGGGCGGGCCCGGCGGGGGGCCAGGGCTCGGCCCCGGGCGAGGCCGCCTCGTCCGGCCGGGGGGCCGGGGCGGGCTGGTCGGCCTGCGGCGGCGTGCCCCAGTCCGACGGGCTGGGCACCGGCCCGTCCCACCCGGGCGTGCCGCTCGAGGCGTTCTCCTGCGGTCCGCCGTCCTCCTGGGCACCCTGCGGCGGCACCCATCCCTCGGGACCGGGGGAGTCCTCCATGTCCGAGTCCGGGTCGAACTCGGGGAGGGTGTCCCACGGGTCCTCCTCGCTCGGCGGGGCGTCCTCCCACGCGGGGGGCGCCTCGCCGGCATGGCCCCAGCTGTCCGCGGTCGGAGCCGAGGGAGCGGGGGAAGCAGACGCGGGCGCGGACGGAGGAGCGGGCGCGGCCGCAGGTGGCGCGGACGCGGCGGACGTGGGGCGCCCTGGCTCGGGAGAGGTCCGTGTGTCGGCGGGCGCGGGCCACGCGGTCGCTGGCTGGGCCGGAGGGCGCTGGAGGCCGCGGGTGTCCGATGCGTCCTGCGGGGGCTGCTGCTGGGGGCGCGGCGACCCCGATGCGGGCCGGCCGGAGGCCTGGCGGGCGTCGGCGGACGCGCGGTGCTCGGGGCGGGGAGCATCCCCGCCGAGGATGAGGTCGAGCTCCGGGCGGATGCCGAGCACACGGTGGACGGCCTCGGCCAGCACCCGGTCACCGCCGCGGCCCAGCAGCGACTGCCGCGGGCCGTCCTGCTGGAATCCGATCGTGAGCAGTGAGCCGTCGTATCCGGTGACCGACGCGTTGTCCTTCACCAGCATCCACACCAGCCGCGAGGAGTCCTCGAGGGCGGCCAGGATGTCCGGCCAGGCGCGGCGCACCATCTCCACGGGGTTCGCGGAGGAGGGGCCCGTGCCGGAGGTGCTCGGGGCCGCGGCCCGGCCCTCGGCCTCGCCGGAGCGCTGGGACGACGGGGCCGCGGAGGTCGGCTCCGCGCCCGTGTTCTCCGGGACCGGCTTCTCCGGGCCCTTGCCCTCCGCGTCCGCCCTGCCGGCGGCCTCGTCCGGCGTGGGGGATCCGTCCTGCTGCGGCGGGGACCACTGCTCGGGGACGCTCGGCGGCGTCGGCGCGGTCGGCGCTGCGGGGGCGGCCGACGACGGCGGGGTCTCGGGCGCGGCGGGCGCCTGCGTGGGGGCGGCCGGGCGCTGCTCCTGGCGGGCCGGCGCGTCCTGCTGCCGGGCGCTGGGGGTGGTCTCCTCGGCCTCGGGTCGGCGCATGGCTGCGCGGGCCAGGGCGGCACCGGAGAGGCCGGCCGCCTCCCCGACGGCCCCCGTGTGCGGGGTGCCCTCGGCGGCCTCGGCGGCCTGGGCCGGTGCAGAGGCCGCGGGCGAGCCCCCGTACTCGAGCCGCCGCTCGAGCGCCTCGAGGCGGGCGGAGAGGCCGCGGTGCGTGTCGTCCGTGGCGGGCAGCACGAGGCGTGCCATCAGCAGCTCGAGGTGCAGGCGGGGGCTCGTGGCGCCCACCATGTCCGTCAGCGCGAGGTTGGTGACGTCCGCCAGCCGGGAGAGCTCCGCGCGGGAGAGCTGGGCGGCCTGCGCGGACAGGCGCCGCACCTGGTCCTCCGGCATGCCGTGCAGGATGGCACCGGCCTCCTCCGGCAGCGCGCGCGCGATCACGAGGTCGCGGAACCGGTCCAGCAGGTCCTCCACGAATCGGCGCGGGTCCTGGCCGGACTGCACCACGCGGTCCACCACGCGGAACACGGTGGGGGTGTCGTCCGCGGCCACGGCGTCGATCACGTCGTCCAGCAGGGCCTCCGGCGTGAAGCCGAGCAGGCTCACCGCGAGGTCGTAGGACACCGCACCCTGCTCGGCGCCGGCGATGAGCTGGTCCAGCACGGAGAGGGTGTCGCGCACCGAGCCCGTGCCGGCCCGCACCACGAGGGGAAGGACGCCGGGCTCCACGCGCACCTGCTCCTCGGCGCACAGCTGCTCGAGGTACGCGATGAGCGGCTCAGGCGGCACGAGGCGGAACGGGTAGTGGTGGGTGCGGGAGCGGATGGTCCCGATGACCTTCTCCGGCTCCGTGGTGGCGAAGATGAACTTGAGGTGCTCCGGCGGCTCCTCCACGATCTTCAGCAGCGCGTTGAAGCCTGCCGCCGTGACCATGTGGGCCTCGTCGATGATCAGGATCTTGTACCGGTCCCGCACCGGGGCGAAGGTGGCCCGCTCCCGCAGGCCGCGGGCGTCCTCCACGCCGCCGTGGGAGGCGGCGTCGATCTCCATGACGTCCAGGGAGCCGGGCCCGCCCGTGGCCAGGTCGCGGCACGAGTCGCACTCGCCGCACGGCGTGGGCGTGGGGCCCTCCGCGCAGTTCAGGCAGCGCGCGAGGATGCGGGCGGAGGTGGTCTTGCCGCAGCCGCGCGGGCCCGAGAAGAGGTAGGCGTGGCTCACCCGGTCCTTGGACAGCGCGGTGCGCAGCGGGACCGTGACGTGATCCTGCCCGATGACCTCCTCGAATCGGTCCGGGCGATAGCGTCGATACAGGGCGGTGCTCACCTGGCTCACCCTAGCGGCTCACCCGGACGCCGTACGGCCCGCCGGCCGCCGTCGTCGGCCCCCGCCGCCCGCTGCGACGCCTGTGCAGGAGCGGCGGGAATGGCGTGCGTCCGCGCGGGCGTTGACGCCGTCATGACCCGGATCGACCACGCCTCCGTCCTGCCCGCCCTCTTCGAGGACCGCCACACCACGAACCACTTCACGGACCAGCCCGTGGACACCGCCCTCGTCCGCGAGGCCTACGAGCACGTGCGCTGGGCGCCGACCGCCATGAACAGCCAGCCGCTGCGCCTGACCGCGGTCGAGTCGCGCGAGTCCCGCGAGCGGCTGGCCCCGCACATGGCCGGGTTCAACGCGGACAAGACCCTCGCGGCGCCGCTCACCCTGATCGCCGCCTACGACCCGCGCTGGCACGAGCACATGCCCCACCTCGCCCCCTTCCGCGAGGGCTTCCGGGAGCAGTGGGAGAGCAAGGCCGAGCTGCGCGACGGCATGGGCCGCACCAACGCGCTCCTCCAGATCGGCTACCTCACCGTGGCCCTGCGCGCCCTCGGCCTCGAGGTGGGCCCCATGGCCGGCTTCAGCACCGACGGCGTCGACGCCGCTTTCCATGCCGAGAGCGGCTGGCGCTCGCTCGTGGTGATCAACGTGGGCCACGCGGCCTCCGACCACGAGAAGGCCGTCAGCCCGCGCCAGGGCCGCCTCGAGTTCGACCAGGCCGCGCAGGTTCTCTGAGCCGCGGCCGCGGTCGGCGCCTCGGGTGCCGGCCGCTGCCAGCCGGGTCAGGCCACGAAGCCCGCCGGGTCGAACACCCACGGCTCGCGTGGCAGCCCCCGCGGGTCGAACGCCGCCACCGCGCCCTCGAGGGGGCCGGCCGGCAGGCCGAGCGACTCCAGCAGGCGGTCCCGGACGCGCTCCGGCGTCCAGCGGGGGTCCTGCGCCGCGAGGTCGGCGAGGGTGACGGCGCCGTCCCGCTTGGCCAGTCGCCTCCCCCCAGCATTGAGCACGAGGGGAACGTGCAGGTACTCGGTGGGCGGCGCCGTCTCGCCGCGCGCCGCGCTGAGCAGCTCAGCCAGCCAGCGCTGGCGTGGCGTGGAGTCGAGCAGGTCGTCGCCGCGCACCACCTGGTCCACGCCCTGGGCCAGGTCGTCGACGACGACGGACAGGTTGTACGCGTAGGCGCCGTCGTTGCGGCGCAGGACGAGGTCGTCCACGAGGCCCGTGACCTCGCCGTGGAGGACGTCGCGGGCGTGGGCCCGCGGCACGGTGCCCGCCGGCAGGCCGGCCGCCCGGGCCGCGTCGATCCGCAGTGCCGCCGGCCGCGTCCGACGACGCTCGGCCCGCTCGTCCTCCGTCAGGCCGCGGCACGTGCCCGGGTAGAAGCCCGGAGGCCGCCGTGCGGCGCCCGAGGCGAGGGGCGTGTCGGGGGCCGCGGCGCCGTCGTCGTCCCTGGGCTCCGCGGTGGGGTGCGGTGCGGACGTGGCCTCCGCGATGTCCTTGCGGGAGCAGAAGCACTCGTACACCACGTCCGCGCCGTGGGCGGCGCGCAAGGCGGCGACGGACGCGTCGTAGCGGGGAGTGCGCTCGGACTGGCGCACGGGCGGGGCGTCCCACGTGATCCCGACGGCGGCGAGGTCGGCGAGCTGTTCGGCCTCGGCCCCGGAGCGGACGCGGTCCAGGTCCTCGACGCGCAGCAGGAAGGGCCGGCCCGACGCGCGGGCCGCCAGCCACGAGACCAGTGCGGTGCGCAGGTTGCCCAGGTGCAGGGTCCCCGTGGGCGAGGGTGCATAGCGGCCAGCGGACATGGGACCTCCTGACGACGTGAAAGACCCCTCACGCACCTGCCAGAGCCCACCTACCCTTGCTACCTTCCGGTCCTGGGGGAGTTCAGCGAGATGACACCACGTGAGGGGCCGTCCACGAGTCTACCAGCGCTCGGACGCAGGGCCAGTCGGGCGGGCGATTGGCGTCCCGGCGCGCCACCTGGTTATGATGGAGCCTGCCCTTGTGCGGTCTTCCGCATTGGGGCAGCCAAGGAGGATTCGCCTAGCGGCCTATGGCGCACGCCTGGAACGCGTGTTGGGTTAACGCCCTCGGGGGTTCAAATCCCCCATCCTCCGCGGGTAAGCCCCGGGACCCCAGTGGTTCCGGGGCTTTTCGCATGTCTGAGCCGATTGTGGGCGGTTGCCCTTGTGTCACGGCTGTTCAGTGATGGTCACAAGGTACCATAGAACCAGACACATAGCAGTCAACTAGTCAGGGGGATGGGACATGCCGAAGGAGGCGAAGCTCCCGCGAGGCATCAGCCGGATCGGCAAGTCCTACCGTGCCCGCCTCTTCGTTGACGGCGTGCAGCACTCCCTGGGCATGTTCCAGACCATCGGGGACGCGCGCGCCGCCCTCGACATCGCCCGTGCAGAGAAGGCACGCGGCACGTTCGAGCCGCCCAGCGTGCGCCGCCAGCGGTTGAAGGCCGAACGCGAGGCACGCAAGGCCCAGGCACTCGGGGACACCCGCACTGTCCGCGAGCTGTCCGAGGCGTGGTTGGCATGGCTGGCGGCGTCCGGTCTGAAAGAGGGCACCGTCTACACCTACAAGCGGCACTTGGAGGCCCATTTCCTCCCCGAGTTCGGGGATCGGGCCGTCTCCGAAGTCACCGCCCTGGAGGTCAACGACTGGTTGGATCGCATGGAGGCGAGTCCCCTGGGCATCGACGGCACCGCTCGCATTCACCGCGACGTGGCCGCTGTGTTCAAGTTCGCCACGGGCGACGCCGCCGACCTGCCCCGCACCTTCGATCCGTGGTTGCTGACCTCTCCCGTCCCGCCGCTGGCCGCACGCAAGTTCCGCCGCAAGAACCGGCCCGTAGAGCGCAACCGCGAGGTCATCGCCCCGGACGACCTCACCCGCCTGGCAGACCTCATGCCGGCCTCTGATCGACTTGCCGTGCTGCTGGCCGGCTGGGCCGGTCTGCGTCTGGGGGAGGTGCTGGCACTGCGCCGCCGCCACATCACCCGCGACGACAACGGGACGACGTGGCTACAGGTCGCCGCCCAGGTCCAGGCCCGAGGCTCAGGCGTGCGTGAGGAGGCCCCGAAGTCTGAGGCCGGACGCCGCGTCATCCCCGTGCCTGCCGCCATCGTGGATGACCTGGAGTCACACCTCCGTGCCCACACCGACCCCGAGGCTGACGCGCTGCTGTTCCCTCGCGCCGGAGGGGGGAACCGGCTGCACAACCCGAACACCATCGGCAAGCGATTCCGCACCGCAATGGACCAGCTGAATGCAGTCAAGGTGGCCGAGGGTGGCACGCCCTTGGAGAACTTCACCTTCCACGGCCTGCGTCATACCGCCCTCACCCGCCTGGGACAGCAGGGCGCGACACTGGCCGAGCTGAAGGCCTACGCCGGGCACTCAGACGTGAAGAGTGTGGAGGTCTACCAGCACGCTGAGCGGTCCCGCTTGGCGAGCCTGACTGCGGGAATGGATGGCAGCCCTGCCAATTTGTGACCATGCTTGACGCTAGTGGTGCATGTGCCATAGTATGACCGCGAAAAGTGAATGACGACGCTAGCCCGAGGGGCTGGGACCGCGAAGGCGGTAGGCTGCACAGCTGATTCCCGGTGAGTAGGGCGAACGGTAGACACTCCATATGGAGTGCCCCGCATGGGACGCCGAGCACCACGAGACCACAGACAGACGTGGCCGTGTGCTCGGCATTCGTGTTCTCAGAGGACACCTCATGACAGCCGTTCGACTTGAAGAATCTCGCTGGACCATCGCAGACGCCGCCGACTATCTCGGCACCTCTCCCAGCACGATCCGCCGCCTCATCGCCCGCGGCGACCTCGCCGCCTACCGCTACGGCCCCAGGCTCATCCGCATCGACCCGGAAGACGTTCAGCGTCTCCGGCAGCCCGTGACGCCTCTCGGTTCCCTCCGGGGCGGTGATGCCCGTTGAGAACCGCCACCACTCCCCGGCCTGTGAGCGAACGCTCACCCAAGGCCCCTGAGATGGAGACTAACAAGGTCACCATTGCCGAGCTGCACCACCACTACCGCCGTGAGCTGGGGCTGTCGCGTCGCAATGCGGACTACCTCACCCGCCGTGTCTACAAGGATGCCGCCCTGGCCCATGCGACCCTGCCGGACCGCTGGGCCGAGACCCTGCATCCCGGACCAGCCAATCTGCGGCCCATCGAGCGCATGACGGAGGCCGGCAATGTCGGACCCGACGCGCGGCCCCTCATGGGACGGGAACAGCACGCCGCCTACCAGACCCTCACCCGGGGCCGTCAGCGCCGAGCGGCCGAGCAGTACGCCCGCGAGGCGGTGACCGCCGCGTGACCCATCCCCAGACAGAAGAACGCCGCCCCCTCACCCTGGGGACGGCGCTCAACACCAAGACCGAATCAGACACCACCAAGACGCCGATTTCTCCCTCAATCGTACCGGATTCTGCCGATCTCGTCGCGGGCGTTTTCGTCCTCGTCGTGACCGTGCCGGGTGACCCTGAACCCCGCCATCGTCGCCGCGTTTTCCTCCAGGCACAGCCCGCCCAGAGGGCTGCTGATCGCGCGGTGGCCCGCGGGCACCATGCCGAGGTCGTGCTCTGCCGACTGGTGCCCGAGGTGTACGGGGGTGGGGCCAGTGAGTGAGGTCCGGGAGAACGATCTGTTCACGTCCGAGCTGCTGGAGAAGCTGGCCGAGGCCGAGCACGCCCCGACCTGCCCATGCGGCGATTGGGGGCGCGCTATCGCCCTCGTGCTGGCCCTCGCGTCCGAGCACGACTGCACGGCGCACCCGGCCATCGTGGATTCTGTCCGCCGCACGTTCGGCGTCTGGGACGGGGCCGAGGCTGCTCAGCTGCGCTCCGTCCTCCAATTCCGTGACTGGCACGCTCAGGCGCGGCAGGGGGTGAGCGCCCTTGCCGACGCCGCATGAGTTGGAAGTGGACTGGTCGGAGGTGACCGCCCCGGACCCCCTGGACGGCGCATTCTCCGCTGACTGGTTGACCCGGCAGACGTTCGCCCCCGTGGAGTACGTCGTGCCTGGGCTGATCCCCGAGGGCCTGACGCTGCTCGTGGCCGCGCCCAAGGTGGGGAAATCGTGGATGGTGCTGGACCTGGCACAAGCAGCCGCCACGGGCGGAAAGGCACTGGGCACAATCCCTGTAGATCAGCGCCCCGTGCTGTACCTGGCCTTGGAGGACGGCCCGCGCCGGTTGCAGTCCCGCATGAACATGCTGGACGTGGAAGGCGGGCCGAACCTGTTGTTCCTCACCGCCCTCACTGCCGCCCCGGATGTGACGGTTCGCGCGTTTCTGGACCGTCACGCCGATGAAAGGCCGCTGGTCATCCTGGACACGCTGGGCAAGGTGCGCGGGCACAGCAGCAGCAATGACCAGTACGGGCGCGACTACTCGCAGATGTCCGCGCTGAAGAACCTCGTGGACGCCTGCACAGGCTCCTCCCTGATCGTGGTCCATCACACCAACAAGGGGGGCCGGGAGGACTTCCTGGAGGCCGTCAGTGGCACTCAGGGATTGGCCGGCGCGGCTGACTCGATCCTCGTGATCCGCCGTGACCGCAATCAGGAGGAGGGCACGCTCTCCGTCACGTCCCGCGATGCCCGAGAAGGTGAGTACGCGGTGCGTTTCGACGGCTCACGCTGGCACACCATCGGCGGTGACCTTGCCGAAGCGGCCCGAGCTGCTGAGACCATGCGGGCCACGGCAGGCGTTAGCGATGACATGGCCCAGCTCGTGGAAGAAGTAGGCAAGTGCCCCGAGGGCATCCGACCCAAGGAGCTGGCGACGCTCCTGCACTGGGACGACTCCAAGGTGCGCGTGTACCTCAAGCGTGCCTACGAAGCCGGGCGAATCATGCGCGTGAAGCAAGGCGTATACGCCCCGCACCCCCCTGTAACACCTGTAACTCTGTAACGGAGAGGTCGGGGCTAGTGCCCCCAACCCGATACACAGTTACACGAGTTACACCGATACAGACGGCCCCGAGCATCCCCGCGATGCCGGGGCCGTCGTCGTCCCCAGAAAGGCCCAACGATGACCGACACCCCGAACACCGACCGCCCGAGCACAGAGGACAACATGCGCCAGCAGGTCCGGTTCCACATGGAGCGGGCCGAGCGGTTCCGTGTACGCGCCGAGAAGGCCGAGGCCGAGCTGGAAGCACTGCGCGGCGCCCACGAGACGGAGGCCGCATGAGCACGCGACGCGGCTACCAGCCTGACCGGCTGGCCGGATTCCTGGCCGAGCTGAACCGCCGCCACGGGATCACGGACACCGACCCGCGTACCGGCGTCTCCACGCTCACCACGCCCCGCCCCGTGCCGCGTGACCCGCCCCCTATAGGGGCGGCATCCTCCGCACTCTCCAAACAGCACACCTCAGAGCATCATCCGTCTAACCCCCAGAAGGAAACACGGCCATGAACCATTCAGATTCATCCTTCAGATACAACTCCCGCATCACTCCCCAGGCCTACCGAAAGTTGTTGATCTTCGAGCAGGCAAGTGACGCAGGTAAGACGCGCGAGGAAATGCAAAGACTCGGGTATCCACCAAAGCCGAGCCTTGAGTCGTTCTACGAGCGCGCCCTGGAATTTTCGCCCACCCGCTCGGAAAGCCTCAAGAGGATGCGCACGCGATACCCCAACAGCTATCGCGAGTGACGCATCTAGCCTGCTCCATTACTTCCAGTTCACCCCACCGCCTGCGCAATAGTGCGCCCCTCGAAAGGTAATAACCAGCATGGACAACTACTTTCTCAACGCCTTCGGTCGAGGCAACCACCGCGCCATCACTCTGCTAAGCAAGATGACCGCAGCCGGACTCAAGCCGTCCAAGGAAGTCGCGGCAGCACAGAAGGCCACGGAGACGGCAAGCGCCCTCCGGCAGAGCATCGAGGGAGAAATCAAGGCACTCGATGACTCCATGCCCGGCATCGTCATTCGCGGCGACCGGCAAGAGATCATGGAGGCCGCGACCGAGCTTGACGCACTCAAGAGCACTCTCGAGGCATTGCGCACGGACACCGTGCTGAGGCGCCTGACCACTGACGAAACCACCGCCATCGACAAGATGGCCGCCGATTCTCGTCCTCGTCTCGAAAAGATGTTCAACACGCACGCCACCGCCTGGCTCGATCTGTACCGCAATACGTTCGGCGGCGGAGAGCTCCGCGCCGTGAACGTACTCAGCAGCCCCGCCGCCTCTCAGTGGTCCACGTTCACCGACCTGGCCATGCAGATGAACAGCATTGCCGGCTTTCTGGACTCTCTGGACGGGGTCAACCACAACGCGCCCATCACCCGCTACGGGCGGAACATCGCGCACCCCGACGCAGGAGAGCATCGTCTGAGGGATGCCTACTTCGATAGCACCAGCCCGAATTGGGACTACGGATGGGACTGGCTGGGCGCCGCCGAGGTGCAGCCGATGGCGCGATGGATCGTGATCGCCACCGCCGAGGCAATGCCGGAGAAGACGACCTACATCGCCTTTGACCGCGAGGCCCAGGCACGAGACGACGCCGCCCACGAACGCGCCCGCCGGGGCGACGAAGCGACCAAGAAGGCGGCTGTGACGCCGAAGTCCGATCAGTTCACCGTCCATGTGTTCGGTGGCCCGGGGGCATGGTGACCCGCTCCAAGCTCTAGGCATGAGACACGGCGTCAACGTCACCGGCTGGACGTGCAACCCCGCACGGGCCGGAACGAAGCGAACGAGCGGGATGCTCACCTGCAAAGACCTCGCTGCGCCGGCGCGCGGACAAATACCGCCTGACTAGAGGAAAGCGAGGAACCCAATCGGTTCAGGCGGACCGTACGCATCTTCTTGCAGTCGCCCTACCTACGCAGCCTTGCGAGGTGGGGCGACTGCCCCCCGGGGGCTCTGTCGCCCCCACCCCCCCACCCTCCCCCCGGCCTCCCCTGCCGCCCTGCGTATAGGAGCGCAGATTGTGAGTGACCTGAAACAGTCCTCGCGCGCGTGCGCGAGGCCCAGACCCCATCCCGAACGGCCCTGTACGCCGTTCTCCCGCACTAAAAGACAGGACTAGATCAAGTGACTACCTCGAACCCTCCCGCCGGTCTGCGCGAGCGCGGCGCCCGCCTGTGGAACGACGTGACGAACAGCCTGGAACTGGAGACGCATGAGGAGCTGCTGTTGCTGGAGGCGTGCCGGACCGCCGACCTGCTGGACCAGCTCGCCGCCCAGGCCGAGGGCGCGCCCTTGACGGTCACCAACGCGCGCGGCGATGAAGTGGCCCAGCCGTTGCACGTGGAAGCCCGTCAGCAGCGGATCAACCTGGCCCGCATCCTGGCCGCTCTCCGTATCCCGGACGCCGAGGACAATCGGCCCCAGCGTCGGGCGGCCCGTGGTGCCTACGGCGTGCAGGTGAGGGGCGCGGCATGAAGCGTCGCCGTCGTCCCGTGAAGATGGACCCCGAGCACGCGGCGATTGTGACCGAGTGGCGCGCGCTGTGGCGCTCTGGGACACCTGACGACGTGGAGGAGTGGTGGAAGCGTCATGGCGCCCTCATGAACCGCATGTGGGAGGCGCGTCTGTCTCCCGCGACCGTGGCCGAGTGGGCGGGGCCGGACCCGAGGGCGGGTGAGGGCCCGTGGTGACCGCCATTGGGAAGACACCTACCCCCAGCGCCAGCGTGCCCGTACTGTGGCATGCGTCTCACCCGTAGGTCGCGAGAAGGAGTGCCGCAATGGCTCGAAAGCCCCCTGGGCACACTTGGGATGGATTCACTGCCGAGCAATCGGAGCTGCTGGACGACCTCGACTTCTACGGCAACAACGGCTGGGACCGGAACGGGCAGTCAGAGGTCTTGATGCCGAAGCTCATGGGCGAGGTGGCCGGCAGTGGGATGACGGTGCGCCAGGTGCAGGACGCAATGGAGTCCATCGGTTACTCGCGTAGGGCGGTTCACCAGCTCCAGCGGTGGGAGAACAAGCGCACTACGGGCAAGTTCGGGCGCTGATCTAGCCGGGCCCGCCTTGCGGGGCGGGCGGAGCGCTTAACGCTGCTCGAAGCAGCCCTTGTTGCAGCGCCACACCTTGCCGCCCGCAAGGGATGGTTCGATCTCTTTCTGTAGGCGGATCACGCCGCCGCATGTGGGGCAGCGGTCTGGGATCGGCGTCTCGTTGCTCATGTGGTGATGCTAGGTGGTCACCGATGGGTTGCCTAGGTGGGAAACGAACGAGCGGTGCCCCCGGCGTTGAAACGGGATTGGCCGGGGGCACCTAGCGCCGCCGGGCCAGCGGAGGGGGAATGCGGCGGGCGGCGCTGATCGCTACGGTAGCGCAAGGTTCTGTCAGAGCACAGAAACCTGGCCTAATCGCTTATGCGAGCGATGTAATCCGCCATTCCGGGTACGGTGAATGCAACTTGCCCACGCTCAGGCGCATAGATGAGCCCCTTTTCGATTAGCTTGGCGCGAACCAACCCCAGGCCTTGGGGCGCCTTCCCTAGTCGGTCGGCAACAATCCCGCTTCGGGAGGGGTCCTCTCCATCCTGCGCCATTGCGATGAGATAGTCGCGCTCTCCGGGGGTCGCGCGGTCCCACCGAGAGGGGAAGAATCCAGCATCGAGACGGGCTTTGCCGGCAATCGCAGCCGCCCTAGCGGCCTCTTCGGTGAATGGCGAGTCTTGGGCTATTTCCCACAGGGCGCTTCCGAACTCCTGCAAGAAATAAGGGTACTGGCCCGACTCCTTGAGGAGGATCTCGAGCGCACTTGAGGTGTATGCCGCGCCCTCTCGCTCGGCTGGCCTCTCTAGTGATTCCTCCGCTTCCTCTTGTCGCAGGCGTCCGATCGGTCGGTATTGAAAAAGCCGTTCTGCATAGCTTCGAGTCGCTGACAATCGGGCTGGCAGGCTTGGTAGTCCTGCTCCGATCACGAAGAACGGAAGCTCTCTTTGATTGGCGTAATGCTGTGCCACAATCAGCGATTGCATCAACTCTTTGTCGAGATCCTGCATTTCGTCAATAAATAAAGCGAAACCCTTGCCTTCGTCACGTAAGACTAGGCAGACAGCCTCCATAGTGCTCTGAAAATCTACCTCAAGAGATCCAGTGGCCCCCTTAATGGCGTCCTTCTCTATGCCGACACTAAATCCATCTGCGCCAAGGGTCACGTTGAGAGACCGAATAGAATCTAACATCGCCGCGATTTTCTCGGATGCCGCTTTGGCTCGATACGTCAGCGAGGCTCGTTGCAGTCCCTGACCCAGTGTCTGGCGGGAAATTTTAGCCCCATCCTTCCCAGGGCGCGCCTCGAACTGGATGGTCAGCCAGGAGGCTTCATCAGCCATGCCTCGGAGACGGTTCAGTAACACAGTCTTACCCACGCCGCGGAGGCCGGAGAGGATGATGCCGCGGCCAGACCTGGAGTCCTGTACGCGGTGGATGAGGCTGGCAAGGGCACTGAGGTCTGCGTCTCTGCCTGCGAGGAAGGGCGGAGCAATGCCGGAGCCCGGGCTGTATGGGTTGAGGGTTGGGTCCACACGAGGATCATAGCCGGGCGGCGGGAAGTGTATAGGAGTATGTAGAGACGACATACTTGGACATACTCTGACAGAATCCAGCAGATCACCCGGTGTTCAAGGAACTCTCACGTGTGGTGTCGCCTGCCGCAATGCCCGGGGCCGTTTCGTGCTTCCGGGGGTACCCGCTCAGTGGGTACTCCCGCCGGTCAGGCGCGCGCGAGAGCCTGATACGCGGACATCACGGCGACGACACTCACCCCGGCGTCATGGGCACGCTGACCCAGCTCGTCCACGGTGGCCCGCTTGCCACGCGCGTGCAGCTCCCGGGCAATCCGCTCGACCTCGGGGCGCTGCAAGTCGTCCAGACGCTCGACCACGGCGGACAGATCGCGGGCCAGACGGCGGGCGTCCTCGTAAGTCAGGTCCAGTCCGGTGGACAGGTCTTTGTCGTAGCCGTCCACGGCCAGGACCACGGAGCCGTCGCGCTCGTCAATGAAGGTGGTCACCCCGCCGGAGCTGGGGCCGGCAATGGTGGTGATCGTGTCGTCGCCCTGGGTATCGACCTCGACGCGGAAGCCGGTGGGAACGGTGGTGGTCTGCTGCTGGGTGTTCATGGTGTCTCCGTTGTTCGTGGCCGTGCTGGCCGGTGGTTGGTGTGCTGGTTGCCTCTAAGGCGTCCCCTGCGGGGACTAGCGGACCTACGGGCGGGCTTGTTCAAGTCCCCTGCCCCAAAGCTCCCGACGCCCCCGCCCTCACTCAGCGCCGTTCGCCCACGCCGACTAGACCCCCCGAGTTTCGGGGTGTCTGCCGTTATGGCCCTAGGTGTGGCCGAGCTCGTGGCCGTTCCTCCGCCCGGCAGTTCGGACGGTTCGGGGAGGGTGTTTCGACTGCGCCGGAGCCTTTGGATCAGGTAGGCCGGCTGTCCCGCCTGGATAGTCACGCTGTGACCTCGTGCCGCCCACCGTCTCCAGGACGGCGGACAGGACGCGGCCCCGCGTGCGGGGGCCGGAGGCTCACATGGGGCCGGTCCAGATCGAGGGCAGGAACAGCACGACAAAGCCCGCCGCCGTGAGCGTCAGAGAGACGACAGCGCGGGCGACGGGCTGGAGAAGCTGGGGGAGGGTACGGGTAGGGTGGGACATGTTCGGACACCTTCACTGTTCGGACCATGCCCCGGACGGTTGCCGCCGTGCCGGGGCCTACTAGTCACTGAACAGTCATGCCCTTAGCCGATCCTCCAGAATCGGCTAGATCATGCGGGTCGGGGGAGAATCCCCCATCCTCCGCGGGTAAGCCCCGTCACCCCCGTGGTGACGGGGCTTTTCGCATGACTGGAGGATCTGGGCGACCCGTCCGGAGGATCTGGACGAGCGCGGGTGTGGGTGCGGCGGCGGGCGCACGGGCTCAGGGAGTCACGCGTCGACCAATGATGAGACGGGCATCACAGAGTGGCGTACTGTTCCCCTCAGCAGATTCCCTTCCTGCCGCGGGGCGCCTTCCCTGATCCCGCTCCGTCTCGGTGCTCGCACCCCGACTTCGGAGACTCACCATGACCTTCGCCGAATTCATCGATGAGGCCAACGGCTACATCTGGTCGTTGCCCCTGATCGGTCTCTGCCTCCTCGCAGGCGTCTACTTCTCTCTCCGCACGGCCTTCCTCCAGGTCCGGGGCATCCCTGACATGCTCGCCCAGCTCAAGAACGGCGAGAAGTCCGCGGACGGCACCTCGTCCTTCCAGTCCCTCATGATGTCCCTCGCCGGCCGTGTCGGCATGGGCAACATCGGCGGCGTGGCCACGGCCATCGCCTTCGGCGGTCCGGGCGCTGTCTTCTGGATGTGGACGGTCGCCTTCCTGGGCGCCGCCACCTCCTTCATCGAGTGCACGCTCGGCCAGATCTACAAGGAGAAGGACAAGGACACCGGCGAGTACCGCGGCGGTCCGGCGTACTACTTCGACAAGGCCTACAAGCACACGGCGTTCGGCCCGGTCCTGAAGGTCTACGCCGTGATCTTCGCGATCGTGACGGTCTTCGCCACCAGCTTCTTCCTCCCGGGCGTGCAGGCCAACGGCATGGCGTCGTCCATCAACGAGGCCTGGGGTGCGCCCGCGTGGGCCGTGGCCATCGGCATCGTCATCATCCTCGCGTTCATCGTGGTGGGCGGCGTGAAGCGCATCGCGACGTTCGCCGTGTACGTCGTCCCGGTGATGGCGGTCCTGTACATCATCCTGGCGCTGATCGTCTTCTTCCTGAACTTCTCCCAGATCCCCGCCGTGTTCGGAGCGATCTTCTCCAGCGCCTTCGGCACGCACGCGATCTTCGGCTCCATCCTCGGCCTCGCCGTGCAGTGGGGCGTCAAGCGCGGCGTCTACTCGAACGAGGCCGGTCAGGGCACCGGCCCCCACGCGGCCGCCGCTGCGGAGGTCTCCCACCCGGCCAAGCAGGGCTATGCGCAGGCCTTCGCCGTCTACATCGACACCCTGTTCGTCTGCACGGCCACGGCGTTCATCATCCTGTCCACCGGCATGTACCGCGTGTACCAGGGCGAGGCCGTGACCACCCCGGTCCTCTTCGAGGGGAACCTCCCCGCCGACTCCAAGGTGGGCCCCGCCTTCGTGCAGAACGGCTTCGACACCGTCTTCACCGGCTTCGGCCCCTCCTTCGTGGCGGTGGCCCTCGCGTTCTTCGCGTTCACCACGATCGTGGCGTACTACTACATGGCGGAGGTCAACGTCGCGTACCTGTTCCGCGGCGCCAAGAACTCGACCGTCCGCCGCGTGGTCATCCGCCTGCTGCAGGGCCTGATCCTCGTGTCCGTGGCCTACGGCGCCGTCACCACCACCGGTGCGGCCTGGGGCCTCGGCGACATCGGCGTGGGTTCCATGGCGTGGATGAACATCATCGGCATCCTGTTCCTGCAGGGCCCCGCCCTGAAGGCCCTCAAGGACTACCACGCCCAGAAGAAGCAGGGCCTGGACCCGCAGTTCGACCCGCGCCCGCTCGGCATCCGCAACGCCGACTTCTGGGAGCTGCGCTCGGACGGGCTCGTCCGCGAGGGCATGACCGGCGAGGAGCTCGAGCGCCACGCGGCCGGCACCCCGGGTGCCACGTCCGTGCGCGACGGCGGCGTGGACGAGGCCGGCTCGCACCGCGCCTGACGCGTCGTCCGCCGACTCGACGGGCGCCGGCCCGGTCGGCAGAAAGGGGCAGGATCTGCGTCCTCGACGCAGATCCTGTCCCTTTTCGCAGGTCCGACCGGAGGGACGGTCAGACCGGGGGGCGGGCTGTCCGGCTCCGGTGATGACGGGCCGCCGCCGTCGGCCGCCAGGGTCCGCTCAGAACAGCTGGCGGATGTTCGCCTTGGCGAGGTCGATGAGCTCGGTGCCCTTGCCGTCCAGCACGGTGCGGATCGCGTAGAGGGCGAAGCCCTTGGCCTGCTCGGCCTCCACGCTCGGCGGGATCGTCAGCTCCTGGCGCTCGGTCGTGACGTCGAGGATCGCGGGGCCCTCGTGGGCCAGGAAGGCGTCCACGGCGTCCGGCAGCTCCTTCGACGTCTCCGCGTGGAAGCCGCGCAGGCCCACCGCCTCGCCCACCACGGAGAAGTCCGGGCTCTTCAGGTCCGTGGCGAACGTGACGAAGCCCGCCGCCTTCATCTCGAGCTCCACGAAGTTCAGCGAGGAGTTGTTGAACACCACCACCTTGACGGGCAGGCCGTTCTGCACGAGGGTGAGCAGCTCGCCGAGCATCATGGAGAGGCCGCCGTCGCCGGCGAGCGCGATCACCTGCCGCCCGGGGTACGCGGCCTGTGCGCCGATCGACTGCATGATGGCGTTGGCCATGGAGCCGTGGTTCATGGACCCGATGAGCCGGCGGCGCCCGTTCATGGTGAGGTAGCGCGCTGCCCAGATCACGGGCGAGCCCACGTCCGGGATGAAGACGGCGTCGTCGGCGGCGCGCTCGTCGATCAGGCGGGCCAGGTACTGCGGATGGATCGTGGAGCGGGACGGCGTGGCCAGCTCGTCCAGGTCCTTCCGCGTCGTGCGGTACTCCTTCAGGATCTCCTCGAGGAACGCCGACGACGCGTTGCCGCGCAGCCGCAGCAGCAGGGCCTCCGCGGTCTCCTTCACCCCGCCCACGAGGGGCACGTCCACCGCGATCCGCCGGCCGATCTGCTCGCCCCGGATGTCCACCTGGATGACCGTCGCGTCCTCGGGGTAGAACTGGCGGTAGGGGAGCGAGGAGCCGAGGATGAGCAGCGTCTCCGCTCCCTTGAGCGCCTTGTAGCCGGAGGAGAAGCCGAGCAGCCCGGTGAGGCCGACGTCGTACGGGTTGTCGTACTCCAGGTGCTCCTTGCCGCGCATCGCGTGGACGATGGGCGCCTGGAGCCGCTCGGCGAGGGCCACCACCTCGCGGTGGGCGCCCGCCGCGCCGGCGCCGGCGAGGATCGTGATCCGCTGGGCGGCGTTGAGCGCCTGGGCCGCCTCCACGAGCAGCGTGTCCGCGGGGACCACGGTGGAGGGCGTGTGCCGGACGGCCTCGGCGGGGGCGTCGAGCTCCGTCAGCGCCACGTCGCCGGAGATCACCAGCACGGCCACACCGCGCTGCTCGACGGCGGCGCGCATCGCCGTGCGCAGCAGGCGGGGCATCTGGTCCGCGGAGGAGACGTGCTCCACGTACACGGAGCACTCGCGGAAGAGCTCCTGCGGGTGGGTCTCCTGGAAGTAGCCGGAGCCGATCTCCTCGGAGGGGATGTGCGCGGCGATCGCCAGGACGGGCGTGCGGGTGCGCTGCGCGTCGAACAGGCCGTTGACGAGGTGCAGGTTGCCCGGGCCGCACGAGCCGGCGCACACCGCGAGCTCGCCGGTCAGCTGGGACTCGGCCGAGGCCGCGAACGCCGCCGACTCCTCGTGCCGGACCGGCACCCACTCCACGCCGCCGTGGTCGCGCAGCGCGTCCGTGAGGCCGTTGAGGGAGTCTCCGGAGACGCCGTACATCCGGCGGACCCCGGATGCGTGGAGGCTCTCGACGATGTTGCGGGCGACGGTGGCCATGGTGCGCACCTCTCTGGGTCGGGGGAGGCGCCCCGCTCGGGAGGGGAGGCGCCGCTTCCCGGTCCACGCTAGGACCGAGCCGTGCGGAAGGACAGGCCCCGGGGTCCACTCGGGCCCTGTCCTCCTGCTCACACCTCCGCTCCCGCGGGGTGGCTCAGCGGTTCAGCAGCCCCGGGTGGAACCGCTCGGTCACCCGCGGATGGGCGCGCGCGAAGCCCTTGAGCATGTTGGAGCCGAAGGAGGCGAGCATCGGGTTGGTCGGGTCGTCGGAGACCCCGCGGGCGTCCGCGGCCAGCTCGGCCGGGAGCTCCACCTTCTCGATCACCGCGTCCAGGCGGGGGGAGTAGAAGAACGGCACGGAGTAGCGGTCCACGCCCGGCGGCGGGGACTGCACGCGGTGGATCGTGGCCATGAGGTAGCCGTCCGTGGCCACCTCGAGCATCTCGCCGAGGTTCACCACGAGCGCGCCAGGGATCGGCTCCACCGGCAGCCACGCGTCCTGGCCGTAGGGGCGCACCTCGAGGCCGCCGACCTCGTCCTGCAGCAGAAGGGTGATGAACCCGTAGTCGGCGTGCAGCCCCACCCCCTGCGTCCCGGCCTCGGCCACGCCGCCGACGTAGTGCGCCAGCTTGGCCATCCACGCGCGGTCGCCGTCGAACGCCGCGGAGAAGTGGTCCTCGTCCAGGCCGATGGCCACGCAGAGCGCCTTGAGGAGGTCCTCGCCCACGCGGTCCATCAGCGCCGTCCACGCCATGGCGGTGCGCTCGAGCTCCGGCATGCCGGCGGGCCACTGGTTGCGGCCCTGCAGGTGCCAGAACTCCTCCCCCTCGCCGATCCGCTCGGCCGGGATCGGCTCGCGGTCCGCGGAGAAGTCCAGCTGCTCGCGGGAGTCGGGGCGGCCCTGCGTCCGCTCGGCGGCGATCGCCGAGTAGCCCCGGTAGTGCGGGGACTCCTGGTTGTGCAGCGCCAGCTTCTCCGCCTCGGGGCGGGCGAAGAACTCGGCGGTCACGCGGAACAGCGCGTCCACCTGGCCGGGCTCCGCGCCGTAGCCCACGATCTGGAAGAAGCCCACGTTGTGCGCCGCGAAGCGCAGGCGCTCCAGGAACGCGGGGTCGAAGGAGCCGTCGGCCCGACGCATGGTCGACAGGTTGAGGACGGGAACCTCGAGCGGGGCGGTGCCCCGCGCATCGGCGGGGGAGGGGGTGTCGGTTGCGTGCACGGTCATGGGCCCAGTGCACTCTCGACGCCGGCCGGCCGCCACTTCCGGTGTCGCCGTGTTGACGCCGGTGACGCCCCGTGACGCGGACCCGCTCAGCCGAGGAGGTCCCGCTCCGCCCACCGCAGGAGGGACTCGCCGGCGCGCTCGTGCACGTCCTCCGCCTGGCCGACGCCGCGCTCCGCGAGGTCGGCGGCGGTGAGGACGCCGTACGCCTTCTCCGGGATCCCGTCCTCCGGGCGGACGTCCATGTGCTCCACGCGCGCGCCCATGGCGTGCAGGGCGTCCGCCATGGCGTAGTCGGAGCGGGAGTCGCCCGCGGTGATCCAGCGCTCGGGGACGGCGACGCCGTCGTCGGCCATCAAGCCCAGGCACCGCGCGACGCCGAGGTCCTTGCCGGAGGAGGCGTGCTCCACGTCGATCGAGATGATGGTGGGGTCCACATCGAACTCCTCGGCGAGGCCCCGCCTCTCCAGCAGGTCCTCGATCGCCGCGACGACCTCGTCGCGCACCCGGGTGAACTCGGCGTCGTCCGCGCCCACCTCCTCCTCGAGGGAGACCATGACCAGCTTCGTCCGGTCGGCGAACATGACGTCCTCGTCCCGCTCCTCGTTCACGGCCCACATCGCCTCGCGCAGCTCGGGGTCGATCGCCATGTCCGGATCGGTGCGGACCCAGTTCGGGACGGGGACGTCGACGCTCACCTCGGGCAGCTCACCCTCGGGGACGGCGGAGAAGGGGAACCACACGGCGCCCTTCTCGCAGACGGCGTAGAACGGCGCGTCGTCCGGAAGCCCCGCCGCCCGCAGCGGGGCGATCACGCTGTGCAGGAGGAAGTCGGCGGAGCGGCCCGTGTTGAAGCCGATCGGCACGCGCCGCTGGGCGAGCCGGGCGAGGGTGGTGATGATCCCCTCCGGCACGGTGCGGGTCTCGGTGGAGGCCAGGGGACCGTCCACGTCCAGCAGGAGTCCGAGGGGGGAGGGGGCGCTCATGCCCCCAGCCTAGGTGTACCCGGTCATGAGGTTGGTGGCACCCGGTTCATGGGCGGGTGTCCTCCGAGCGCGGCGTGACCCCGCTCAGTGTTGTAGTACTCCA